>DATHPP010000389.1:0-7605 GCA_035483795.1 Tepidisphaeraceae bacterium | reverse complement strand
TGAAGACGCCGAAGCGGTCGCGGCTGAACGTCCGCCGCCAAAAATAGGCCGCTGCGACGCCCGCGGAAGAAACGACTCGATTACAAGCGATTTTGGAACATTGTACAGCGCGTGAAACCGCGCCAAACCGCGCCAAACCGCCATTTATCGAGAACTTGCCAAAACAAATGCCCGCCAGGATTCCGGCTCCCATACCCTCTATCCGTCTTCGCGTCCCCGCGTCCCCGCGTCGCAAAAAAACGGGCTGCTCCCTTTATGCCATCATTTGAGCGCTTTTCGACGGATCTCAGGCACCCACTTTCTCGTCATCGGCGATTGCTTGTTTTGGAGCATTTCCGGGTTCAGCCCGCGCGTTTTTGCAGCATCGACGGATTATCTAAAAATTCTCAAATACCGGCCCGCCGGAAGTGGATCGGCGATCGTCCGGAGTCCGTCATGTCGCTGCGCGACGGGGGCATCGAACCACCCCTCATCCCGAGACCGGCTCGAAAATTCCCGGCACAGCGCCTCGGCCTGCTCCATCACCAGTTCCGTCACCCGCGCCTGCTTGTCCGGCGGATAGCCTGGCTTCCGCAGAATCCGCTTGATGATCACCCGCATTTGCGCCCGCACATTCTGATTGTTCGGCGGTGTCACGCCAAATTCGGTAACGGCCGTAGGCAGCAGGCGGCAGGCCGACGCGGGACGCCGGAACAAGAGGGGGAGAGGGAGACGCGGCGACAATCGGCAATCGCAGATCCCTCACGCACCTCGCCGTTGGGGACCGGGCTGGCGGCGGTGCGGGGATTGCGAGGGCGGCCCGGGTGACCTTGAGCATCACCAACGCCAGCGACGCCAACGTAGCGGCCATCGGCGCCCCCCAGATTCAGTTCGACAGCTCCGCCGGTGGAATGCTCGCGATTCAACCGCGTCTCTTGTCCGCCGGTATAACTGGCCAGGGCGCGGAGTTTTCATTTCGGTATTGGCAAACCAATCGCGGAGGATCTCATGTCAATCGGGAAGCTCGCACTTGCGCTGGTCGTGATTGTGACATTTCACGTCACGGCATTGGCGCAACGCGACAAGCCGATCGTCGACATTCGTTTCAACGCCGACTACGCGCAGATCAGCACGAGTCACGGCGACGAATGGGCGCCGACCTGGGCCGACGACGGAAACCTCTACACCGGCAACGACGATGGCTCGAGCTTCGGCGGCATCAAGCCGGCCAGCGTCGCCTTTGGAAAACTTGTTGGCGATGATCCCAACAACGAAAAAGGAGTGACGATCTCCGACCTGGGCGATTACGGCCGGGAGCCGGCCAGGCCCGACAGGGCCAACTGGAAAACGATGAATTCCTATTGCGTGGACGGCGTTCTCTACATGTTCGTCACCCGCTGCCTCTATCCCGAACGGTCCGGCGACGCCAACCACCGGCACATTTTCAAAAACTCCAGCATCATCAAATCCACCGACAAAGGCGTCACCTGGACCCGACCGTCCTCCGAAAACTACGACCACCCCATGTTCCCCGGCCTGCGCTTCGGCGCGCCGTACTTCGTCTGGTACGGCAAGAATGGCGAGGCAACCGTGGACAACGCAGACCAATACGTCTACGCCGTGGCGAACAACGGCCACTTCGAGGACGGCGACAACTACATCCTGGGAAGGGTTTCGCGAAACAAGTTGCCCGACTTGAACGGCGCGGACTGGGAGTTCTACACCGGCGGCGACGGCATGCCGGGCGCAAACTGGGCCCACGACATCAACAACGCCAAGCCCATTCTTCAGGACCCCCTCAATTGCAGCATGACCGGCATGACCTACATCCCCGCCCTTGGCAGATATGTGATGGTCGTCTGGCACTACACCACCTACAACCTGCGCACCGATCCGAGAACCATCAACGATTATTACGAAGCTCCGAGGCCCTGGGGCCCGTGGACGAAGTTCAAGACGATCAATACTGACAAACTGGGATGGTACGTGCCGATCGTGGGGCAGAAGTATCAAACGAAGGTCGATGACAACACCGTCAACTGCATCCTCTATCCGACCGGCAATTACCAGAACAATAAATTGTACAAGTTGAACTACATCCCCATCACGCTCTCCACGGTTCCGCTGTCGGGCCGTAAATGAGATGGCGAACGGATTCGGCAAGTAAAAAAGCCCGGATGAATCCGGGCTTTTTTCGTGGGATCGCGGTTGGCGATCGGGGCTATCTTGCCCCGCCGCGGGCTTTGCCGGCAAGCATTCCGATCACAAAGAAGATGATGGCGGTTACCAGGCCTCCGAGGAGCACGAACCAGAGCTGATTCGAGGCTCGGGAAGGATCTCTAAGCCAAGCCAGCGCGCCCGGCGAAGTTCCTTCGACGCCGGCGATAAGGGCGAAAAGCCCGAAGAGCACGAACGCGGCGGCGCCGAGGGCCAGGCCGCCGAACGCGGGGGCCATGGGGTCGTACGCCTGCACGTAGACCGGCGCCAGCGGCGCGCGGTCGATGCCGCCACCGGGGGCTTCCAGGTCGACGCCACCGCCGATGCCGGTATCCGAGGCCGGCGCGCCCGATGCGCCGGGGCTGATCTCCTCGAGCACGGCGCCGAGGCTGGTGTCGTCGCGCTCGCGGGAGAGGTCGAGCAGGCCCGACCCGGAGCCGACGCTTTCAAGATTGATTTCCTGAGTGCTGGGGGTGATGGCGGTCTGGGCCATGGGATCGACGACGCCGGGAATCTCATCGGCGCCGAAGACGTTGATGCCGGCCCGGCTGCCGCCGCTGGACATCCCGGAGCCGGAGGTGCGTGCGGCGGGCGAGGGAATTCCGCCCGCGGTGCCCGAGAGGCCCAGGTCGGTGGCCAGGGCGGTGTCCTCCTTCGCTTTCACCGTGCCCGCGCCGGTGCCGCTCTTGAGGGCGAAGCCGGTGCTCTGGCCGGTGTTGGTGTCGGCCAGGGTGATGCTGGTGCCGCTGGCGCCGGTGGTGTCGACGAGGTCGATCATGCCGCCGGAATCGGAGACGCCCAAGTCGACCTGATCGCCGGCGCCCGAGGAGATTTCCGAACGAAGCTGCTCGACCTGATCGGCCTTGAACATGAGCCGCGGCCCGTCGCGGAACTCGCGCAGCCGGCCCTCGCGGGCGTACTGCTTGATTTCCTCCTCGGACTTGCCGAGGGCGGTCTTGGCCTCATCCAGCGTGTAAAACATCTTGGCCATCGCGGATCTCCTTGGTGTGATCAGTGGTGTGACGAACTCGCCTCAGTCAAAGCAGCCTCAGTCAATGCGACCTTAAATCAATGCGACGCTAAATCAATGCGACGTAGCGCCCGAATCGGTGTTGCCTTTCTCGTTGCCTTTTGCGGGCGGGATTCCGTTGTCCTGCCCACGGATGCCTTCGGCGGCCTGCTCGACCCATTTTTTGACTTCCATCCAACTGGGGTCGGTGCTGTTGAAGTTGGTCAGGCGGCGATCATACGTGATCTTGCGGGCCGCCACCAGTTGCAGGTCGGTGCCGTCATTTTTCGGGGAATAATAATAAGCCAGGAGCGTCTGGGCGTCGATGTCCAGGACATAGCAGCCCCATTTATTGGCGGAAAACTGAGCCGGCATCAAGTAGAGGTTGGCCCCGCCGGCGATGGGCTGCGGCGAGGGGATGGCAGCGAAGGCCGTCCCGGAATTCCCGCGGGCCAACAGCGCGACAAGGATGCACAGCAACAGCGCCGCGTTGATGTAAAGCGCGATAACGAGGGACCGGTTCCGGCGGCTGTGGGAATGCATCGAGCGAAATCTCCGAGGGCGAGAAGAGCCGCTGTTCGGGGAATTCCAAGCCGCTATTATACCCACGCTGGCATGGCGGGCAAAACTTTCACCCGCTCCTGCCAGGCAAGCTCATGGAAGTGTCTGTAGACCAGTCGCGAAAGGGCAAGCCGGCGGCAGTGGCTGCCGCCAAACCGGGATTATCCGAGGCAGCTCGTCCCGGTCCCTGGCTCCAGCGTTCGGTCCCGCACGATTTTGAGTGGAACCGCTACGAGCTTCCCATCCCGTCACTGCCGCGCGAACTGGAGGGGCTGCGGATCGCCCATGTCACCGACCTGCATTTTGGGACGTCGTGGGCGGATGTCTACGATGCCCTGCTCGAGCGGATCTGGCGCGAAACCGTCGACCTGATCTTCGTCACGGGCGATCTCAACCACAACAAAAAGGACAACCGGCCCGCCCTGCCCTACATCAAGCGGTTCGTGTCCCAGCTTCGCGCCCGCTACGGCTGCTTTGGCGTGCTGGGCAACCACGACGGCTACTCGCTTGCCCCGCGGCTACAAGGCTGTGGAATCACGTTCCTCGACGCCAAGCGGCAACTGCTGGAGATCGACGGCGCGGCCGTCGAACTGATCGGCCTGCCCGGCGTCATCCGCAGGGACGTTACGCCCCAGGTCCTGAGCAGCTTTCCACCCAAAGAACAGCGAATCCCGCGGCTGGTGCTTTCGCACTACCCCGACATCATCCGCAAAGCCAGATGCCTTTCGCCGGATGTTTACTTTGCCGGCCACTCGCACGGGGGGCAGATCTGCCTGCCGGGCGGCCACGCCCTCATCCGCCACGACGCGCTGCCCCGACGGCTTTGCAAGGGAGTCCATCGGTTCGGCGGCACCTGGCTGGTCGTCAGCCGCGGACTGGGATTCACCGGGTTCGCCCTCCGCCTGTTCTGCCCCGCGGAAGTGATCGAGATCAAGCTTGTCCGGGCCTGACCGCGCGAACCAACCACGTCACTCCGACCAGAACGCGCCGGCATTGACCAGGCGCTTGGCCCCGTTGGCGATGACGGCGTATTGAAAGTTGGTCTTGGGCCGGAGCGTCAGCCCGGCGTAGGCGCCGTCGGCGCGCAGGGCGATGAAGCTCACATCGCTTTCGGCCTTGCCTTGATGGCGATGCAGGATCTCCTTGAGCACTTCGGCGATGGCTTCGCGAGGCTCGAGGCCGCGGCTCATGTTCTGCACGACGCTGAAGCTTCCGCAGACCTTGATGACCTCCTCGCCCTTGCCGGTGGCGGCGGCGGCGCCGATCCCGGGCAGGACGTACAAGCCGGCGCCGATGATGGGCGAATCGCCAACCCGCCCGGGAAGCTTGAACTTCAAGCCGCTGGTGCTGCACCCGCCGGCCATTCGCTGCCGCGCGTCAATCGCCAGCATGCCGATGGTGTCGTGGCCGCCGTGCTGTTTGGCTTCCTCGCGCAGCCGCCATTCGTCAAAGGCCCTGGCGGCCGTGGGGGCGAGCAGGTTGGTTTGCGGAAGGCCGTGATCCAGGGCGAAGCGCGTCGCCGATTCACCGGCGAGCATGACGTGCGGCGTCAGTTCCATCACCATGCGAGCGACCCGGATGGCATGGCGGACGCGATGCAGACACGCGACCGCGCCGCATCGCCCGGTGTGGTCCATGATTGAAGCGTCGAGCGTCACTTCGCCGGCCGAGTCGGGAAGCCCGCCCCAGCCGACGCTGTCGACGCTGGGGTCGTCTTCGCAAAAGGTGATTCCGGTTTCGACGGCGTCGAGCGACAAGCCGCCGGTGCGCAACACTTCCCATGCCGCCTCGTTGGCCGGCATGCCAAACGGCCAGGTGGATATCACGATCGGAACTTGCTGGACGTTGGTCTCGGTCATCGACCCGTACCGTTTTTCTATCGGGCTACGGGCGGGGAAGGTTATCGAAAACGCATTTGAAAACAAACGTCCGGGATCCTGCCCGGCGGTTTTGTTTCACTGGCGGTATCGAGTAGCTTTATCGGCGCTAATCGATGGCTCAATTATTTTCTTGGTCCAGGAACATGTCAGACGATTCACAGGTATTGCGAGTGCTGGAGCGGATCAACGGCGGCGACCGCGAGGCGGTGGCGGACCTGTTCCCGCTGGTCTACGACGAGCTTCGCCAGCGGGCGCGCTTCCTCATGGCCGGGGAACGCACCGACCACACGCTTCAGCCAACCGCGTTGGTGCACGAGGCGTTCGTGAAGCTGCTGGCGGGACAGGGCGGAAGCTGGGAGGGCCGGCGGCATTTCTACAACGCCGTCACCGACGCCATGCGGAAGATCCTGGTCGATCACGCCCGCCAGAAAAAAGCGCAGAAACGCGGGGGCGGGTTCGCGCGACTCGATCTGGATCACGTCGACCCCGCCGGCAAGGAACAGGAGGTTGATTACGAGGCGCTGGATTCGGCACTGGGCCGGCTCCAGAAGCTGGACGAACGCCGCTACCGCGTCGTGATGTACCGCTATTTCTCCGGCCTGCGCGAGCAGGAGATTGCCGACCTGCTTCAGTTGACGGTCAAGACGGTGCAGCGGGATTGGAAGATCGCGCGGCACTTTCTGGCCGCGGAGATGACCGATCGTTCGGAGGCCAGCGGCGGCGGTGCATGAGCGATCACCCGACAGACGCGGGGGAAGCGCAAGACGCGTCCAGTCTGCTTGACGCGCTGGGCGAGCTGATCGACCTGCCGCCCGACCAGCAGGCCCGCCGGCTGGAGGCGATGAACCTCTCTCCCCCCGAGCGCAGCAAGTTGAGCAAGTGGCTGGCGACGTCTGGTCAGGTGAGCCCCCTGCCGCCGGCGCCGCCGCGGGAAGTGTTCGAGCTGCTGGGGAAATCCGCGCCAACGCCGGCCGCGCCGCCATCGCCCACGCGCATCCACGAAGGCCCCGGCAGTCGAGTCCGGGGGTTTACCCTGCTCAGGAAACTCGGGCAGGGAGCCACGGGCGTGGTCTTTCTCGCCGCCCCGGAGTCGCCCGGGCCGCGGCCGGTGGCGCTGAAAATCATTCGCCCGGCATTCGACGCGGCGCACGTCGTTTCACAGTTCGAGACGCAGCGCTCATCGGTGGCGAGGCTGGATCATCCCGCCATCGTGCGCGTCATCGACTGCGGCAGAACGGCAACCGGCAGCGCGTTTTTCGTTTCCGAATGGGTGGACGGCGTGCCGATCACCGATTTCTGCGACGCGCACTCCCTCGCCCCCCAGGAGCGGCTCAAGCTCCTGGCACAGGTCTGCCAGGCCGTGCAATTCGCGCATCAGCAGCAGGTCTTTCACGGGAGCATCAAACCGACGAACGTGCTGGTAGAAATGACCGGCGACAAGCCGGTCCCCCGCATCACCGACTTCGGGATTGCCTCCGCGGCGGACGTGCCGGACGTGCGGCGAAAACTCTTCATCGAATCCGGACGCTGGCCTCAGGGTCTGGAGTATCTCTCACCTGAACGTGCAGATTCCGATGCGGCGGCGCCGGATGCGCGGTCGGACATCTACTCGCTGGGCGTGCTGCTCTACGAGCTGCTCAGCGGCGGGGTGCCGGTTGACGCCAGGCAATTGCGCGCGGAGTTGTACGAGGTGCTTTGCCGGATGATCCGGCAGCGTCGGCCGCCGGCCCCCAGCGCCTGCCTGGAATCGGCAGCACGAACGCTCATGTCCGCCGGTCAGTCCGACGCCATCGACGCCGCCAGGCTCGCCCGCTCCCTTCGCGGGGGAATGGACCAGATCGCGATGCGCTGCCTGGAGAAAAAAACCTCCCGCCGCTACGCCAGCGCCCAGGTACTGGCGGCGGCATTGCAAAGCCAGCTCGATCACCCTTCACCGAGACTTTCCGACAGGCTGCGCCG
>DATHPP010000388.1:0-23689 GCA_035483795.1 Tepidisphaeraceae bacterium | reverse complement strand
TTGTCGTCGACGCGGAAAAGCCCGGTGGGGTCGAGGGAAACGCCCCAGGGGTTCTGAAGCCGGGGGTCCGTGTGAGCGGCGAGTCCGGGGATATTGGAAACGAGGTTGGTCTGCTGGAAGACCGCGGCGGGCGCCGGCTTGAAAAAGTGGCGGTCGACGAAACCGGCGACCTCCTTACCCACGGTGTCGCCGGTCGTGACATCGAACCGAAAATGGATGCCGCCCCAGACGACGCTGTTCTCCGCCTCGGCTGCCGCCGACGAGAAGCTCGTGAACGAGTGCGTCACGCCCTTGAGGTCTTCGGAGGTGACGCTGAAATCCACGTTGTCGGTTCCGAAGAAATGGGCCAGTACGGTCGAAGCCGCGCCGCTGACGGCGCCGTGCCCGGAGATGTAAGACGGGTTCGGCGGGGTGTTGAGCAGCGGCAGCCAGTTCGGGTCGGCGGTGGTGTTGGGGTTGCCGGTCTGGCCGGCCAGCTGGATGGCCGTGATCGGCCGCCAGCGGTTGTAGGTGTACTTCGCGTCGAAGTGGGCGATAACGGCATCGGCGAGTGCGACGTTGAGCTGCGCGAACAGCCGGGCGTTCTGATCCAGCGTGTTGCCCTCGGATGTCGCCGCGCTTTGGGCGATTTCATTCCAGTAGCCGGCTACCTGGGGCGTGCCCGCCTTGCCTTCCCAGAACCGGGCCACTTCCGTCTCGGCGGCGGTGCGGACGGTGCTGTCCACGCGCCCGAAGTCTTTCACCTCGTTGAACGCAGTCGTGTACGCCTGGCTGGTCAGTGCCGGGGGCGGTGGGGACCGGAATTGGGAGCCGCTCTTCAGGGCGAAGGGCGTCACGAAAGGCCATTGCGGGGTCTGGGCCGGCGCGAAAGCCGGCAGGGTCGGGCGCCAATCGCCGGGGTTGTTTCCAGGAGTGTAGTTCACGACGGCGTTGGCGCCGTCGTTGGCCCTGGAAAGCAGGGTTTGCTGGCCGACCGACTGCCCCACGGCGATGCCGTCGGTTTTTGCCTGGCCGTCGGGGATGCCGGCAAGCACGGACTGATACGTCGCCTGGACCAGGGCGTTGTCGTTGGGGAAGAGCGCGGAGGCGGTGGCAAAGCCCGCCGCGTCGGCGGCCGCTACGGGCGATGCGTCCGCCGGCGCGTTCACCTTCACGTGGAACACGCCGGACGTGTGATCGATGGCATTCACTGCGTCGTAGATCGCCGTGTGCAAGATCGCCAGGTCGCGGGTCAATGCACCCAGCGTCGGCTTGTCCGTGCGGATGGCGGCCAGCGCGGCCTGATTCCATTGCAGCACCACGTCGGCGGAAAACAGTTGACGGTCCTCCAGAGACTCGACCTTCGGCTGGCCGGACCGATTGCGGTCATTGCGATTTCGATTGACCAGGGGCGCAGTGATGACACGGCGATGCAGGAAGTTCGTCAGCATGGAAGATTCCTTTTAACGAGTGGGAATTAGGCCGGTCTCCTGTACCGCAACGACTCGACGACGTCGTCTCACGAAACGGACTTCGTGCGGAGGACAGAAGGCCTGTTGCCGGTTCAAACGGGCAGACCGCGCGCAGCCGACGAATATTCCGCGCGGCGCGATTTTTTTTTGCCGTAATATGACCGCGCCTCGGATCCGCGACATGGCCCGAATCTCTAACTGCTAACGAATCGCTTGCATCTCCGGCTCACTCCAGAGTTTTCAGATGACGCAATTGGGCGTTTTGAAAATCTGCGGAATCTGCGAAATCTGTGGATCACTCTTCCTGGCGTATCGGTTCCAGGGAGCGGGCCTCAGTAAATAAACGGCACCAGCGCCTTCACCTCCCTGCGATACTGCGAGTATTGGTCGGGGAAGGTCTGGGAGAGGATTTGTTCCTCGTACAGCGACTTGAGGCGCAGGCCGGTGAACAGGAAAGTCATGCAGATCAGGCCCTGAAGCGTCGGGAGTATCGCGACGAACGTGCCGGCGGCGGCGAGGAGGACGCCGGAATAGATCGGATGGCGCACGAAGCGGTAGGGGCCGCGGCGGACCAGCTCGTGGTCCTGCTTGAGCGTCACGATCCCGCTCCAGTTGGCGCCCAGGACCCGCCGGGCCCAGATCGCGATTCCGATTCCGACGGCGCACAGAACGATCCCGGCGAGCTGCGTCGCCATCGTCGCCGGCAGAAGTTGAATGTGCAGGCGGCGGATGCTGATGATCGTGTAGATGAAGCCAGTCGTGATCAGGAGAAAGATCAGCCTGGACTTGTGGCTCTGCTTGTAAACGTTTTTTTTGTTCCCGAAGGCGTTGACGAGCCAGTAAAGAACGAAGATCAGCCAGAGGCACTGAATGATGTCTGCAACCAGACGGGGGTTCAGCGGCACGAAAGAATTGTAAATGACGTTGGCCTGCGACCCAATCGCGGCATTGCTCGAGCTCGAGAGGCGGCCCGCGCCGACGCACGGGACTGTGGCCGGTATGTCATTGGGAGCCGCAATGAAAGTTCAACGGCGTTTTGCCGCGAAGAGCGCACGGAATTGTTTCCTGTGGCACGGGCTTCCAGCCCGTGCGAGCGGCGCGATCTTGCGAAAGATTTGCGGCGCCGGGTTTTCCACATTTGAGCACCGTCAGCACGGGCTGGAAGCCCGTGCCACGGGAAGCGCGAGCCTCGTGATCGCGTTCGCGGTGGTTGTGCTTTTGGGGACGTTTGCCGGCGCTGCCGATGAGAACGTTCTGCGTCTGGCGGTGACGCGGGACACGTGGGTCTCGGCGGTGGATCGCGAAGCCGATGCCAACCTCGGCGGCGCGCCCCAGCTCAAGCTCAAGTCGATCCAGGAAATGTCGCTGATCGACATCGATCCGACGCCGCTCAAAGGCCATGTGGTTCGCAGCGCGACGCTGCACGTGCGAAAACGCGGCGGCGAAGTGCTGCACCGCGTGACGGTCAGCAGCATCGGCTCGGAATGGGTGGAAGGAACGTCGGCCAGCTACGAGCCGCAGCGGGGCAGCTCGTGTTTCAATTTCTCGCGGTATCCGGACGTGCCATGGGCGTATCCGGGCAGCGATCTGACGGCGGTGACGCTGGGGCAGGGCGGGACGGTGTGGAGTTCGGCCGAAGCCTCGCCGCCGGATGCGCAGGGGTGGATGACGATCGCGATCGACCCGAAGGTGGTGGCAGCGCGAGTGGCCGGCGTCAGCAGGGGTTTTCTGCTCTTCGACGACACCGGAAGCGAATGGACGCGCGACGGCGAAAAGTTCAAGCTTCGTTTGTTTCCCAACCGTTTCATCTTCAGCCGTGAGGGGGGAAAACAGAACGCGCCGTATGTCACCGTCGAGCTGGGAGCAGAGGATCGAGAAGCGCCCGAGACGCCGGGGCTGACGGCAACCGCGACTCAAGTGAACTGGTACATGCCACCGGACCGCGGGCCGGCGCAGGTCGCGGGATTCTTTGCGGAGATCGACGGGAAACCAATCCCGCAATACCTCCTTCCCAAGCCTGCGGACGAATCGATCCGGCTTTCGCTGCGCTTGAGTGATTTGGGCTTGGCCGCGGGTCGTACAGCAACGTTTACCCTTCGCGCGGTTGACGGGGCGGGAAACGTCGGAGCGCCAGCGAGTATTTCAATCAACGCGCCGGATCAATCGCTCCCGCCGCTGGCGGGCGCCGATCCGGAGGCCTTCACAGAGGCTGGACCGCTTCCGAAATTGGCGAAGGTCGAGATCGCGATCATCGATCCGATGGACAAGATGCAGCCCCGGACCGGGCAGATGATTCCCACGCAGCCGCCGCAATATCTGGCGGCCAATCATTTGTGGAGCGCGAAAGAGAAGCGGATTCGGCTTCATGGGGCCCGCAACGAATTCGTTTCGTTTCAGCTGTTGCTTCGCGGCCACGCGAGGCAACTACACGCGATCCTCCAATTCGAGGGCCGCGGGGTTCAGCCACAGGTTCAAATCTTTCGATATGCCAACGTGCCGTCGAAGATCGGGCCGGTCCCTGATCCGCTGCTTGATTCCGATGGCACGTACTCGACCGCCGAAGACGAGAAATCGGGAAGCCTGCTGATTGAAATCTACGTCCCCCACGAAATGCCCGCTGGAAAGCATGCGGGGATCTTGAAGATAGCCGCAGGCGATCAGTCGCTGGACGTCGCGGTCGATCTGACGGTCTGGAACTTCGCGTTGCCCGACCGCCTGAGCTTCATTCCCGAGCTGAATTGCTACGGGCTCCCGGACAACGAGCTGGACTATTACCGGTTGGCGCATCGCAACCGCGCGGTGATCAACCGCGTGCCGTATCACCAGGACGGCTCGATCTCCCCCGGATGCGCCCCCAAATGGGATGGGCATCGGCTCGACTGGGCCGCGTGGGACAAGCGGTTCGGCAAATACTTCGACGGCTCCGCCTTTGCCGATCTGCCGCGCAGGGGCGTGCCACTCGACGTCTTCTACCTGCCGTTGCACGAGAACTGGCCGACGCCGATGGAGGGCAATTACAACGGGAGCTACTGGGCCGATCGGGCCTTCCCGCCGGCCTACCGAGAGGCATTCGTCGAATGCTCGCGGCAGTTTGCCGGGCATTTCAACCAGAAACATTGGAACCAAACGATTTTCCAGTGCTTCTTCAACGGCAAGAACGGTTTCAAGGAGCACGGCTGGTCGCACGGCTCCTGCCCGTGGATTCTCGACGAGCCCACCAATTTCCAGGACTTCTGGGCGCTGCGCTGGTTCGGGACGGCGTTTCACGAAGGCGTGGCGCTGGCGCCCGCGGGGGATGCGCGCATGCTGTTCCGTTGCGATATTTCGCGGCCGCAGTGGCAGCGCGATCTGCTGGACGACGTGCTGAATTACAACGTGGTGGCCGGCGGCGCGTTCCGTCAATACCGCCGGCTCGTGCTCCAGCGCAAGCAGAAGTTCCACCAGATTGTCATTCCCTACGGCAGCAGCAACGACCCCGCCGAGAGCAACATGCAGCCGGTCGGGTGGTGCTGGGACAATTGGACTCACGGCGCCGACGGCGTGCTCCCGTGGCAGGTCATCGGCGACGACAGCTCGTGGAAACACGGCGAGGATACGTGTCTCTTTTATCCCGGTGCGCCGGTGGGACAGAAGGCCCCGATCCCGTCGATCCGACTGAAGGCCTATCTGCGCGGCGAGCAGGATGCGGAATATCTGGTGCTGCTGGCGAAAGTCGAGAAGCGAACGCAGCTCGAAGTGGGCGAGCAGGTCCGCCGGGTCCTTGCCCTTCGCGCGCAGCGAAAATCTACCGGTTTTGTCGGCGATGAAGACGCCGGGGTCATCGACTTTGCCGATCTTCGGCCCCAGGACGTCTGGAGAATCCGTGAGCGCATCGGGCAGTTGATCTCGAATGACGAAATCCGAATGACGAATGACGAGTCAAATTCGAAACACGAATGATCGAAGCTCGAAACCGCTGCCCGGTGAGTTTCGTCATTCAATCCTTCGGTCATTCGGATTTGACTCGTCATTCGTCATTCGGATTTCGTCATTTGTTTGCCGCGCGCAGATCTCGCAGCAGTTCGCTTCGACCTAATGCCCCCGAAGGGCGCAGAGGAACGCCATCCAGGATTCCTTGGAGAAGGGGAGCCCGCGGACAACGGCCCAGGCGTGGTATCGCGCTGTGGCGGGGTGGCCGCCGGCCAATGCCCACCAGACCCAGATCCGGCGGTGCTCGACTTCGGAAATGATTTGGGGAGGATGATACTTGACCGACTGCGGAACGCCGATGCCCCTGCGGGCGCACGCCGCGGTGACGATCTCGATCAGCGTGCGCCGCTGCGCTTCGACGGTCGTGAACATGGCGCTTTTGAAGTGTTGGCGGTACAAGAGCAGCACCTCGCTGAGGTTTGCGAGTTTTCCGACTTCCGCCAGCCGCAGAAACAGATCGTGGTCCTCGACGGTGCGATAGCGTTCGTCGTACCCGCCGATTTTGCTCAGCGCGGCGGCCCGGATCATGACCGCCGGATGGACGAGCGGCCACTTCATCTCCAGCAGCAGGGCATCGATCTGCTCGTGAGAGTCGGGCATGCCCGGTTTCTGGCAGATGGGACGGCCGTCGGGATCGATCAGCGTGCAATGGCTGCCGATCAGCACATGCTCGGGGTTGTCGCTGAGGAAGCGCACCTGTTTTTCGAAGCGTGTGGGCATGCAGATATCGTCGCCGTCCATTCGCGCGATGAGCCGTCCGCGGGCCTCGGACACCGCCAGATTCATTGCCCGTGCGATTCCACTGACCGGCCCGGGCAGCACCCGCACGCGGGGGTCTTTTTTGGCGTACTGGGCGAGAATCTCCGAGGTTCCATCGGTGGACCCGTCGTCGACGGCCAGCAGCTCAAAATCGCCCAGCGTCTGCCCCAGAATGCTGTCGATCGCCTGGGCGATGTAGCGGCGGAGGTCCCGAACCGGGAGGATGACGGAGATGAGCGGGGAATTGACCATCAGGTTGCGTGCGGACGGACCGCGGTTCAAAAAGTCTAGTGCCCTCTGAATGCGCAGTACATGAGCCGCCATGATTCAACCGACAGCGGCGCCAGCCGCAACCCGGCGCGGGCGTATTTCCGGGCGGTGGCGAGGTTTCCCGCCTGGAGCGACATCCAGCCCCAGTGCCGATGGCGGTTCAGGATGACGGCGGGGTCTTTAGGATGGTCGGCGATCTCGGGGATCGGGCGCTTTCCGACCAGCCCGCGGCGCTTCCACGCTTCCTGGTAAACCGAACGAAGTGATTCGACGTGCCGGCTGGCGTAGACGCTGACGGCGCTGTCGGGCCGTTGCCGATAGTTCAGCAGCACCTCCGGCAGGTTGGCCAGACGGCCGACTTCCGCCAACTTGAGAAACAGATCGTGGTCCTCGTGAATGTGCAGGTCGGCGCGGTATCCGCCGACGCGCCGGACGGCTTGGGTTCGCATCATGACTGCCGGCTGATAGATCGCCCATTCCACGGACATCAATCCCCGGTCAATTTCCTCGTGCGTGAGTGGGATTCCCGGCATCTCGAACAGCTCGGCGCCATCGGCATCAATAAGCAGGACCCGGCTTCCAACTGCGACGTAATCGGCATTGTTGCGAAGAAACTCGACTTGCCGCTGGAGTCTTTGTGGAAAGCAAATGTCATCGGCATCCACCCGCGCCAGAAACTCGCCGCGGGCCAGTTCGGTCCCGCGATTGGCGGCGCAGGAGACGCCCTGGTTCTCCTGCCGGACCAATCGTACCCGCGGGTCTTCACACGACGTTTCGCGGGCGACCTGGCCCGAACCATCCGACGATCCGTCGTCGATAACGATCAACTCGAAGTCGGCCAGCGTCTGACCGAGCACGCTCCGTACCGCCTGCCCGATGTAAGCCCGGGCATTGTAAACGGGCATGACCACCGAAACGGCGGGGACACTGCCCAGGCTGTGGCACTCATCCTGCACCGATAGATGGATAGTGCAACATGTCTCTGCTGTCTAGCATACCCGGTTTTCCGCCGCCACTTACAATTCCGCCATGCAGGAGCCTCGCCCGCCTCGCCCTCCCGATCTTTTGCAAAAAGTGCAGCCGCGGGAATATCGGCGGGGGGTTTGTAATCTTGCTGGATAGACGAAGCCGATCAAGGTAAAATGTCGGCTCATTTGTTCGCGGCAGGGGGCAGACGTCGGAGGCATCATGTCTCGGAAGACAATCACGTCCCCAAAGGCTTTCACGCTCGTCGAGTTGCTGGTGGTGATCGGGATCATTGCATTGCTTGTCGCGTTGCTGCTCCCTGCGCTGAGCGATGCACGCGAGCGATCGCGGCAGACGCAATGCGCCAACAACCTTCGCACCCTGGCCATCGGACTGCTGGTCTACTCGCAGGACAATCACGGCGCACTGCCCGGGATTGCAACCGCGCCGCAGCAACCCTGGGATTGGATCTACTGGCAGCAGTGGCAGGGCGCGCCTTACAACCTCTTCGCCAATGGTCCGCTTTGCCGGTACGTGGGGAAGGACGAATCGGTATTTCGCTGCCCATCGGATGACGCGCTTCATCACGTGATTCCTCCCGGCACGGAGGCGCCCCTGGGACCGTACTATTACAGCTATATGATCAATGCATTTTCGGTGGGCGGCATCGCCCGTTACGCATGCTGCACGGTTACCGACCAGGCCCGGCTTACGAGCGTGCGGCATGCCTCGGACAAAATCCTCATGATCGAAGGCAACGAGCAGACCATGATGGACGGCGTCTGGGTGCCGCCGCCCAATATGGGATCGGTCTTGAATGACCTGGGGGATCGCCACGATCGCCATGCCGGGGTACAATCCGGAACGGGCCGTGGAAACGTCGTCTTTGCCGACACCCACGTTGAATTCGTCACCCCGGCCTTTATTCACGACCCGCAGCATTACATCCCCGGGTGATCGGTCGGCCCGGGATGGATTGGCCGATGCGGGTCGGCGAGCCTTGGCGGAGTCGCACTTGAGATCGCACGACCGCGGCGGTTTCTCTCTTCTGGAAATCCTCTTGGTCATCGCGGCGCTGATCCTGCTGGCGGCGTTCTTGCTCCCAGCGCTTGGCAACGCTCGAGAGGCGGCGCTGACCGTGCAGTGCGCCGCCCGCCTTCGCGACATCGGGCACGCGTTTTTCGCTTATGCGTCCGACAACGACGGGCACATGGTGACCACGTCCGGCAGTCAGCGCAGCGGCTACAACTGGGTCTTCTGGCAATCCGACCGCGACATCAATCAATCAGCCCTGGCGCCCTACCTTGCCGAGCGCGATGACCGGCTCCGCGCCCAGTTCTGCTGCCCGGCCACGCCCCGGGAAAACCAGATCGGTTTCCGTGGCGGGGCGCCCTACCCGCTCACCTTCAGCATGAACGCGTTCCTTGCCTTCTATCCGGCAATGACTTATCCGCGGGTAAAAGATCCAGGCCACAAGATCCTGGTGTATGACGAAAACGAAAACGCCGACGACGATGTTTTCTGGTATCTGACCCCGCGGGACACGATCGCCGGCCGGCACGGAAACCGGTCCGCACAGAACGTGGACATCAACGACAACGGTACAACGCTGGCGGTGCGCAAGCTGGGAAACGGATTGTTCTTCGACGGTCACGTCGAGCTGGTGGACAACAACATGTGCCACTTGCCGCAGTGGAGCGATCCGGCGTACCCCGGCGCGACGCCGCCGGCCATGCCCTCCAACTAGGTGGGACATCGAGGTTGCCGACTGCAATTGTTCGAAGGCGCCTCAGAGCTTCTCTCCGGGCGCGGGCATCCACATCGTGCGCGCTCCTCCGGATAAGTAGCGGTGTTCACTTCCAATTTCGGCGACGCGCGGCGCAGCCGGTGCTGGATCAAATCAAGTTGCAGCTCGACGCCAATGCCGCGACCGAGTTAATAACAGGACGGCGAGGATGGCGAGTCCGCCTGCCGGCTCGGGAACCACCGACGAGGCCGCGATTGGGAGAGGCGCGGGCGGGCGCGATCGGCCCGCCGCCACCGATCAGGAACGGTTGCTGCGATCAACCAGCCTTGATCAGCGCGCCGGCGGTCGACAATTTGGAGGCGGCCAGCGCCCCAAAAAGGACGAGAGCGGATGGGACGATACCGGGGAGCGGCAGCGGCGCGGGGGTGAAAGGGCTGAAAGTCGGAATCTCCGAGCCCGAAACGATCTGAACGTCTCCCGCCGTGTTGATCAGTTCGCCATTCAGATCCAGGTTCGAGAAATTGAAACCACCACCCTTCGTCGCCAGGAACGTGCCATCGACGGTATTGCCGCCAGAGGTTTGAAATACGTTTCCCGACGTCCCGGTGAAGTTCCAAAGGAGCTGGGAGGCGCTGACTCCGTTGAGCGTCATGGCTACGTTGGTGTTCAAGGTGCCCGAGACGTTCAGGACGAACGTATCGCTTGTGCTTCCTTTGAATGTCAGAGGCGCGTTCTGGATGCTGGCGAAATCGATAACATTGAGCCCGCCGTTGCCCGTGATCGTGGTTGTCGCGCTGAGGCTTCCGGTGAAAGTCTGAGTGGGCATGAGTCCGGCGGCATAAACAGAAAGGTTCTGCGCCGTCGTCAATGCCTGTCCGGTGAGCGTTGTGTCGGGCAACGCCGACGTGACGGGCGCCGGCTGGAACTGCGAGAATGTACTCGTGCCCAGGACGGTCGGGTCATAGTAGACCGTGCCGCTGATGGCCCCGTGGCCCCCGCCCGAAAAGGCCGCGGTTACTCCGTTTCCCAGCAGTTCGCTGCCGTTGATCGGTCCGCTGTTCTGACCGAGGGTCTTGCCGTTGGCAAGGTCCACCACCGCGTAGTTCCCCAATACGCCAAGGTTCAGCGAATCGGCAGAGACCGAAGCCGCGAACAACGCTTGCGCCCCAGCCACGGCAAGTAATACCGCCAGACATTTCGATCTCGCCGTGAGCTTAATGCGCGCCCCAATAACACATCGACCGAGCGTGATGATAGAAGAAACAACCTTGCTATTCATTTTGCAAATCTCCCCAGCCTGTTTAGCGTGCAGGCAAAACCCGTGTTGTAATCGCCAGATATCCCAAGACCGACGCGGACCCTTCCCGCCTTATGTGCGGCGAAACAATCATCGCGTAGGTCGGGAGCCCAGTTGGCAATTTACGGTAACGGTCATGCCGTGGGGATGCAAGCAAAAAACATGAACCGCTCTGCCTGCCGCATCGCGATCCGGCGTATCCCGGCGCAACGCCGCCGACCATCCCCTCCAACTGAGCCTGGATGACTGTGCGTGATCCCGCGCCGCCGCCTTTCACGTGGCACGGGTTTCCAAGTTTTCCAACCCGTGCGCGGCGCGGGATCAGACCGCAGGAAAATTGCAAAAGCATTTGCCGACCCGGCAAAAGCGGTGCATATCTGTGTTCTATTCCGGACGACGGCGGGGCCAATTGGACGTTCGTCGGCCGGGAGGGACACAAGGGTCCGGTAAGTCGAAGCCGGACAAAACTGAATGAGCAAATACTACACCGGGCGATCGCCACGGCGGTCGCGGGCGGTTCGGCGGGCGTCTCGACGCCGGGGCCTGGCCTCGGTAATCGCGATGCTCTTTCTGGTTCTTTTCTCCACCCTCGCGATCGGCTTCTACGAAGCCACCGCTCTCAGCTCACAGGTGGCAGGCAACGAGTCGGCGATCGCGCAAGCGCGCGACGCGGCCGATGGCGGCCTACGCTTCGTGCGCTATCAGCTCGGCGCGATGAGCCTGGCCGCGACCCCTTCGGGCCTGATGGACGCCCTGGCCACTCAGTTGGGTAAGCAGCTCAACGGCTCGCTCAACATGGCCGGTTATTCCGTTGCAAACACCAACGGCACGATCTATCTGCCGGCGGCCAACCAGTGGATTTCGCTGGACGCTTCCACCGGGTCCGGGTTTCGCGCGACGATCACTGAATCCGGCACCAGCCTGGTCGTCAGCGTTATCGGCCGCGGGCGAAAAGCGAGCGTGCAAAAGGCGATCCAGCTTCAGTTCCAGCAGGTTCCCCTCAGCTCCAACGTCTTCAACTACGGCATCGCCAGCGCCAGCGAGATCACGCTGGGCGGCAACGTCACCGTGACCGGCACGCCCGCGTCGGCCGGTAGTGTCATGACCGCCACGAACGGCGCCACGGCCCTCACGATGAACGGAGGCCCGGCTATTTCGGGCGATTACTCCTACGCAAATCCCGCCGCCGCCAACAACTACGGAGGCGGCACGATTGCAGGCTACGCCGCCAGCAGCCCCAACTTCGCGCAGCACGTGCACAGCGGCATAACCGCGCCGGTCTTCCCGGTCGTCGATCCGTCCGTCTACGCGCAATTTGCCACCAACCCCTATCTGCCGGGAAATACGACCCTGGTCAATGTCACGCTGCCGCCCGGCACCTACTCGCTGAGCAACGTCACCATTCAGGGGATCTTGTATCTTCAGTCGCCCTGCAAGGTCAGCATCGCCGGCCAGAGCACCATCCAGGGCATCATCGTCAGCGATTGCAAGGCAAACGTCGGGACGCTCAGCACCAACGCAATCAGCCTTTCGGGCCAGGTGAAGGTCCTGGACATGAGCACGCTTCCGGCGACCTTCCCCGCGGCGGAACTTGCGTTGACCGGCGCCTTCATCCTGGCGCCCTACTCCTCGGTCAGCATGAGCGGGAATTTCGGGACGGTCAACGGCTCCATGATCGCCGGCCAGTACAGCATGTCGGGCAACGCCTCGGCTACCATCACCGGCAGCATGGTCAACGTCGCCGATTCGGCCATGGACTTCAGCGGAAACGCATCAATTACCATCGTTCACAACGGCGCGACAATACCGGCGGGCGTCTATGCCGGCTCTAAGTTCACCGCGTCACAGGGAACATATCTGGAAGTCACTCCTCCGTGAGGGGCACACAGAGGCCGATAAAATCAGCGATCGCGGACTCGCGGACGGCTTGAAGGCAAGCCGTCCGCGAGTTTTGCACGACCCGTATCTGAATTGCATATCTGGGTGTCTTCCGGACCAATGGCGGGGCCAAGTGGACGTCCATTGCCGGAAGTGACAAAAGGGGCCGGCGGCGAGGCCGGCAAAAACAGATGTGCAACTGCAACACCGGGCGGTCGCCACGGCGATCGCGGGCGGCTCGATCAGCTTCTCGACGCCGGGGCTTCGCTTCGGTGCTCGCGATGCTCTTTCTGGTCCTGTTCTCTACGCTGGCGATCGGCTTCTACGAAGCGACCGCGCTCAGCTCGCAGATCGCGGGTAATGAGTCCTCGATTGATGGGGCGCGTGACGCCGCCGATAGCGGAATGCGCTTCATGCGCTACCAGCTGGGCTCAATCAGCATGCCCGCCGTCATCCCGTCCGGGTTGATGAACGCGCTGGTGACTCAGCTCGGCAATCAGCTCAACGGCACCCCGAACATGAATGGGTACGCCGTTCAGAACAGCGGCGGCACGATTTACATCCCCGCCTCCGGCCAGTGGATGAGCCTCGATCCCTCCACCGGCGAGAAATTCCAAGTCGCAATCACCCAGTCCGGCACCAATCTCAACGTCACCGTGACCGGACACGGTCCGAAGTCCAGCATCAAGCGCGCACTCCAGCTCCAGTTTCAGCAAGTGCCGCTTAGCGGGAACATTTTCAACTACGGAATCGCCAGCGCCAGCGAGATCACCATGGGCGGCAACGTCACCGTGACCGGAACACCCGCTTCCGCTGGCAGCGTCATGACCGCCACCGCCAACGGCACGGGTCTGACTCTGAACGGAGGCCCGAGCATTTCGGGCGACTATTCCTACGTCAATCCCACGGCCACGAACAGCTACGGCAGCGGCACGATCGCCGGGTATTCTTCCGGCAGCCCCAACTTCGCACAGCACGTTCACAGCGGCGTGGCCGCCCCGGTCTTCCCGGTCGTCGATCCTTCGGTTTACTCGCAATATGCGACCAACACCTACATCCCTGGCAGCACGACGCTGGCCAACGTCACGTTGCCGCCCGGGACGTATTCGCTGAGCAACGTGACGATCCAGGGTGTGCTGTATCTTCAGTCGCCTTGCAGCTTGAGCATCGCCGGCCAGAGCACGATCCAGGGCATCATCGTCAGCGACTGCAAATCGAACGTGGGCAGCCTGATCACGAATGTCATCAACCTGTCGGGCCAGGTGCAGGTGCAGGGAATCGACACGCTGCCGGCTTCTTTTTCGGCCGCCGAGCGGGCGCTGACCGGCGCATTCATCCTCGCGCCCTACGACGCGGTGAACATGAGCGGCAACTTCGGGTCGATCAGCGGTTCGATGATCGCCAGCCAGTACAGCATGTCCGGAAATGCCTCCGGTACGATTGCCGGCAGCATGATCAACATCGCCGATACGTCGATGAACTTCGCCGGAAACGCGTCGGTAACGATCAATCACACGGGTTCGGCGGCGCCGATGGGAGTCTACGCCGGGTGCAAATACCAGGCGTCGCAGGGGAGCTATCAGGAAGTGACGCCTCCGTGAGCGCGCATCAGAGGCGGCACCGGTGTCAGTGGTGAACGGGTCGCGGAACGTGCCGTTGCTGAGGCTGATGAATCGGAGCCGTTATGGGACGGTCCTGAATGTGATTGAGTTCAACTCGACTTGCCCGAGGGGCCGCCAAATCCGAAGAAGATAAATAAGGCGGACTGCATCATGACCTACAAAGGCTCGATCCATCGGCGGCGCGGAGCGCTGCTGGTTTACGTGACGATCGCGATGGTAGTCGCGCTGGCGCTGGCGATGTTGTGCATCGACGTGGCGCACGGCCGGCTGGTGAAGGAGCAATTGCAGGGCGCCGCCGACGCCGCGGCGCGCTACGGGGCCCAGGGAATTTCCGACGGCACCGCGACCGCGAAGGCGCAGTCGATTGCCGCCAGCAACACCGCCGACGGAACGGCGGTTGTGCTCCAGTCCGGGGACGTGACGCTCGGAACTTGGTCGGGTGGGACATTTACCGCCGGGGGATCTTCTCCCAACGCCGTCGAGGTGACCGCCGTCCGATCGACGGCCCGCGGTAACGCGGTTTCGATCTGGTGGGGAGGCTTGTTTGGCCAGAGCGCGACAAATCTGACCGTGACCTCGATCGCAACCGGCGCCGTGACGCCCGAAGCCGGGTTCATCGGGTTCGGTTCGATCAACATGCAGAACAATACTTTTTTCGGCAGCTACAGTTCGTCGCAGTCTCACAACCCATCGCACGGCTCGGCAGGTAGCAAGGCGCGCGTCGGTTCCAACGGGGCTATCAACGGACATAACAACGACACGCTTCAAGGCGCCGCCATCGTCGGGCCGGGCGGAAGCGTCAGCGGAATCACCATCAGCGGTTCCACGGTCAACCAGGGCAGTAACATCACCGTTCCGACCCTGCCGACCTGGTCCCCCTCCGGTACCCCGACCGCGCTTACGGTAAACGGCAACACGACGCTCCCGGGCGGGACGTACTGGTACACGTCGATGACGATCAACGCCAATCTCACGTTTTCCGGGCCCACGACGATCTACGTCGATGGCGACGTCGTGATCGGCGGCACGCTGGCGCCCTCGAGCGGCAGTCCCGGAGATCTCGTCATATACCAGTTCGGCTCCAACACCTTCGGCGACGCGGCGGTCAATGGGATGAACATCACCGCCGAGGTCATCGCGCCCAACTCCGATTTCCTGGCCAAGAACAACCTCACGTACTACGGCTCCGGGATCTTCAATTCGATCACCACCAAGAACAATGCCGACTTCTACTACGACACCAACATCGGCCCGGCCGATGGGTCATCGGTCGTGGCGGTCGTGCAGTAAGCCTCCGTTTTGAGACATCGCGCCTTGGAGGAGTCACGAACTGGTTACGAAATCTCTCAACCCGATCCGGTCAGCGTCCGATGGTGGGATGAAGGGAGATTCCCCAAAGCCGAAGATGAGCAATTCTCAACAGGTTCTCGTTCCGCGGCGCCGGACGCATAACGCGCGACGGGCCAGCTCGGTGCTGGAACTTTGCCTGGTCCTGCCGATCCTGCTGATGCTGTCCTTCGGCATCGTCGACTACGGATATTTCCTGTACGTGAAAAACACCGTACAGGGCGCCGCGGAAGCTGCGGCCCGCGCGGCAATTCCGGCAACGGCCACCAACTCGAGCGTCAATACGGTCATCACGAACATGATGGCGGCGGCGGGGCTCCAGAATTCGGGTTATACCGTCGCATTCAGCCCGACTGATGTGAGCACCGCGGCCGCCGGCGCGACGGTGACCGTGACGATCGCGGTCAGTTGGGGCAATGTCGGAACGCATACGCTTTCCGCCGGCTACGGCGGAATCAGCAACAGCAAACAGATCACCGGGGCCGCGGTGATGATCAAGGAATCGAGCTGAGGAACTTGCGACGGTTATCGGACCATCTTCCTCAGCGGGACAGCTTTCCCTCCTTGTCCAGCCTCGATTACATCCCCAGGAACCCCGATTCGTAATACGCCTGGATCCCCCGTTTCAGATCGTACTCCGGTGCGTAGCCCAGGACGCGGCGGGATTCGCTCAGATCGCATTGCGTCCAGTCCTGCGTGAACTTGTAGGGGTTCTCGAAGTAGTCGGGTTCGAGGTGGGTCTTCAGGACGCGGTTGAGCTGTTCGACGACCTGATTGAAGGAAAAGGCGTCGCCGAAGCCGGCGTTGAACACCCCGCCCGATTTGGCCTGCATGGCTTTGAGGTTGATCTGGACGATGTCATCGATGTAGACGAAGTCGCGGCGCTGCTGGCCGGCATGGAAGATTCGCGGCCGCTGGCCCGACCGCATCTGCCGGGCCAGTTGATCGATCATGCTGGCGAACTTGCCCTTGTGGCCTTCCCCGCGGCCGTAGACGTTCGAGTAGCGCAGGCCGACGATCGGCCAGGGCAATCGAGGCTGGTAGCTGGCGGCCAGCTTCTCCATCACCATCTTGGAAAACGCGTACACGTTGAGTGGATCGGGTTTTTGAGATTCCTTCATGGGAACCGGTCCGCGGCCGTAGATCGAGCAACTGCTCGCCCAGACGACGCGGCTGCTCCACTTCACGGCCTGATCCAGCAGCCGCCGGAATGCTTCGACGTTGTTCTTCATCATGTGCCGCTGATCCGTCACGGTGGTGTCGGTGATGGAGGCTTGGTGGAAGATGACGTCGAAGCGGGGCTGGTTCCGCACCGGTTCGAAGCCGCCGGCCAGATCGCAGGTCAGCACGTCGGCATCGAAGTCGGTGAGATTGGTCCAGGTTGCGGAGGAGAAATCATCCTGAACGACGACCTCGTGTCCGTCGCGGGCAAGACGCCGGGCCAAATTCGAACCGATGAACCCGGCTCCGCCGGTTACCAGTGCTCTCACCGATCACCTCGTTTTGGTCGTCGCGAATTCGACACCGACAATCGCCGCTCTGCAACTGCGACAACCCGGCAAAATTGACGTGATCGACGTACGGGGCAGCTAAAGATTTCGGAAGTCTCATGTCAGTGTTAAGTTACCTGCCAATCACGTCTTATAATCGATGCCGAAAAATCTTGTTTATCTGTCGGCATTTGCGGCACCGCGATTGTTAGCTGGCCCAGTGTTCGCGTTCACTGATCGTGGACAATGAAACGATATGGGAAGCGAGCACTTAAAACTAGGCCCATTCTTCCCCCCGATGTGAAAGGTTCTTTCCTCCCACAACCCGAAGAACCTTTCAACAGCCCCATTCGAAGCCGTCCTTGCCCGGGACGGCTTTTTTTATGCGCGCCCGGGCTCATCGCCCGGCGACCAGGGTGGTGCGTTCGGAAATGGCCTGCGGATAGACCAGATTGTCCCATGCCCCTTTGGCGGTATAGGTGTCATACCCCTGCGGCGGTTGGGGATCGGTTGCACCCAGCAGCGCGACGCCGGTGCTGAAGCATAGCAGAACGGCCGCGACCGCCCACGATCCCGGGCGGTGGGGCCGGCGAAGCCATGCCCCGCCCCAGAAGAGCGTCAGGGGCAAGAAGACCAGAAACCAGCGATTGGCAAACATCGGATCGCGCCAACCCGGTCGCATCAGGGCGTAGGCCAGGAGAATCGTGGCGGCGCCGACGACGGTAGCGGCGGCAAATACCTTGGTTGCGGGGGGCCAATGGCGATGCATTACCATCGAAACCCCGATCAGGCCCACTAACAGAACCGGGAAGTGCGTGAGCACGCCATGATTGCCGACCAGCGCGGTAACGACCCGACCGATGCCATTGGCCACTGAAGGCCAGAAGGTCGGCGGGTCGTCGTCGCCGTCCGGCGCCGGTGCAGCAGTGGCGTAAACCGGTCGCAGCTCGGCATGGAGAAAGCCAGGCTTGAGATCGCCGGTGACGGCTCGATTCAGGCCGGCGTACAGCAGCAATGGAATCAGCGCGCCGGCGAGATAGCAGCCGATGCTTCCGACCCGCAGCATCCCAGGCCAGTTCAGTACCGGCACGATCGCAATCAGCAGGAGGAGAAAGACAGCGGCGGTGAACTCATACGTCGCCGCCAGCGACGCCAGCAGCCCCGCGGCAAAAGTCCAGGCGAGCGCGGCATGACGGTGTCGCGTCAGGGTTGCCTGAACCAGACAACCCGCAGCCATGACCACCAGCGCCGCCGCCGCCGCCCCCGCGTTCAAGACCGTGGCGTAGCTGATCCAGCCGGAGCCGATGACCACGAATAGCGCCAGAAATGCCCGAAGTGGCCGGCGAAGCTCGAACAGCCTTCCCATCCGGTACAAAAGCCCGGCTGCGAATGCGACCGGCAGCGTCACGCCAAGCAACGTCAAAAGGTATTCGGTCAGTACCGCGTTGGAATCGAAGCTCAGTCCGAACCGGTGCATCACCCAATAGGGCCCGGCCAGCAGGGTGGACATGACCGGCGATTCGTCGCTGTACCAATGACCGTCGGCCTTGATGATGACGGCGCGGGTTGATCGGACCGCGATATGGTCGATCGCCAGCGTATGTCGCTCGACGATTGCCTGCACGGTCGCCAGCCGGCCCTGCTCGTCGTCGCTGATCATCCGCGGGTCAGGATGTCGCAACGGACGCATCAGCGGCAAGCAGATGAGCAGCACGGCGATCGGCGCAGAGAGCGCCCACGGCCGAACCATCGGCTGCTGGCAAAGCCACCGCAAATAGGTTTTCCAGGGCAGCAAGCGGAGATTTGGATATTGCTGATGGCCTCTTGTCATTGGTCATTTGTCACTTGGACGCCGTTTCCGGCCCCAGTGACGAGTGACAATGACCAATGACTGTGACAATCCGCAATCTCCTCCTATCAGTACACCTTCAGGAATTGGACAAAATTCTCCAGGATCCGGTCGCCCAGGCGGGCGTAATCGCGGTAGTACTTTTCCGTATCCTGCCAGATCTTGCTCTCCCCGTCCGGGCCAAGAACCCTCCTGAGGTCCTCCTGACCGGCCTTCACTATGGCATTGATGTCCTGCGGGGTCAATTCCATGTGCCATTGGAAACCGAAAAGCCGGTTTTTGAAGCGAAAAGCCTGATTCTTACACGCCCGGCTCGAACTGAGCAGGGCATTTCCGCTGGGCGGAGGAGGGGCGGGAGGCGGCGGGGCGTTGGCCGGGGTCGGCAGCCGCGGCAGCTCGAAGGTATCGAAATGCCAGTGAAAAACCATCATCCCGTCATGTGTTCCCATGACGATCGGCTCAGTGCCGCCGGGAAAGGGATACGTCACCGGCAGCCATCCCAACTCCGGTGCCGGAACCGGTGGATCATCAGGTTTGGCACCCGGTTTCGAATTCGGATGCACCTTTGCCCCCGCCGCAAACGCCAGCAGCTGCGCCCCCAGGCAAATCCCCAGCGTCGCCCGGTCGATGTGGATCGCCCGCTTCAGCAACTCCACTTCCCGCGCCAGGAATGGGTACTGCTCTTTACCGATGTCCGCGACGCCCATCGGGCCGCCCAGGACGATGAGCGCGCGGATCTCATCCAGGTCGGATGGCACCTCGTCGCCCTGCCATAGTTTCCGAATATCCAGACGGATTCCGTAATCACCCAGCACGGGCACGATCCGCCCCGGCGCCTCGTGCGGGACGTGCTGCAAAATCACCACTCTGCTCATGGGGCCACGATCTTGCGGCGGGCGCGGGCGTTGTCAATACCGCGTCGAGCCGCCCCATCCCGCCTAATCTTGTAACGGTCCTTCGATATGATGAAGCTGACCTGACGTTCCGTAGGCGATACTTCAGGAGGCCGCCATGAATCGATCTCTGATGTACGGCGTCACTTCAGTGGGTCTGCTGGTTCTTGCGGGGTTGGCGTGGGGTCAGGATACGGCCAGTCGTCCCGCCGCTGCCGGTGTTCGCTCGCCTGCGATTCAGATCGACAGCGGAGGGCTTCGCGGGCTGCAAGTGGGCGGCAACAACGACGTCATCGCATACAAGGGAATTCCCTACGCAGCGCCGCCGCTCGGCGAACTTCGCTGGAAGCCGCCGCAACCGGTCGAGCCGTGGCGGGGAGTGCGCGACTGCTTCGAGTTTGGCCCGGCGGCTCCGCAGGTGACACCGATGCTGTTGGCGTCGCTTCCGGAAATGGCGGTCGGCGCGCCGCTGAGCGAAGACTGCCTGTATCTGAATGTTTGGACGCCTGCTCACCACATTGGGAACAAGCTTCCGGTTTTGTATTGGATTCACGGCGGGGGGTTCGTGCTTGGGGCGGCGTCGCAGCCGCTCTACGATGGCGAGCCGCTGGCCCGGCTGGGCTGCGTCGTCGTCTCTGTGAACTATCGCCTCGGGCTTCTGGGTTTTCTGGCGCATCCGGCGCTGAGCGAGGAATCGCCCGACCATGTCTCGGGGAATTATGGGCTGCTCGATCAAATCGAGGGTCTGCGCTGGGTGCATCGCAACATCGCCGCGTTTGGCGGTGATCCGGATCGCGTGGCGATTTTCGGCGAATCAGCCGGCGGAATCAGCGTGCTGGCACTGATGGCGGCGCCGGAGGCGCGTGGCCTTTTTCACGCCGCCATCGCCCAGAGCGCAACTGCGATGGATTTTGCGCCGCTTCGCGGGGCGGCGCCGCCGGGCCGTGAGACCGCCGAGCAATTCGGGCGGCGCTTTATCGCCGGCTGCGGGCTGGGCGAGACGCCGGATGTGTCGCAGATGCGACGACTCGATTACCGGCAACTCCTGAAGGCGGCCCCAAGCGAGGTCGGTGCCGGCCCGGGGGCGCCGCTGCACCTCAAGCCGCTAGCATTGATCATCGGCCCGACCGTCGACGGTCACGTGATCCCCGATGCGCCCGAACGCATCTTTGCCGCGGGACGCGAGCACCCCGTTCCGCTGATGATCGGCAGCACGCGTGATGAGATGGCGCTGTTTCTGTTGGCGGCCCGATTTCCAGCCGACGAGGCAAGCTACCGGCAGATGCTGCGCAACGACTTCGGGGATTTTGCCGGCCAGTTCTTTGAAGCATGGCCGGGCCGTGATCCGGTTCAGATCCGCGCCTCGGCGGTGCAACTGGCAACCGAGCTGTCTTTCGCCAGCACAGCGCGAGCTTTCGCCCGCGCCCACGCGGCGGCGGGGCAGAACACCTATCGCTATCAATTCTCCCGCAGCACTCGCAAGGGATTTCTCCGGCTCCTGGGCGCACATCACGGCGCGGAAGTCGCCTTCGTGTTCCAGCGTCCCTACGGAAGCGACGGGCAGGAGAAATCGATCAGCCTCTGTGTGGGCCGCTACTGGGTGAACTTCGCCACAACCGGTGATCCCAACGGCGACCATCTGCCCAACTGGCCTGCCTGCCATGCGCAAGAGGACGCGATGCTCGAATTCGCCGACGACATCCACGTGCTCAAGACATATCGCAATGCCCAGCTCGATCTGCTCGGGCAGTTTCTGGACTCCGCCCGACGTGTCACGGGGGCGGGCGAGCGTTGATGGAGAGCAACCCTGATTCAATGCCATTCGACACTGCATTCCAAGTGGATAACCGCATTCCCGCGGCTAGGATATTGACGGACTCAAAGCTAATTTAGCGAGGGTGTACAAGCGATGCCAACTCTCGAACTGAATGATGAACAGGTGTTAGACTTGGTCAGGCAGTTGCCACAGCGACGGCAAGAAGAACTCCTTCGGTCACTGCTGAGCGAGCAGTGGGGTGCATGGCATCAGTTGTCCGGAGAAGGTCAGGAGGCGGCGCGAAAGGCCGCCGCCGACCGTGGGCTGCGCTGGGAAGACATGACCGACGAGCAACGACTTGAATTCATCGATGAGCTTGTGCATGAGGATCGCGCATGCAGAGGGTAGCGGTTTTCGATACCAATGTCCTTCTCTCCTCGCGCATTGCCGCCTCAGTCACTTGCGACGAAATACTCACCGAATTCGAAGAGAAACTCCGACTCAGATTTGCATATCCGCAGGAACGCGCCGCCTGGGCCGTTGACGAGATGCGCCGCCTCTCCCGGATTGTAGCGGTCCCCAACCAACTGAAGGTCGTCTCGGCCGACCCGGACGACGACAGAATCATTGAGTGCGCGCTATTGGGTGGCGCGACGCACGTTGTGACGGGGGACAAAAGGCACCTCCTACCCCTCAAAAATTATCGTGGGATCGAGATCGTGACTCCAGCGACGTTCGTGGCGATCGTGCGGTCCGCGTCAACATCGCCGTGAGTTGGGCCCGATGCGGTAGCTGACCCATCAAGCTCCGGAGTATTTGCCATGAAGCGAAGAGATTTTCTGCGGACTTCGGCGGCGGCGGGGGTCGCGTGGGCGACGGCGCCGGCGATTTTCGCCCAGCAGAAAGCAAAGACCTACCGCACCGCCATCATCGGCACGGGCTGGTGGGGGATGAACATCCTCAACGAGGCGATCGCGTCAGGCCGGTGCACAGTGGTCGGCATGTGCGATGTCGACAAGCGACAGCTTGAGCGGGCGGTCGCAGAGGTTGAACAGAAGACGCATGACACGCCGCACCGGTATGCGGATTTTCGCGAGATGCTGGCGTGGGAAAAGCCGGAAATCTGCATCGTCGCCACGCCCGATCACTGGCACCCGCTGGCGATGATCGAGGCGGTGAAATACGGGGCACATGTTTATGTCGAGAAGCCCGTGAGCCACACGGTGCTGGAGGGCCGGGCAATGGTCGCGGCGGCGCGGGCGGCGGATCGCGTCGTGCAGGTCGGCACTCATCGCCGGGCCTCGCCCCATTGCCAGTGGGGGAAAGAGTTCATCGAGTCCGGCAAGCTCGGAAAAGTCGGCATGGTCCGCTGCTTCGTGAACTACGGCGGCGGACCCGAATCGCCGACGCCCAACGCCCCGGTCCCCAAGGGGCTGGACTGGGATTTCTGGTGCGGCCCGGCGCCTCTGCGACCCTTCAACCCGCGCATCCATCCCAAAGGCTTCCGCATCTTTCTCGACTACGCCAACGGGCAGCTCGGCGACTGGGGCATTCACTGGCTCGACCAGACGCGATGGATCCTTGGGCTCAAATCTCCGCGAAGAATTTTCTCGGCGGGCGGCCGGCCGATCAAAGGGCCGCCGATCAACGACGGCCGCCAGCAGACCAGCGACGCCCCGGATCATCAGGCGGTTGTCTTTCAGTTCGACGAAGGTCTGACCGTCACCTGGGAGCACCGCTATTTTGCCGGCAACAATGCCGAGAAGACCGACCCTAATCAGCCGGTCGGCTGCTACTTCTACGGCACGCAGGGCACGCTCCACCAGGGATGGATCGACGGTTCGACGTTCTACCCGGTGGATCCGAGCAAGCCGCAGATCCACCAGGACCCGCGGCTGCACCTGCCGGACCAGCAGAACATCCGCGAGCTGTTCGCGGATTTCCTGGATGCGATCGACAACCACCGCCGGCCCATGGCCGACATCGAGGAGGGACACCTCAGCACCAACATGGCGTTGCTGGGAATGCTCTCGCTCAAGACGGGTCGAAGCATTGAATGGGATGCCGAGAAATATCAGTGTATAGGAGATCCCGAGGCGACCAAGCTGCTGAGCCGGACGTATCGCAAGCCGTGGGTGTATCCGACGTGATCGGCCCGAATCGGGTCGAAATGACGAAATCCGAATGACGAATCAATGACCGAATGACTGAAGCTCGAATGACAAAACTGAGCGCGGAAACTGTTCCGGCAGTGGTTTCGTCATTACTGATTGAAACCACGGCCTCTGGCCGTGGACGCGTTCAGGCTCTGCCGTCTCCGCGTGCATGACGTCTGCACGAAAAATAGGCTCTCCTTCCCGGAAGGCCCCGCGGGGCTGGAAGGAGAGCCATATGC
>DATHPP010000387.1:0-13661 GCA_035483795.1 Tepidisphaeraceae bacterium | reverse complement strand
GAAAGCACACCGCCCGGCTGCTCTCCGAGCGGCATCGCTGGGAAACGCGGCGGCATCGGGTCGTCGGCATCATCGACGACCATCCGCGGTTCGCGCAGTCGCCGGTGCATCTCGATCTTCCCGTGCAGTCGCTGGAGTCGGCCAAGGCGCGGGTGCGCGCCGGGCAGATGTTGCCGCCGGTCGTGTTGAGCACGGATACATACGAAGAACAGTTCTGGGCGCAATGCGCCCCGCTCCGCGCGGCCGGCGTGCCGGTCCTGAGGCTTTATTCATAAGGTGAATTCAAGATGTTTGATCTTTCAATCGTGATTCCCACGTGCAATCGCTCTGAGTCGCTGGCGTCGTGCCTGGTTTCGATCCGCAACACCACGCAGTGCCAATACGAGCTGATCGTCGTGGACGGCGCCAGTACCGACGCCACCGCTTCCGTGCTCCAGCGCGGCGCCGAGACGTTCGGCAACCGGCTCAGCGTTATTCGCGAGCCGCAACGGGAAGGTTTCGTGAAGGCGGCGAACAAAGGCTTCCGCGCCGCCCGCGGGCGATACGTCATGTGGCTCAACGACGATGCCCGGCCGCTCGATCACGCATTGGACCGCGCGGTCGAGCAGATCGCTTTCACGCCGCGGACGGTCGGCATGGTGGCGCTGTTTCATTCCGCGCACACCGATCGCAACGTCGCTTTCGAAGCCCACCATCTGGGCCGGGACTTTCATTTGCTGCACGTTCGCGGAACGCTGTATGCCAATTTCGGCATCGCGGCGCGGACGCTGTGGGAACGGCTCGGCTACTTCGACGAACGGTTCTTCCTCAACGGTGCCGACCCGGATTTCTCGCTGAAAATCTGGAACGCGGGCTTATCGGTTGTCCCGGCGTTCGGCGCGCTGATCGATCACGACGAGATCGACGATCCGCGCCGGCAGGGCGACCTGGCCCGTGCCGATGAGGACGACGCGAAACTCTTCGCCAAATGGGACCTGCCCGAGAAGAAGCTGAACGGAACCGATTTCAACCAGACCCGCCCGTGCACGCTCCGCGGGCTGCGAGCCGCGCGAGCGGCGTGATCGCACATGTGGCACAGCCGCCCTCGGCTGTGTTCCGCCAAAGGCGGAAGTGCAGTGTGACGGTTCGATCTTCGACCTTCGGTCGAACACAGCCGGGGGCGGCTGTGCCACATGTGCTATCCCCAGATTTCCGAAGAATTCGGGAACTCGGCGATCGTCTTGTCGTTCCGCGTCGGCTCGATCAGTGGCAGCACTTTCCGCAAAACGAGATTGGCCAGCGGCCAGGTGTGTGAGACATACAGATCCAGCGGCACGAGCCGCGCCTTGAGACGGAGCTTGGGCTCGTAGCCCTGCCCGCTGCTACAGTACCATTTGCAGCCGTTCTTCATCGCCCACTGAAGAATGTCGCGGAGCGTGTAGAAGTAGAGGTGCAGCTCCAGCGCCACCGAATAATCCAGGCCGACGTATTCATCGTGCAGCTCGTCGCCGTTCAGGAGGCACGCGCTGAACGCGATCGCTCGCCCATCCTTCCGCCAGACGAAAAACCGCGCCTTGTCCGGCATCTCCTTGCCGAGCCGGCAGAAGAATTCTTTGGTCAGCTTTTCGAACTGAAGCTTCGATTTCTCGAACACCTGAAGGTAGAGGGGATAAAGCTCGTCGATGACGCCGGTCACGTCCGTCAGCACCTCCATGGAGATGCCGGCGTCGTCGGCGTCGCGGAACTTGCGGCGAAGGTCTTTGCGCGTCGCCTTGCTCAGGGCCTGCGTCATGTACTGCTCGAAATCCTCGAACGGCAGATGGATTTTCACGCTCGGGAGGCTCGGCACGCGCGTGTAGCCGTTGCCGGCGAACGCCTGCATCGGCTCGCGATACGCCGCGGGAAATTCCTTGAGCACGATCATCGAAACCCGCGCCTGTCTGGCGTAGCGTCCCAGCGCCTCGTGCAATTGTGCCGCCACCCACTGCGCCTGTTCGTCAGAAGCGTGGTCGAGGTGCCCCTCGCCGGCCGCGCAGCCGACCATCAGCGTCCGAAGCGTCAGAAACCACGGAAGCTTCTTGCGAATTCCATTCACGATCTTGAGCACCCGCGGCCCCGCTCCCTGGAGGATGTCCTGGCGCAGCAGGAAGAACGGCTGCACCGCCCGAACCTGCCCCGCCTTGTCCTCCAGCACGAAGTAGCGGTACTCGAAGCCCTGGACGATCGTGTCCTCGACGATCTCATAGTAACGGCGGTCTTTCCGCTGGTTGGCAAAGGCCTGGCGCCAGGCCGGGATCTGCTGGAGCTGCTCGCGTGGGGCGACGGAAACAAAGCCATCACTGGTCGGCAGTCGCGGGATCGGGTGGGAATCGTTCATGGAATACGTCACGTTCGGGAAGGTCATACTGCCAAGTCGAAGTTCACTTTTACCACCTTCCATGCGTGATGCAATGGCCCTTCGACAGGCTCAGGGCAGGCGGCAGATTGCCGCAGAGGCTGGATTTGCCGATGATTCCTCGCAGATGGAGTCCGCGATCGCCTTGGGAATCGACATCGGTGGCACGACCGTGAAAGCCGCGGCGGTGCGGGACGCGCAGGTCGTCTGGGCGGCCCGCAGCCGGCCGTATGCCCGCCCGGACGCAGCCGGGCTGATCCGTGCGATGGGCGACGCGACATCCCGATTGGACGGGAAGGCGCAATACGTCGGCCTCTGCGTGCCGGGTCTGCTTGACGAAAGACGCGAGCGAATCACCTATTCCGCCAACGTGCCCGGCCTGCATGAGATCTCGCTGCACGAGCTTGTGAGACGAGCGCTGGGCGCTAAGGCGCCGGCGCCGGTTGTCGTCAACGACGCAACAGCGACCGCCTTCGATATTTTCAGCACGCGCAGGCTCGCCGGCCGGTTGCTCGTATTGGCCCTCGGCGGGGGCGTCGGCGCGGCGGTGCTCGATGATGGCAAGCCGCTCCATGTCGAAGGAGATTCGGCAGGTCACCTCGGGCAGATCGACGTTTCCATCGGCGACGATCCGCCGATCGCCCCCGACGGAGGCCGCGGCGGGCTGGAAGGCTACCTGGGCGCCGCTGCCCTGGCCGCCCGATATGGCGACGACCCCGCGTCGAAAATCTCACCCGCGGACCCGGCGTTTCTCGCCCTGGCCCGCGCCATCCGAATCTGTCACGCGATCTATCGTCCGCGCCACGTCTGCCTGGCCGGGGGCACCGGCATTCGCCTGGGCCGGCTTCTAGCAGGGCTTCGCGATGCTGTCGCGACGCAGCTCACCAGCGTCGCCCGCGCCGACTGGACGTTGTCCTGCGGCGACAGCGACTTCCACGCCGCGGCTGGCGCCGCCCGCATCGCCGGCAGTTCGGACTGGGGGTGATACGAAATTTGCTCCCCCGACGTTCGTTGATCACTTGGTGAGATTCATCCGCGGGTTCTGTTCCCACCACGCCAGACCAGCGTTGGCCGAGACGCGTGTCAGCGGCAACGACTGCTGGCTGAGCGATCCGAGATAAACCGGCCGCCGGCGCGGGCGGTCGTAGGGCCGGCCGCGGATCGACTCGTATTCCTGATGAAATTCCCGTAGCGGATACGGCGCCCACCCGTGGATCTGATGAAAGCTCGCCTCGCCCAAGAGCAGCACGTATTCGAGACCGGGCGATTCCACTGCCCGCCGGAAGAAATCGAGGTTGACCAGCCCGCCCGCGCGCGACTGGAAACGGGCATCAAAGCCCCCCAGCTCCTGCCAGGCGCTCCGCTTCAGACAGAAGCAGTTGCTCTCGAACTGGCAGCCGAACCAGCCCAAGCTCGAATCGGATGGGGCGCCAGCGACGCGGAACAACTCGTAACCATCCGCCTTCCAGTCGATCGTCCCCAGCAGCCGGTCCTCCTGCTCCTGATTGTACCCGGCCGGCGCCGTGCGGTCCTGGCGGCCCGGGCCAAGGTGCACGGGCGGGGCGGCGATGAATGGATTCCCAAACGCGCGTCCCGCCGCCGCAAACCCCGCAAGCACGCCCGGCGACAGCACGTGCGCGCCGTCCACCATCACCACGACCCATTCGCCCGTCGAGTGGGCCACGCCCCGGTTCGCCGCTTCCACCGGAGAAACCGACGCCGTCTGGAAATACTCGTAGCGGAAATTGTCGCCCATGCCGCAAACGTCCGCCTCCGGCAGCGGCCGCGTCGATGCGCTGTCGATCGCAATTACTTCGTATGCAAGATCGTCGATCTCCCGCTGGTATCCCCGGCTCAGCGTGTGCAGCGTCCGCGCCGCTTCCCGCACCATGTTGTGAAAAGTCACCACCACCGAAAGCGAGGGGGCCGTCATGTTGAATGCAGTTTAGGGGATGCCGGATTCGCATCAACCTCGCTTCAACTCATCGCTGGCAATCGACTACTCACAAATGACCCCTGACCTCAGCGGAGAAGCCATGCCACCGTTCAATCGTCGCGATTTTCTCAAAGGCGCCGCAGCCGGCGTGGGATATTGGGTGGCGCAGCAGTACGCCCGCGGGCAGGAGGGCACATCGCCCGGCGACAAGCTCAACGTCGCCGTCGTCGGCACCGCCCACCAGGCCGACTACAACATCAAGGAGCTGGGCAAGACGGGCCTGGTGAACCTCGTCGCGTTCGTCGACGTGGACGACCGCTTCCTGCGGGCCGCGGCGGAGCAGACGCCCAAGGCCCGCCGCTATCACGACTACCGCGACATGCTCGAGCAGAAGGACGTCGACGCGGTTCTGATCGCGATCCCCGATCACATGCACGCCTGGGTGACGCTCGCGGCCCTGCGGAGCGGGCGCCACGTCTACTGCGAAAAGCCCCTCGCCCACAGCGTCGAGGAAGTGCGCCTGGTTACCGAAACCGCGGCGAAGGAAAAGCGGGTCACGCAAATGGGGACGCAAATTCATGCCGGCGACAATTACCGCCGGGTGGTCGAGCTGATCCAGGGCGGGGCGATCGGCCCGGTGAAGGAAGTGCATGTCTGGATCGGCAAGGGCTGGTTCCAGGACCATCCCGAGCGCAAGGGCATGCCGCTGCCGGAGGGATTGCACTGGAACCTGTGGCTCGGTCCCGTTCCGCCGCGGCCTTACAGCCCTGACTACCTCCCCGAAGTCTGGCGGCGGTGGTGGGCCTTCGGCGAAGGCACGATCGGCGACATGGCCTGCCACTGGATTGACCTGCCCAAATGGGCCCTCAAGCTTGGGAACCCAACCAGGGTCCGCGCCGACGGCCCGCCGCCCCATCCGCAGTGGTGCCCCAAGTGGCTGGAAGCGCACTACGAATTCCCGGCGCGAGAGGATCTCCCGCCCGTCCAACTCACCTGGTACGACGGCGACCGTCGCCCTGCCTTGGCATCGGACCTCAAGCTCGACAAATGGAAGAACGGCACCCTCTTCGTCGGCGAAAAAGGTTACCTGATCACCGACTACGACCGCCACAAGCTCCTGCCCGAGGACAAGTTCAAGGACTTCGCGCCCCCCGCGCCGACGATCGAAAAATCCGTCGGCCAGCACAAGGAATGGGTGCTGGCGTGCATGAAGAACGACCCGCTCAAACCCCTGTGCAACTTCTCCTACTCTGGCCCGCTCAGCGAGGCGGTCCTGCTGGGCGCCGTCTCGCATCGCCTGGGCAACCGCGAAATCACCTGGGACGCCCAGAAGATGCAGGCGACCAACGCCCCCGATGCCGAGCAGTTCCTCAAGCTGACCTACCGACGGGGATGGGTGCTCTAAAGAGCAGTAGCGCAGTTGGACAGTTGAGCAGTAGAGGCGGGTCGCGCAGCGATCCCCCTCGGCTCAAACGCTCCATGTCGCATGTTTCGACGCTCCGATGGCCGAATTCGGTGAATCCGTGCGTCGCAACTCGTGATAGACGAGCATGTTGCGCGGGCATGTGACACACACTCCAAAACACTCCACTTTTCGGGCGAAATGGAGTGTTTGTCAGATTATTGCTTAGGGATTTCCCTCAATTGAACCAATCCCTGTCCGCTCTTGCCACGGCGGGCTGATTCTGACTTTGCCCAGACCGCCGCGAACGCCACCGATGAACACGGATGGACACAGATTCCCTGTGACACGGGTTTTCAACCCGTGCTGAGCGCCGCACGTCGATAACATGCATTCGCTCCGGCAATCCAAGTTTTGCATTTCATCTGTGTTCATCTGTGTCCATCTGTGGCGTTCCTCCCATCAGCCCCCGGCCACCTGGCCGAGGGAATCGTCTTCCACCACCCCGACGGCCGCCGGGCGAAGATCAAACGCCGCGACTTTTTCCGCGGCAAACGGGAGAGGGTTGAACGTCGGCTAGAATGCAGAGCGTGGCGTAATCGAGCTTGCCCGCGTTCGCGAATTCGTTTTCAATCGAGGGCGCGCTGGCGGAGGTTTAGGAATTGGACCCGAATTTAGCTAAGACGATCAGCCAACTGTGCCTCAATGGCAGGCCATTGCCTTCGGGTTTGGAAAAGCTCTGGGCCGCGCGAGAACATGGCGACAGGTTTCTTTCGGATCATCTTGGAATCGAGCTGTTCACATCGCTTGACCTCCTCGATGCGGGCTACAACGCTGAAATCGCTCAGGGGAACGGGGAAGTTTTAGCCAACGTGCGCGCACATCGGCGCGTCTTCAGTAGGGTGGGATTTTTTGCAGGAACCCACGAATCGCAGTTGGCGTTTGACTTTGAATCCCATCCTATCGTCCCCCCGGTCGTGCGCTTGGATTCTGAAGGCCAGTACGAGTGGCAAGGAATCGATCTTGTCGAAGCGATTTTCCGAACGGGCGCGGATTTGGGACTTCAGGAAACCAGCGAATGGCTGACAAGCGTCGGACTTCCGATCGGGACCGTCGACGAAATAGGCGCCAGCACACAGTTCTTGCCGTCCATCGGCGACCTTCAGGAGCGATATTACTATGAGGAGATAGGTACTCCGATGGCAGTTCAGCCGTCGGGACTGAGGCCGGCTGAGCCTCATGATCCGACGAGCTGGATTATGCGGCCAGGCAACGAGGTTCAGGGCGCCCTTGTGAAGTTGCTGAGGCTTCCGCCTCACGCCAAGGTTTCGCGCCAGTGGGTACAATGTGACAGTGATGGACGGGTCTGCACGCTCTGGTTCCATCCCACGGCTGAAACGAAGAATGTTGTCGTGGGTGGCGCGACATTTGGAATGTCTCCGTCCGAAGCAGTGAGAACGCTGGGAACTCCGGCGCGAACAGGAGACGGTTGGATATCTTTCAGTATCGCCGCAGGCAGACTAAGGGTCGGCTTTGACGCTGACAAGTTGAACGAAATTTGCCTCATGGCTGAATAGCCGCAGACGGAAACCAAAGAAGGGGTAACCGGGGGTAACCCACTTTGTGGCGAAAGCCTCATTCGTGCGCAGCCCCACCAAGGCTTCCGATATGTCGGCGATCGTGCGGATCATCGCGCAGGGGAACCGGGCCTGCGTGAACGCACGCGTCAAACACCAGCCCGCCCCGGCCGGTCTCGACGCCGGAGCCGTCGTCAAGCGCCACCACGCCCTCAACTGGCTCATCGACTATGGCGGGCAGGATGGGATGATGTTTAAACGGATATGTGAATGACGGCATCTTTCCGTTGGCGGCGCCGCCAGAAGCTCGCTGATTTCGACCCGTTTGCCGATAATCGCGTGGCAGTAGGAGGATTCGCGTGCTCGGCTTGATCGGAGACGCGCAAATGGACGCCGAAGGACTACTGCGCGGATTGACGTCGCTCAACTCGCTTGCGCAGACTGAATACCATCAGTCGCTCGCGGATATCATTGTTGAAGATGACCGACCTGTTGCCGCGCTGAGAATCGGGCGTCTCGTGGGTGTGTTGCTTAAGGAGCCATTTTCAGAACCCCTCGCCCGCCATCACCCCTCATCATCCCAGGTGCGGGCGTATCGAGAATGGCACCTGAGAGGCGACGATCGGCTTATCAACTCGCGATCCGGAACATGGCAGTACCGCGCGTTGAGCGAGATCATTCGCGAATTCAGTTTGACGAGAGACGTTCCCGATCTATGCCGTGACGCGGCTCAGGAGCATGGCTTCTTCGGATATTTCGCTTGGGTTCTCCGCAAATATATCTGCGGGGACAAGCAGACCCGCAAACTCGTCGACAACGCGCTCAAGGCAGGAACGAAGGCCGGACACAAACTGCCTCCGGTCACACCGGAAGCAATCGTCGCTGCCGGCGGTGTTGCGCTAGGCGCGCTTCTGGTCGAGCGGATTCCCATCATGGGAATGGTTGGGGTACCGGTCATCGCGGCCGTCGTCGTGATTCTTTACACCCTGGGCGTTAGCGCCTTCTGTCAGTGGATTGCTAATCTTCGCACGGGTGCAGAGAAGGACCTGGACGGCTGAATCTCAATGTTCGCTTCGCACGGCGTGATTTCAACAGGCCTAGCCTTATTCGAGATTCGCGATCTTGAGCCGCTGCCATTCGTCGGTTTTGCCCGATTGCAGATCGAAGGCCATTTCGACGGCGAACGTGACCTTGCTGATCCCGCCGTACTTTGAAACGCGGATGAAGGGGGGCGGTCCCACCTTTTTGGCGGCGTCGGGATCGAGTGTGAAACACGGGCTTTGATAGGCACTCGCTGCCAGTTCCACGTAGCCGAAACGTTCGTCGCGCGCGATGACCCCGTCGGTCACGCGGCTCAAGTCCAGGAACTGGACTTTCCATGAGGAGTCGTCGCCCCAGATGCAGCCCCATACGAAGCCGAAGTCGCCGGTGGGCCACTCGTTGTCGGCAGACCAGTGTTTGCTGCCCGGGATAATGGACCCGTGGTTCACGTCCCACCAATCGGGAACGAAAAAGCCGCCCGGGCAGAATCCGCCACCAGGCGGATTCGTTTCGGCTTCCTCCGCGATCACTTTGCCCGAGGCCAGGTCCAGCACAGCGCTCTTCGTGTATTCACGAGAGATCAATGCAAACTGCCGGCTTCCCTGCCTGAACGGCTCGAACGTCTGGAGCATGGCGTAGCTCCGCTCGTACTCGCAGATGAATTGATCCTCGTCAGTGGAGTGGCCACGTCTGAAGACGGCGACGCGCGTCGAGTCCCAGGTGCCGGGGCGATTCGGTTTGGGCGAGGTCTTGACGAAGTATTTGTGGCGGGGCGTGGGCAGACTCGGAAACTCGAAATCGGTCTCGACGACTCTTGAGCGGACGACAAAGCCTTTGTTGTGGTACTGCGCCGCCCAGTTGCCGCCGTTCATTTCTCTGAGCTTAAGCTCTTCGATCTTCCTGTCGGCTTCTTCAATCGTCCGGGCCGCGCCCTGGTAAACATCGTGCTGGCGTCCGCTGTGGATGCCGAAAATCTCGAAGATCCTATCGCCTCGCATGTGAATGCAATCAATATCACATTCTCGGCGCCCCCGCGAGCCGGTCTCACGCAAGCTGATCCGGCATAACGCCAATTGTAACCGCTGCCTGAGCGCGGGAAATCCGCACGTTCGGTTGATTTCTACGCCAGGGATAGCCTAAATTAACCGGCCTCCCATGGTCCTTGTCAGTTCCAGGCAACTTCCTTCGCGACTCGCCGGCAGGCGAGCCGCTGTCGTTGCGCCTACTCGGCGCTTCGGAAGTTTGCTCTTTACGGAACTGAACAATGGACCTCAACCGAATCTATAGCAATCCAAATCTGGAGGCGCGTCGCCTCGCCCTGGTGAAGCGTATTGCGGCTGAGCAGGTGCTGCGCGAATCGCACGAAGGTTCCGGCTCGCTGGTGCGCCAGATCGAGCTTGGATTTCACAGCTCCCACAAGCAGAAGAAGACGCGATTAACGCAGTGGATCGCCGAATGCGCGCAACCGCTTGATTCAACGGACCGCAATGCATTTCGACTGCTGCTCCTGGCGATGGAGGAGCGAAGCGCATCCATTCTGAATGAGCGCAAGCATGTTGGCGCCATGTCGCGTCTGGCCCGATTCTCATTCCGCTGGGTGCGCACGCCGGCTGGGTTCTGCTCTCGCTCGTACAATGCCGATCGACAGCTCGGCGAGTTGGCGAGGTTTCTGCTGGCGCGCTGGCCGGTACCCAAGTTCTTCGACGACGCATGGAGCGAGCGATCGACGGACACGCACCGAGAGTGGTTCATCCATCTCGGTGCGGGTGGGAACCTGCGCACCGCCGGGGGCCTGCCGTTTCCACTGAGCAAAATGATGTCGCACCACGCACTTTTGGCGCCGGACGACACTCCCATCATCTCGGCGTTGCGCTGGGGACAGGTGCGCGCTCTGGGAGGCAACGAACGTCTGGCCCGCGCGGTCATCCACAGCTCACTTCGCGATGCGCAAGAGGATGAGCCGTTCTGGCTGAGCGTCGTGCAGTTCTTCGTCGCCAATCCCATGCTGGACCCCCAGCAGATTGGACCGATCGTGGACTGGATTCGGAATCAGCGCTTTGTCGCCGAGCCGCGGCGAATCGTGAACGGCATCGTCTGCGGCGGCGGAATTGCGCAGCCGGGCTTCAGCATGAAGGGTCGGACGGTTGCGGCTGTCCTGCGTCAGGTCGAGCGCTGGCACCGCGACCTGAACCGGGCGACGATCGAGAGCGCAATGGTCTGGCCGACATGCGGCATCCCGGGCTACGAGCGGATCGAGGGAACTGAAGGATCGCAGACAATCGTGCGTATTGACGAGATCGTTGCTTCGGCCGACTTGCAAGCCGAAGGCCGGGCCATGCGTCACTGCGTCGCCAGCTACGCGCGCACCTGCGCCCGCGGCACTTCGGCGATCTATTCACCCAAGACGGGCGACGGAACCGGCTATGAACGCCGATTGACAATCCAGCTCGATGTCCCGTCGAAGCGGATTGTTCAGGCGCGCGGCCGATACAACGCGCCGCCCTTGCCCCTCGACCAACGCTATCTGAGGAATTGGGCAACCGTAGCGGGATTGACGATCGTTTCCTTTTAAAAGAAAGGTTTCGCCCTAAAACGCAATCGAAGGCCCCCACATTCCCTCTGGCGGGTAGTGTCTTCATTTCAAAATGTTGCTGCGATACGTGTATCAGAAGGCTCCGCCTTCTGGAAGCCACTGCGAACGCAGCCCGATCCATTCGCCGTTCTTCGGTTCAATCGTAACGTATAACGTTCCGCCCGGCTTCTCAAAGAGAAGGGTAACGCAGTTCGGATGTTGGTTTGCCCAACCTAGGCCAGGCAATCCGTAGTGGCCGTTGAACTGCGTCGTTGGGTTGCCAAGCTTCGCGATGATCTGCTCCTTTGTTGAGCCGACGAATGCGTTGTCAGATGGGGGCTTGTAGCAACTCGCGCAAGTTGCGACGACTGGCAGGATAAATAGAAGCAATCCCCGACGCATGGGAACATCTTACCACCCGCGCATGAAAAAGCCGCCCGCGTGGGGCGGCTCGTTGCGGCCTATTCCATGACCGCATCGTACACGTCTTCAATCGTCCAAAGCTCGTTGATGACGCCAGCAGCCATCGCGGGCGTGATTTTGTCGAGTGACCCATGAACGCGGCAGAAGTCGTAATGGGCGACGTGCAGCGCCACCGCTCGTGCGCTTGCCGAGCGCGTAGCATGCGATCAGTTTCGTCTTCTGGTCGATGGCCGTGAAAACGTATTGGTCCCCGATCTTACTGTCATCCTCATGAGCAAAGATCGTGGCTTGCTTGCGGCGAACGAACGTCCAGATTTCGTCGCACTCGACATGCTCAAGGCGCAGGCCGCGCAGCTTGGCGTCTAAGAACGTGCGGCACTTCTGGCCGAACTTCACCAGTAGCGCCATGATCGTGTTGCGGTTGGTTCCGGTGAGCCGTTCGATGGAGCGGATGGAGTTGCCTTCCACCAGCAGGTGTAGGACTTCAATCTGACGCTCGCGTGACAGGGCATACATGGCGAACCCTTTGCCGTCTGGGCGGGTCCGCTTAGAATTGCTGTTGCTTAGGCGGCATTCTGGCGGACACGCTGGTTTGTCGTTCTGCCCCGGTCGCTGATAACGGCCGGGGTTTTCTTATTCACATGATTGTATCTACAAAAAAGCTACAATCAAGTGTGAAGTGATTTGCATGTGGATTTTTTGTGGATACAATCATCGTATGGCTGGACGACCGAAAAAAGATACCGGAGAGCGCAGGGAGAAGGTTCTGCGGATACGGATCACGGAATCCGAGCGGAAGGTGCTCGACAAGGCGGCGAAGGCGAAAGCGCTGGATGTGTCGGCGTGGGCGCGCATGGTGTTGCTGGCGGAAGCCCGTTGACCGTTCCGACGTGCGGTCGAATAATCCGGCGGGTTCCATCGGGCAAGCCGATGGTTCAAAAAAAGGACTGGCCGAGCGTGCCCGAACAGGCGCACGCCCCGCCAGCGCTTGCTAAGTGCGGCCCCAACGACTCTCCTGCAAGGTTATGTGTTGGGGCCGCTTCATGCGCTAGGGCAGGGCTTCTTAGCCAGCCCTGAAGTTATAAACCGGTTCGGGTTCATCCCGGTTCACCTCCTGTTGTTTATGCATGCTTTTTTATGGCGATGGACGCCCGTGGGTCGAAACGTCGATCTGAGCAATCCACGGTTTTGTCTACGGTTTTGTCTACGGTTTTCGGCTGGGCCTGCTGAGATTTGAGCGTTGATCGCAGATACCAAGGATGCGACTTCGCGGTCCCCTCTCTCCGCCATACGCGGCCATCCTGATCGCGGCCAAGCGTATTCCGAGCATTCGCGATTCCCCGCTGGCGGTAGGTTGCAAGTGTGCGAGGTTGTAGCCAATCCTCTTTGGCCGCCACGGTGTTCCTGACCCATTGGCCGTTTTCTCGGTCAAACGCTGGCGTGCTTGCTTCCAAATCAGCTATAGCGCTCTTGGGGCGATGCGGCGACGGTGATTCCCCCGCGCTCGCTGGCATCAGACCGGACATCAACTCGACAATGTTGATGTACCACTCCGTCTGCTCATCCAGCGTGAGCTTTGCGCCGGCTTTCAATTTCAACAGCAGCTTGTCCACTTCCAGGCGGCGAGCCTCTGTCAGTGCCCGCTTGGCAAGTCTGAGCGCGGACCGGGCGCGCTCAGCGAACACCTTAGTTTTGGATTGTTCGTCCGAAGTCATCGCCAGCAGTTGGCGCGTCCTGTCTGCGCTGTCGATGAGTTTGCGGAGACGCCGACACAATTCCCCGGCGTCATCCACGTCCCACGTTTCAGGGTCCGCCTCATTCTCCGGCCAATACTGATGCTTTTCGTACAGCGCGACCAGGCGCTCAAGAAATGCCGGACGGTTGAGCACGCGGAATACGTCGGAGACACCTTCGCTGTCGGCGACGGCCTTTACTTCTTCAAACAGCCGTATTGTCTCAGGGTCGTTTGTGAACGCCTTTCGGCGCTTGCGATAATCGCTTTCCGACATGACTCACCCGTCTGCCGGGCAGGCCCATACGGCGGAGCGGACAGGTGAGGAACGCTGTCGCCGTATGAGCCGTTAAAACCGGAGCTGCTCCGGCTTTCCCGACGGCGGGATTGTAACCTCAGCGCATGAAAAAACCGCCGGCCGTTCGGCTGGCGGCGGTATGCACCGTCATGCGATACAATGCCGTCGATGGTACGTCCTGATCGAACCGTCCGGTCGTTGAAGGACGGTTCCTGCTGCATCGAGCTGGCGGGGTCCAGTCCCGCCGCGGCAAGCGCCGGAGCACCGCGTAGCAGGCCCCGGGCGTGGGAAGAGATTCTCCCGTCT
>DATHPP010000386.1:0-24364 GCA_035483795.1 Tepidisphaeraceae bacterium | reverse complement strand
AGGAGTCTCTCGGTCGCCGTACAGGTTGAATGGAACAACTGCTCACAACGAACCGAGTTGTCGCATCTGACACGGACGCAAGTGCGGCGGCCCCTGAAACCGTGCGAGCGGCATTCGCGCCGCCAGTTCCGCTGGACCGGGCCAAACGCTTCACAAGACGCCTGGCTCTGGGGCACTATGAGAACTTCAGCGTTCTCTCGATCCTGCTTCCCAATCGTCTAAAGCAGGATTTCTCCAACGTTTACGCGTTTTGCCGCACGGCAGACGACCTTGGCGATGAGGTTTCCGACAGAGCGCTGGCGCTGTCATACCTAGGTCGGTTTCGCGACTACACGTATGCCTGCTATGAAGGCCGGGCGCTTTCGCCGCTATTTGTGGCGTTGCGGGAAACGATCGCCAGGCACGATATTCCGATCCAGCCGTTTCTCGATCTGATCGATGCCTTCGAGCAGGACCAGCGGGTCAACCGGTACGACAATTTTGCCCAGCTTGTCGATTACTGCCGCCGAAGTGCCGATCCGGTGGGCCGGTTGGTACTTTACATGTGTGGGTATCGCGATCCACGGCGACAGCAGTTGTCGGATCGCACATGCACTGCCCTGCAACTGGCGAATTTCTGGCAGGATGTTCGGCGGGACATTCTCGACCGCGATCGGATTTACATCCCCGCCGATTCAATGCGGCAGTTTGGCGTGACCGAAGAACAGATACGCGATGGCCACCGTAATCAGGCGTTTTGCGACCTGATGCGGTTTGAGATCGATCGGACCACCGAATGGTTCGATCAGGGTGATGCATTGTTGCCGATGCTCGATTCGACAATCCGGCGTCATGTGGCGCTGTTCGCCAGCGGCGGACGGGCCGTGCTCGAATCCATCCGCGCCCAGAATTACGACACGCTCAGTCGGCGGCCGACACTGTCCAGATGGCGCAAGGGAACTCTTGTCGCGCGGGCGCTGGGCACCGGCATCGCAGCGCGATTGGGCGGGAGGCCAACCGAATGACTTTGGCCGACATGCAACCCAAGCAGGACGGCCCCGTGTCCCTTGAGCAGTCGCGCGCCTATTGCGAGCAGTTGACGCGAACCGAAGCGCGGAATTTCTACTACGGCTTGAAGCTGCTTCCCGAGCCCAAGCGGTCGGCGATGTTCGCGGTCTACGCGTTCATGCGACTGGTGGACGACATCGCCGACCAGGAAGACGGCCGCTCTGCCGATCAGCGGATCGCCGATCTGGAAGCCTGGCGCGTTCAGACTCACGCCGTCCTGAACGCTCGCGTCGACGATGCCCGTCATGAAGTCTGGCCCGCCTTTGCTGACGTGGTCGATCGTTATCAGCTCCCGCACAAGATCTTCGACGAAGTGATCGAAGGGCAGAAACAGGACCTGAATTTCCGGCCCTTTGACCGGTTTGACGACCTGTTTGCGTATTGCTACCGGGTTGCCGGAGTCGTGGGCCTGGCGAGCATCCACATCTGGGGATTCGAGGGCGGCGCCGATACGGAATTCCTGGCGGTGCAACGGGGCGTGGCGTTTCAGCTCACCAACATTCTGCGCGATCTGCGCGAGGATGCCCTCAAGGGCCGCATCTACCTGCCGCGGGAGGAACTGGCGGCGATGCACGTGCGCGAGGAGGACCTTCGCCAGGGCAACGGCGGCAATCACTTTCTGGAGCTGATGCGCTTTCAGATCGCGCGGGCCGAGGCGTTCTACGAGAAATCCGCCGGCCTCGAACGCCGGATCACCTCCGACAGCCGCCCGACGCTTATCGCCATGACTGAGATCTACCGCGGCTTGCTGAAGAAAGTGGCTTACGAGCCTGAGCGCGTGCTGCGCGAGCGGGTTTCGCTTTCGCTGCTATCCAAGCTTCGCATCGGCTGGCGCGCCACCCGCGCATCGCGGGAATACACGCCGTCGGCTACACTCTGATGTTTGCCTGATGCGGAGCCTGTCGAAGCTCAACTTTGTCACGCGGAATGTTGACCCATCTCAGCCCTTGCGCGTGGTTGTGGTTGGCGGAGGTCTGGCGGGGATGGCGGCGGCGGTGGCGCTCCAGTCGGCCGGCGCAGCGGTTACACTGCTCGAAGCCCGTAAATCGCTCGGCGGACGTGCCGGGTCCTTCGAGGACCCCAAGACCGGCGAAATCCTCGACAACTGCCAGCACGTTCTACTGGGCTGCTGCACCAACCTGCTCGATTTCTACCGCCGGCTCGGCGTCGAACATCTGATCCGCTTCGAGCGCACCATCCGCTTCGTCGATAATCATGGCAACCAATATGGCCTGAGCGGAACGCCTGGGCTGCCGGCGCCGCTCCACCTGGCGCCGTCGCTGCTGCGATTCGGCGCGCTGACCCTGCGGGAAAGACTCAGTCTCTCCCGCGCCATGACAGCGATGATCCGGCTGGGCAGGGCCGGCCGGCTCGCCCTTGCGGACGTCCCGTTCGGCCAGTGGCTTGCCGACCACGGGCAACCGCAATCCCTGATCACCAAGCTTTACGAGCCCATCCTGGTCGGATCGCTCAACGAAGACCCGAAGCGCGCCAGCAGCGCCTACGCGATCCAGGTTTTTCAGGACGCACTGTTGTCCAACGCCGCGGGATATGTCCTTGGACTGCCGGATTGCCCGTTGGCCCGGCTTTACGAGCGGATTCCCTGCGGCGATGTGCGGCTCGGAACGCGCGTCGCGGAGCTGACGTTCTCCGGTAAATCCGTAACCGGCGTCCGGCTCCAGTCCGGAGAAGCGCTCGAGGCTGATGCCGTCGTCCTGGCGACGAACCATCACGCCCTTCAAAAATGGATTCCCTTGGAATGGCGTGAACGGGACCGGCGATTCGCCGGGCTGGATCAACTCCAGAGCGTGCCGATCCTGGGGGCGCACCTGTTTTTCGATCGACCGGTGCTTCGGGAATCGCACGCGGCGTTTCTGGAAGGTCCGCTCCAGTGGCTGTTTCGCAAGGACGCCGAGGGCCGCGTCGTGCACGGCGTCATCAGCGCCGCGCGAGACTGGCTCGAGGTCCCGCGCGATGAGGCCCTGGGCCGCTTCCATGACCAGATCCGCAAGACCTTCCCCGCCGCAGCCGAGGCCAAACTGGAACGCGGGGTCACCGTCATTGAAAAGCGCGCCACGTTCTCTCCAGTGCCCGGCGTAGACGACCATCGTCCGCAGCAGGCCCCGCCCGCCGGCGGGATCGCCAACCTCCTCCTCGCCGGCGACTACACGCTGACCGGTTGGCCCGCGACGATGGAAGGCGCAGTCCGCAGCGGCTATCTCGCCGCCGAGGCTGTCCTGGCAGGGCAGAGCGCTACGAACCGTAGTTTCGTCGTCCCCGATCTTGGTCTACAGTGGCCAAGCCGCTTGCTCAGCCGGGTCGCCGCCGTCGGCTGATTCGCTGCAACCGGGCGTGTGGCGGGCACGGCCCGCCGCGTTGCGCGTCGAGCTCTACGGCGTTGACGCGTTCAGATTACCCGCGTACCGTCGCATCGTGAGTCCGGCGCGAAAAAAGGTGGTTGTGGCAATGAGCGGCGGAGTCGACAGCTCTGTCGCCGCCGCACTGCTTTGCCGCGACGGATACGACCTGATCGGGGTCTTCATGCGGCTTGGATCTCCCCAGGGCGTGGAGGCCCTGGAGGAGAACGTCTCCTGCGGCTCATCGGGCAAGAACCGGCAGGGATGCTGCTCGGTTCTGGATGCCGCGGATGCGCGCCGGGTCGCCGGGATGCTGGGAATTCCGTTTTACGTGCTCAACTTTGAGCAGGATTTTGGGCGCGTCATCGATTACTTCGTCTCCGAATATAACCGAGGCTTCACGCCCAACCCGTGCGTGCGGTGCAACGACTGGCTCAAGTTCGGAAAGCTGGCCGACTACGCCCGGGCGGTCGGCGCCGACTTTGTGGCTTCGGGACATTATGCCCGAGTCGGATTCGATCGGCCCGGCGGGCGCAAGCGGCTCCTGCGCGGCAGGGACCACCGCAAGGACCAGAGCTACGTGCTGTTCGGCATGAGCCGGGAGGCATTGGAGCACACGCTTCTGCCGATCGGCGAATTCGAGAAGCACGAGGTGAGGCAGATCGCCGAGGACTTGAAGCTCCCGGTGTTCAATAAACCTGATTCGCAGGAAATCTGCTTCGTTCCGAACAACGATTACGCCGGCCTGGTTCGGCGTCGCACACCCGAGGCGTTCCGCGATGGCGACGTAGTTACCACCGGCGGTACGGTCGTCGGCCGCCACGAAGGACATCAGCATTTCACGATCGGGCAGCGCAAGGGTTTGCGGATCGCGGCCGCCCATCCGCTGTACGTGATCGACATCGATGCCCAAGCCAATCGCGTCATCGTGGGAGAGCAGAGCGATCTTGCCAAGCGCTCGCTGGTCGCCCGGCAGATCAACCTGCTTGACGAGCGGCTTGGATTGGATTCGGGCCCGCTCTCCTGTCAGGCGAAGATCCGCTACAACCATTCCCCGCAGCCGGCCGTCGCGCGCCTGACCGGAGAGGACGAATTGACGGTGGAATTCGATTCGCCCCAGAGCGCCATCACGCCCGGGCAGGCGGTCGTGCTGTACGATGGCGATGTGGTGATCGGCGGAGGGTGGATCGAGCGTGCGGGCAATGACGAAATCGGAATGACGAGCGGTGAATGACGAAGTACGAATGACGAATGACGAATCAAATCCGAATGACCGAAATCCGAATGACGAAACGAAGACCTCGCCCATGCGTGGTTTTGAGTTTTGGTCATTCGGAATTCAGATTTGATTCGTCATTCGTCATTCGAGTTTCGTCATTTGCCCCGCGTTTGCCATCCGATCAAGATGCCTCTTCGCCGGAACATTCTCATCTTCCATCAGGGCGCGCTGGGTGACTTTGTGGTGACCTGGCCGCTGGCGCTGGGGTTGGCGCGGGTGTTTGCGCAAAGCCGAGTTTTTTATGTGACGTCGAGCCAGAAAGGCGCGCTGGCGGAGCGGGTGTTACGGGTGGAATCGGTTGACGTCGAGGGCGGGTGGTACCAGCTGTTTTCGCAGGAGCCGAAGCTGCCAGACCCGGCGATGCGCTTGATCCAGGGGGCACGGTGGATCATCAGCTTTGTCGCCGGGGCGGAGAATGCGTGGTTGCAGAACGTCAGGAGGCTGGCGCCGGAAGCGACGTTGGTCTGCCTCTCGACTGCCCCGGGCGATCAATTCGAGGGACATGTCACAACCCATCTTCTGGCACAGCTTGCAAGCTGGCCGGTGCTGGCGGCGGCAATGGACCAAATGCTCAAGGCGATCACCGCCCGCGGGATCGGCATTCCCGCCGGCAATCCAGGCGGACCCGTGGTTCTCCATCCCGGCGCTGGCTCCGGAAAAAAATGCTGGCCGCCGGAACGCTATCTGGAATTGGCCCGGCTGCTTAACTCGTCGGGCCGGGCGGTCGAAGTCGTCCTCGGAGAGGTGGAGATGGAGCGATGGCCTGCGGCGCAGGTCAAAGCATTCGAGAACGTTGCGGTGGCACGGCGCACCGCAACCCTCCTGGAGTTGCTGGATCGCATTGCAGCGGCGAGCGCCTTCGTCGGCAACGACAGCGGGCCCGGACATCTGGCGGGTATACTTGGGGTTCCAACTATATCGATCTTCGGGCCCGGGGATCCCCAAAGCTGGCGGCCGGTGGGGCCGAAAGTGCAGGTCGTCTGCGGAGAGTGGGACGTGATCGATCCCACAGGCATCATCCGCTTGATGCAGAACCGGTAGAAGCTACTTGATGAACCGCATGTCCCCGAAATCCGGCTCGATGCCGTAGGGCAGGGAAGGGGGGCGATATCCCGCCGGCCAGTAGACGAAAAACGCCTTGCCCAGCAGAAAGCGCCCGGGCACGCGGCCGGGGCCGACGTGATAATTCCCCTCCCGCGGCAAATCCACCGGCGCGCCCCAGAAACGGGCGTCGAGGCTGACCTGCGAATTGTCGCCCAGAACAAAATACTCGTCGTCGCCAAGCTGCATGATGTTTTCCGGGCTGGCGAACCACGGCTCGCGCGTCGGCGTGCCGTAGGCATCGTAGTGGTCGCCAAAATTGAGGTAGTAGATGTCCTTGGCCAGCCGGAGATGCTCGATTGCGCAGGTCTGCCGGTCGGCAACGATGCGGACGACCGGCTTGGCGCTCATCGACGGGTGCGCTTCCTCGCGATGGGCGCGCAACGCCTCGTCGTAGAGCGCGGCGACGTTGGGATGGTATTGACCGTCGGTGGTGGCCAGAACCTCGCGCCCATTGACTCGAATCGAAACGCGATAGTCGTAATTGCTGAAGTCGATCGCGACCGGACGGCCCATCGAAAGCTCCGGCACGCCGGCTTCCAGCGGCTTGCTCCAGACCTCGGGGCCCAGCTTCAGTGGGTCCTGCTGAATGATCTGATGGCGCCACAGGCGCACCTTTCCGGCAATGAATTCCGCGGTGAAGCAGTCCTGCCGTTTGGTGAGCTGCATCTTGAATGGCCCGTCGCCGGCGCTCCGGCTGTAGACGCAGCTCAGCTTCAAATCGGAAACGAACGTGCCGGGGAAACTGGACTGATCGTAAGCCAGCCAGTCGGAAAGTCCGTCGAAGCCGGGATGATTGGCGGTGGAATCGAACTCGATGGCCGAATCAGACCTCTGGTTGTCGAAGTTGAAAATTCGGCTGGGATTACCCGCGCCCAGCGGCCCGCTCCAGCCGCCTCCGCTGACGACGACCCAGGGCTCCTGCCAGGGCATCGCGGCGTCGGCGCGGTTGACCCGGTCCAGGCCGATCGACAGGTAATCGTTATCGTACACGTCGCGCCACAGGGCGCTCTGTGCGTGCGCGGTCTTGCGGCGGATCTTGAATTGCCGCGGGTCCTGACCATGGGAGCCAATGTAAATGTCTCCGTCCAGGATCATGACCGAATCCCCCGGCAGTCCGATCAGCCGCTTGATGTAGTTGTCGGTGTACTTGGAGTCGTCGGGGTCGCGTTTCTTTTCGTACGGGCTTTTGAACACGACCACGTCCCAGGGCTCGGGCTGGCTGAACAGATACCGGTACTTGAGGACCAGGATCCGGTCGCCGAAGTAGACCGGCTGCAGGCCAGAAAACGGGATTTGATAGCCGCAATTGGGGCAGGTGACCGTTCTGCCTTTTTCGAGGTTGTCGTACTGTGGGATGTCCGTGTCATCACCGCTGTGGGAGCTGTAATTTCTCTCGAACTGATAACCGCAATCGGGGCAGGTGACCCGGAAGTGCGCCCCCATCAGCGTCGGTCCCATGGAGCCGGTCGGGATGACAAACGCCTCCACCACGAAAGCGCGGAAGACGAACGCCAGGACGAAAGCGATCAGAATCGATTCGATCGTTTCCTTGACGTTGCTCTCGGGCGCGGGCTGTTTTTTGGGCGTGTCGGCGCTCGGGTTAGCCATGGACGGATGTTATGCGATCCGACGCCCGCAAAAAAGCGGGGCGGCGATCAGTGCACAAGGATGGTGGCAATCGGAGAGTTTGCAAGGGGCTTGGCCGACAACTGCGGACGCAGGCCATCACGCAAGATGCGAACATCGTCGAGCGTGAGCGTGCCGTCGGTGCTGGAACCGACGACACAATAGAAACCATTGGGTGTTGCGAATCCGGCCATCGCATGTTTGTCATTGGCCTGGCAATAATCACATCCTTGAGCCACGCCCTGGACAAAAGACGCGGGGAGGGAAAAGACGGAGGCGAACTGTTTGCCGTTGGAGTCAAAAAAGAGCTGGCCTGATTTGGCATTGGCGACGTTGGAGACCGCGGCGCCGTCAAATTTCCAGCCGGGCAGATCAGCGGCAAGGACCGGGAAACCGAGGCGCTTATGCAACTGCTGTCCCACGGTGGCGAAGTTTCCCGACGTGCTGCCGGGGATGCGATGGCCCGGCGACTTCGCCCACGCATCATGGCTGGCAAAAAGGGCGTCGGCGCTGCTGGCGGGAAGCGCGATGGCCCGCGGCGCGCGGTCGGGACCGCCGCGGCCACCTGTCCAGTCATTGAAAACAATGCCGACCGCAAACACAAAGACCGCTGCGGCGGCAAGTCCATACAGGGTGGAGCGAATCCGAAGCGACAGGGGATCGACTTGACTTCTGGCCGGTCCGGCAGCTTGACGCGGAACCAACGCCGTGATGCGTTGCCGCAACTCCAGAGGCGCTCGCTCGTCAGACCAGACCCGGCGAACCGCTGCCCTCAGGGCGGGGTCATTGAAGCTTTCAAAGTCTTCGGACATCGTCCCGTTTCCCACGCAATTCCCCGTCAGACATGAGGATACATCAAACTGCCGCCCTCGCCTGCACGGGCACTGCTACGAGCTTTAACCGACAGGCCGCGGATCCTATTCCTTAATAAAACGTTCGGCGACGGCGTAATCGCGCAGAAGCTGGCTTAACTTCTGACGAGCGCGATGTAAACGGCTCATCACCGTCCCGATCGGTATATCCATCGACTCGGCAATATCCTTGTAGCTGAATTCTTCAACTGCCCATAAGAGCAATACCGTCTGATATTCGGGCGGAAGCTCGCTCAGTGCTTTGACCATTCGCTCATCCATTCCCTCGAAGCCCGCCTGAAATGGAAAGCGTTCGTTGGGTGCCGGAGGGCTGGCGGCTTCCAGAGGTCCGGCCTCCATGGTGATCGGCTGCCGTTTTTCGCGCTCGGCTCGGCTGAAATGCAGATTGTGCATGATTCGCACCAGCCAGGGACGGATCCCGTGCTCTTCTAAGTTGAATGTGCTCTGGGCTTTAAGCGCGCGGACGAAGGTCTCCTGGACCAGATCGGCGGCGCGCTCCGCATCGCGAGTCAGCTTCCGGGCAACGCGATAGAGCAGGTCCAGCTGCTCCAAAGCCAGCTTCTCGAATTGATCCCGGGCGATCTTCATGCGGATTCAGGGCATCCTAACGCAAAGATGAATCCGCCAAGTAATCTTTCAATCCCGCCCAAGCGACATTTCGCTTTCGTCATCGAATTTACGGCGCGGCTTTCATCTCTTCATAAAACCAATTGAATACATGTTTTATGCCGAGCGGATTATACGGATTTACAGGCCGGCAGTTGAACTGGCCGGAGGTGGTGGCGTAAGGATATTGCTGCCGGCGGCCCGGCCAACGCCCTTGACAGCCGGGCGGTGAGGTGTTCAAACTCCCGCCCCCACCGGCAGTGGCGATAAATGTCGCGCTCGTCAAGGGCGGCAGGCCGACGGTCGATAGGGCGTAACGCCGCATCGCCACCGGCCCACGCGAGACGAAATGGCAAAAGCGAATGGTAAAAACCTGGTAATCGTCGAGTCGCCCGCCAAGGCTAAGACGATCAATAAGTATCTTGGCGACGATTTCGTCGTCAAGGCCAGCATGGGCCACGTCCGCGACCTGCCGCGCAAGAGCAAGGCCGGGGACATCGGCATCAATCTGAAGAACTTCGAGCCCCGCTACGAAATCCTCAAGGACCGAAGCAAGGTCATCAGTGAACTCAAGATATTGGCCAAAAGCAGTGGTCAAGTGTTTCTGGCGACCGACTTGGACCGCGAGGGCGAGGCGATCGCGTGGCACCTGAAAGAGGCGCTGAGCATTCCGGACGAAAAGGCGCAGCGCGTCATCTTCAACGCGATCACCAAGTCGGAAATTCAGAAGGCGTTCAAGCACCCGATGGCGATCGACATGGATCGGGTCAACGCACAGCAGGCCCGGCGGATCCTGGACCGGATCGTTGGCTGGGAGATCAGCCCGATTCTGTGGCGGAAGGTCGCCAAGGGACTGAGCGCCGGCCGCGTGCAGAGCGTGGCGGTTCGATTGATTGTCGACCGCGAGCGCGAGATCGAAGCATTCGTCCCTGCCGAGTATTGGAAGATCGGCGGCATCTTCACCACCGAAACCGCCGGCACTTCCTGTAAGGAACTGGCCGCCAGGTGGGTCGATTTTCTGACCAACACTGGCAATGGCGAGCGCACCAAAGCCGAACGCGAAAAGTGGCTGGGCGAGCACCAGGCATTCCAGGCGGAGCTCATCGAGCTGGCCGGGAAGAAATTCGAGGCGACCAACAAGACCGACGTTCGCAAGGCAGCCGAGTTGCTCGGCTTCGTCCTCGACAAGGACAATACCACTGAAGACGCCGACGCCAAGGGACCGGCGCGCTATCTGAGCCGATTGAACGGACACCTCGCCAATTGCCCCATGTTCACGGTGCGTTCGATTGAGAAGAAACGCACCACCAGCAAGCCGTCGGCCCCGTTCATCACCAGCACGCTTCAGCAGTCGGCCTCCAGCCGCCTGAGCTTCGGCGCCCAGCGCGCCATGCGGCTGGCGCAGACGCTTTATGAGTCGGGTCACATCACCTACATGCGTACCGACTCGACGAACCTGTCGCCCGAAGCCATCACCATGGCGCGCGACTTCATCAAGAAGAACTTCGGCGACCGCTATCTGCCGGAGAAACCGAACTACTACGCTTCATCGAACAAGAGCGCGCAAGAAGCCCACGAAGCGATCCGCCCCACGGATGCGACCTTCACGCCCAATGACGCAAAAGCGAAGCTCGGCGCTGACGAGTGGAAGCTTTACCAACTGATCTGGAACCGGTTCATCTCCTGCCAGATGCCGCCGGCCGAGTTCGATCAGACGACGGTGACGATCGTCGGCCCAACCAACGGCGGCGACGCGGTTTTCCGCGCCAGCGGCCGCAAGCTTGTGTTCGATGGGTTCATGAGAGTGGCCGGCGTCAGCAGCGAAGACCAGTTACTGCCGGAGTTGAAAGAGAAGCAGCCGGTCACGCCGATCGAGATCGATCCGACGCAGCACTTCACCCAGCCCCCGCCGCGTTATACCGAGGCGAGCCTGGTGAAGTCGCTCGAGCAACTTGGGATCGGCCGGCCCAGCACCTATGCCAGCATCATCCAGACGATTCAGGACCGCGAATATGTCTCGCAGGTCGACCGCCGGTTCTATGCCACAATGCTCGGCTCGGTCGTCACCGACAAGCTCATGCAGGGCTTCCCCGACATCATGGACGTGAAGTTCACCGCCGGCATGGAGGACCAGCTCGACGGCATTGAGGAAAAGCAGATCGACTGGGTGAAGCTGCTGCACGACTTCTACGGCCCGTTCCACAGGGAAGTCGAAAGCGCTCTGGAAAAGCTCGACCACGCCGGCGGCACGCCCTCGCCGTACAAGTGCCCCAAATGCGGCAAGCCGATGGTCTACCGCATCAGCAAGAACGGATTCTTCCTTTCCTGCACCGGCTATCCCGAATGCGACGGCACCCAACCCGTTGACCAGCAGGGCAAGCCGATGCTCCGCGAGGTTTCCGAATTCAAGTGCCCCAACTGCGGGCGCGACATGATCAAGCGGCGCGGCCGGTTCGGCGAATTCCTCGGGTGCAGCGGCTATTCGGTCAAGAACGAGAAGGGCGAGCCGTCTTGTTCGACGATCATCAATCTCGACAAAGAGGGCAAGCCGCTCCCGCCCAAGACCCCGCCCATCCCGACGACGATCAAATGCGAAAAAGACGGCGGCGTCATGCTTCTTCGCGACGGCAAACGCGGCCCATGGCTCGGCTGCGCCAACTTCCCCAAGTGCCGCGGCATGAAAAACCTCAGCAAGCTCGAGCCCGACCAGCGCAAGCAGGTCGACGCCCTGGTTCCCCTGCTCAAGGAAGGCGCCGCCCGCTCGCAGGAAATGATCGCCAGGATCACCGGGGAAAACCCGGTCGCCTCCTCCAACGGCAACGGCCACCACAACATCGCCACCGACATCGATTGCGACGAGTGTGGCAAGCCCATGGTCATCCGCTCCGGCCGCCGCGGAAAATTCCTCGGTTGCAGCGGTTATCCCAAGTGCAAGAACACCTCAGAAGTCCCCGCCCGGCTCGTTGAAGAGATGGGGCTGAATGGAAATGGTGCTGCCAATGGCAAGGCCGAGAAGAAGCCTCACGAGGAATCTCACCGGCACGAGCCGGAGGAGATCGAGACCGATCTCCAGGTCGATTGAACTCCTCAATGGCGATGGACCCCCCTACGGGCTCACCACCCTCGGATAGTCGGCAAACGCGATGAGGTGCTCTCTTGACCCTGCTTTTGACTCCAAATTCTTGAAGCGCTCGACGTTGCGCGGGTTGCCGCAGCGGACGCGATCCATGGGGACGATGATGTCACCGTAGAAGACCAGGGCGAGCAGTGGGTGTTCGAATTCATCCCGGCGGAAGATACGATGGGCGGCGGCGCGCGCGTCGCCGTCGCTAAGGACGACCTTCGTGTTCTAAAGGTTATTCGCGGTCAATGACCTGCTTGCCGGAACCCATCACCAATAAGGCAACAGAGCCCGCAACCGCGCCCAGTGCCCCGCCTACTACCAAGTCTCCCAGAGGTGGCCTGTCGCACACCATCGACCAGACCACCGAACTCAGTCCAAAAGAGATCCCTCCAAACGCAACCAGGGTTGGGCGCGCGGCACGCGGCATATGCCTGCGAAGAATGAAGTATCCCGGAATGGCGAGCAGCACAAAGTCAACGAAATAAAAGGCGCTGAAAACTATCCCAAATACGAGGAAAGCGCCCTCCCGGCCTATAGCCGGATCACCCTTGCCGCTGAAAATGAGGACCGCTAAAACGGCCAGCAATGCGGCCCAGCCCGCGAATGCGGCAGTGAACACACGGATTATGAGCCGATATCTTCGCGGGCGCGCCTGCCCGTAGTCGAGAATCGGTTTGTCTGCGAGCAAGTCTATCCTGCCTTCCGCGCCGTTAACACCCGGTCGCGTCCGCCGAAATCCTTCAGGATTCGGACGTCCTCAAATGCGGGATATTCCGAGGCGACCTGCTTTGCCAACTCTCCCTGATCGAAGGCGATCTCCAGGTAGATCCGCCCGCCCGGCACCAGACGTTGCGGCGCTTCACTGAGGATTTTTCGGTGAATCACCAGCCCATCAAGCCCGCCGTCGAGGGCCTGGATCGGCTCGTATTCTCTCACGCTACGGTCCAGGGATTCGATCTGGCCGGTCGGAATGTACGGCGGATTGGCGACTATCAAATGGAAGGGTTGCACATCCACCATCCGCGAGAGCGGCTCAAACAGGTCGCCTTCCTCCACCAGCACGCGGCCGCTCAGGCCGAGCCGCTCAATGTTTTTTCGAGCGACGGCAACGGCGGCGGGGCTGACGTCAGTTGCGGTCACCACCGCAGACTTGAGATGGTGCGCAATCGCGGCGGCGATGCACCCGCTGCCCGTGCACAAGTCCAGCACCCGCGGCGCCTCAAAGCCGCCCTGGTGCCGCACAAATTGCAGCACGTTTTCGACCAGCGTTTCGGTATCGGGCCGGGGAATCAGTACGTCGCGCGTGACCTCGAATTCAAGGTTGAAAAAATGGGCCTTGCCGGTGAGGTAGGCGATGGGCTCCTGCTCGCCGGCCCGGCGGACCAATTCGCGGCACGCCGCCAGCTCCTTTTCGCTCAGCGGACGCTCGTAATCCGTGTAAAGCTTGATTCGCGCAACGCTCAGGACGTGGGCGAGGATCAGCTCCGCCGACAATCTGGCCGGCTCGACCTTCTTGCGGGCAAAAAACCCGCTCGTCCACTCCAGGATTCCCCGGACCGTCCATGTCGGGCCGTCAGACATGGGCGGGATTTTAGGGACGGGCCGCAGTGGGAACAATCAAAGCCTCTGCGAGCCCAACGCCGACATGCGCATTCGTCGGATCGGCAGAAGCAGCCGAATCACAAGGTTCTGACACGCCGCGATCACCTGCGAAATTGGCCAGTTGACGCTTCGGTTCTCGCGGGTAAAGTCTGTTGCCCAAACGGTATCGAAAACAATCGTCCCTTTGCGGACGTATAGTCGATATCCAAGGCTGTTCAACAAGGAGTAGCCGTGAAGATTGAGCCGAATTGAGCGGCTCATGCTGACCGAAGCCTGCATGGTCAGTATGAGCCTGACCGTGCGGTTGAGATGCCTTTAGAGGATTTCAGCCCAGGGGCTTCGAGACAGCGACAATCGAAGCTCGGTTCGCCTGATCCGATAACCGGTGAAGGGTGAACAAAGCAAAAGACCCGCAGGGGCCGATCCCGATCAAACGGGAAACGGTAGTCGCCAAGGTTCAAGACGATTGCCGCGGATGGTGAGGCGAAGCCTCCCATAAAGCCTCCGCGGGTTTTGTGTTTAGTGAAGGGAACGCCACCATGGCACGCGACCTGAGCAAGATTCGCAACATCGGAATTGCCGCCCACATCGACGCCGGCAAAACCACCGTCTCCGAACGCATCCTCTATTACACGGGGAAGATCCACAAGATGGGCGAGGTGCACGAAGGCACTGCCGTCATGGACTTCGACGAGGAAGAGCAGAAGCGCGGGATCACGATCAACTCCGCCGCGACGACCTGCCCCTGGGACCGGTTCGGCGAGCGCTACACGATCAACCTGATCGATACGCCCGGCCACGTCGACTTCACCGCAGAGGTCGAGCGCAGTCTACGCGTGCTCGACGGCGCGGTTGCCGTGTTCGACGGCAAGGAAGGCGTCGAGGCCCAGTCTGAGACCGTCTGGCGGCAGGCGACCAAGTACGCCGTCCCCCGGGTTTGTTTCATCAATAAGATGGACAAGATCGGCGCCGACTTCGATTTCAGCTTCAACAGCATCCTCGAGCGGCTGGGCGCTCCGGCGGTGGCCGTGCAAATTCCCATCGGCCAGAGCAATACCTTCAAGGGCATCATCGACCTGCTCCGCGGCGTCGCCATCTACTACAAGCTCGACGACGACAAGGACAAGGGCAAGACGATGATCGAAAAGCCCATCCCCGAGGAAGAAAAGGAACGCTACGAGAAGTGGCGGCACGATCTGATCGAGAAGGTCGCCGAGACCGATGACGCGCTGACTGAGAAGTATCTGACGGGCGCTGAGATCGGCGAGCAGGAGCTGCGCGCCGCCCTTCGTCGGGCGACGATCAACTTCAAGCTGCATCCGGTTTTCACCGGCTCGGCACTGAAGTACGTCGGCGTCCAGCGCCTGCTGGACGGCGTCATCGATTACCTGCCCGCCCCGGCGGACCTGCCGCCGGTCAAAGGCCACGACGTCAAGGACCCGGACAAAATCATCGAGCGGCCGCTCGTTCCCGAGGCGCCGTTCGCCGGACTGGCATTCAAGATCGTCAACGACCAGCACGGTGACCTGACCTACGTCCGCGTCTACAGCGGCCGGCTGGAGAAGGGCAGCCGCGTCCTCAACAGCAACCGCAACAAGCGTGAGAACATCAGCCGGATGTTCCAGATGCACGCCGCCGACCGCAATCCGATCGACGTGGCCGAGGCCGGCGACATCGTCGCCTGCATCGGCGTCAAGGATGCGCTGACCGGCGACACGCTCTGCGACCCGGACAACCCGATCATCCTCGAGCGGCCGACGTTCCCGGAACCGGTCATCAGCATGTCGATCGAGCCCAAGACCGCCGCCGACAAGCAGAAGCTGGGCGAGGCCCTCACCACGCTCAAGCGCGAGGACCCGACCTTCCAGGCCAACTACGACGAGGAAACCGGCCAGACCATCATCGCCGGCATGGGCGAGCTGCACCTGGAAATCCTGCGGCACCGTCTCACCCGTGATCACCATGTGGATGTGATCGTTGGCAAGCCCAAGGTCGCCTACAAGGAAACGATTACCAGCAAAGCGGTCAACATCCGCGGCAAGCACGTCAAGCAATCGGGCGGCCGCGGTCAGTACGGCGACTGCACGATCAACATCGAGCCGTTCGACGGCATCGATCGCACGACCGGCCAGCCCTTCGACGCCGAGGTCCTCAAAAAGCTCGGCTGGAAGGACGGCTTTGCCTTCGAGAACAAGGTGTTCGGCGGCTCGATCCCCAAGGAATACATTCCTTCCGTCGAGTACGGCGCCCGCATGGCCGCCAAGACCGGCGTGCTGGCCAGCTATCCGCTGATCAACTGCAAGGTGACGCTGGTGGACGGCAGCTACCATCCGGTGGACAGCTCGCAGATCGCCTTCGAGCTGGCCGGCCAGCTTGCCTTCCGCGAGGCCGCCACCAAGGCCGGGCTGACGCTGCTCGAGCCGATCATGAAGGTCGTCGTTACCACGCCCGAAGAGTTCGTCGGCAACGTGACCGGCGACTTGAACCGCCGTCGCGGCATGATCGTCAACTCCGACCAGCGCGGAAACACCCGCATCGTCGAAGCAGAGGTGCCGCTGAGCGAAATGTTCGGCTACACCACCGAGCTCCGCTCGATGAGCACCGGCCGCGCCAGCAGCGTCATGGAGCCGCTCAAGTACGCCCCGGTCCCCACGCAGGTGAAAAACGCGATCCTGGAAGAAGTGGGGTAGCCTCTTCTCAACACCACAGTTTTCTGGATGCTGGACCCGTGGGCTTTTGCTCACACCAGCCGCTGTTTGTCCCGAATTATTGAAGGCTAAAAGCTGCGGCTCCTGGTGTATAATCCCTGGCCGATCAGAGGAGCGCGATGGCATCGTCCCTAAGACGACTTGACGATCTGCGGACAGCGTTAGGGCGGCTCAATGCGGAGCGGCCTGCGGATTTCACGCCGGATTCTGGCCGGACCATGCGCGCGACACGTGATGGAGACTTTCTTAACCGGCTCGATTTGGATATTACGAGTCGCCAGCACAAAGCCCGCGTACTGGTGACGGGGCAGATCGGGGTCGGCAAGTCTTCGGAATTGCTCCACTATATCCGTTTGGCTCGGAAGGATACCCCCGGTCGCCTTTGGATCTATTGCGATCTTGAGAAGGAAGAGCATCCAGAGCATTGTGGACCTACCGGTGTGTTGCTAACCATCTTTCGTGATTGCTGGGGCATAACGCAATCTCTCCAGCCTCATGATGCGGAATTTCAGAAACTCCGGGACGAAACTCGCACTAGGCTAGTCGAGTGGCTTAATGGGCGGTACTCGGACGATCGCACAAGGGTAACCTTTCAATTCGGTGGAATGGACTTTCCGGTGGGCCTCGCGGGCGTGGACCCGAATAGAACACTCGCGCTGATTTTAGGAAAGGCCGCCCAGCATGAAGCGGTCTCGAAACCATCTGAACGTTTCGGCATCGCGCCCGACAGCTTGGTCAACCTGTTGAATCGCCTTCTAGAGTGGATGGCCAGGCGTTCCGGGGGAATGCCGGTCCTGTTTGTAGATCATGTTGACAAAATCAGGAATTCGCTCGCGGCGGAGGAGGTGCTCGTTACGGCGACGCCTTCATGGGAAAGACTCGCCGCCTCCCTCGTGATGACGGCGCCATTCGAGTACACGCTTGGCGAACTGCGCAACTCCATTGAATCAAGATGGGGCCGTCCACAGGTTCTTTACCCTGTCGAGCTCCCACCGTCTCCGACGGAGGGCCGGATTCCGGAGATATATCGGTCGATTGTGCGCGATGCGCGACTGAATTCGACGCTTCCGGAACCGAGCCTACGATTCCTCGCCTACTATAGCGGCGGTATTCTTCGCCAGTTCGTTCAGTTTCTGAAGGAAGCATGCAAGGAAGCTCATCTTGCTCGCCATGATGTGGTCGAGCTCACGGATGCTAAAGCTGTCGTTCACACTGCCGAACAGGCGTACCTCAGCTACAGTACGCAGGATCTCGAGCTGCTGGACGAGATTTGCAGAGTTGGCACCGGTTTGGGCGAGGCGGCGACGCTGTTGCGATCACCAATTGGTCTTCTGGTTGTTCCGGGAGACGGTCGCATACAACTGCGCGCTCACCCATTGGCGGAAGCTTCGCTCCAACGTTTCCAAGCGAGGCGAAAGGTTCCCGCGTAATATGGCCACGGCCGAAAGACTCATCAATTCAATCCGGGAGGATCGTGCTTCGATCCATGTCCTGCTGTGGGACGACAAGGAAGAACTGGTCAAGGTTGTGCTCATGATGTTGGCGGGACTAAATAGCGAAGATATTGAGCCACTGCTCGTCTCCACCGGCCCGGGAAATCTTATCCAGCTTCAGTCGCTTGCGAGGACTCGGTTCCAGGACGATGTCGAGGCCAATCCGCAGATTGCGGCCGGGTTGTGGATGCTGTTCGTCCAGCAGGGCGTCGCAGTCGACATCGGTCCTTGGTTGAATGGATACCGTCGGCCGCTTGCCGATGCCGGCGGAACGCTGCTGGTGCTCAGGAAGGCGGAAATGGGTGCATTCCAACGGGGCGCGCCCGATTTGGCTTCGTTCGTAGGCTCGCACATCTACGATGCCGCGACGATGCTCTTTCTCGTAGCCGATGATGTATCCTCGAAGTTGACGCGGGTTCTTCCGGTCCCCCTAAAGCGGATCTTGGATCAGCTGCCGGGTGAACATCCGTCCGACGAATCTGTTGAGCGTTGGATCGAATCGATGAGGCCGAGCAGCGTCTGAAACATGGACTACCAGCTCGACCGCATCGCGGACATGTTCGAGAGTTGCCTGCGAGACTGTGCCGTATTCGAGCGGGCGGATCGTCCGCTTGTCGAGCGCGACATCTTGCGGAAGGAGGCAATGAAATGGGTTGTGCTCGCGGCTGGGATTGACGCCCTCGTGGCCGCGGAGTTATTCCCCGATTCCGGAAAGAAGGCTTCGTTTGCAGGGATTCCGCTTCGGGTCTCTCCCGGCGCTCAAGCCTCGCTCCTGCTCGTCTTACGCCGCTTCGATCCCGGCGTCGAGACGCTAGCGCCGCATCATCATCTCGCATCGTATGCGCCGGGAGATGGGATTCCGTACGTGGCGATCCGCGAAGGCTACATCCGCATCACACATCTTCCCGACGGGGTGGGTTTAGATTCGATTCGATGGGAACTCGATCCTCACCAAGCCCGCAACGCACCGATAGAGTCGTGGCTGAGGACTTGGTATACAAGGATTGGATTTAATCCGGCGCATTCCCCTTCGCATCTGCACTTCAATTCCCTCCCCAAAGTTGTCGGAAGGCCGGAGGAGCCGTCAACCGGTGACTTCCGGCTCGCCATGGGGGCGCCGAATCCACTTCGCTTTCCTCCTGTCGATAGCGGTGTGGCTCCAGAGGTGCTGAGCGTCTGACTTCACTGCCACCCAGACAACGGTGGGTGAAAAAGGACCGCCCTTGCGTCGTATGGCCGAAGAAACTGTCGGCGAACCAAGCCTTCATCCGGCGACCGGGTTGCGGCGGCAATCGTCGTGTTTTTCGGTGATGTCCGCGGGGAGGTCAACCATGCCAGCCAGCTTATCGAGTTCCTGGCCTGCGTGACCAATCAATGAGGGTCGACGCGGTGGAGCGCAGCCAATCCGAGCGGCAGAGCCGGTAGAGGACGTGGGCCCGCAGGGTATGCCCTTCGGGCAGGTTCGGATGCTCGAAGTCATCCGCGGGCGAGCGGGTCATTCCAATCCGTTCCATCACCCGGCGCGACCGCAGGTTCGTAGGCACAGTGAACGAGACGATTTGCTCCAGGCGGAGCGATTCAAAGCCGAAGGCGAGGGCGGCCCGAGCCGCTTCGGTGGCGTAGCCGAGTCCCCAGTATTCGTGGGCCAGTCGCCAGCCGATTTCGACGCAGGGGGTAAAGTGCGCCTCGAAGCGGGGAATCGAAAGGCCGACGAAGCCGATGAAATTTGCCACGCCGGGCGCCTCGACCGCCCAGAGGCCAAAGCCGTGCCGATCGAAGTGTTCGGCAATGCGCGCGGCCATGGCGTCGCTTTCCTCGCAGGTAAGACAGTTCGGCAGAAACTGCATGACGCGCGGGTCGGCGTTGAGGGCCGCGAACGGCGCCAGGTCCTGGCCCCGCCAAGGTCGCAACAGAAGCCGCGGCATCGTGAGGGTGGGATGGGCGGGCACTGACAACCTCTTAAACGGGTTCGCGCAACCGGCATCATCGCGGGACCCCGCCGCGTCAGGCCAAAAAACGTTCAATTCTGTTCAAAACGTTCAGTTCAGGGATGGACGGCCGTTGGTGAACTGAACGTTTTTTGCGCTTTCGCCGGGCGGCAACAAACCGCTTTAGCGCTTTGGCGGCGCGGATCGCGTCTTCGACACCGCCGGGCTGTTGGCGTCGAAGAACCGGAGTGGTGCGCTGACCCAATGCTTCGCATAGTCGATGCCGATTCTCGGGCTGACGGCGATCTTCGCCTGGTCACCGGGATTGTCGAGCAGAAAAAGTTTCGAGCCCGTGAGGTCCAGGCCGTTGTCGGATCGTTTCAATTCGAACGCCCGCGCCAGCTTGCCCGGACCGGACAGATCCGCCTCCCATCCGTCCATCGGCTCTGCCGCCCGCACCAGCACAGCATGCGCCTTGCCGGTCGTGCCGGCGACAATGTTGAACATCTCGTACATGCCGTAGATGAAATAGACGTACGCGTGGCCCGCCGGCCCGAACATCACTTCCGTGCGCTTCGTGCGGCCTTTGGAGGAATGCGACGCCAGATCATTGGGACCCATGTAAGCTTCGGTCTCCACGATCCGGCCGCGGTATTCCTTCTGTCCGGTCCGATGAACGAGGATTTTTCCGATCAGCGCCCGTGCCAGAGCGTCGGCGGGTTCCTGATAGAATCCGCGCCTCAGCTTATGGGCTTGCGTTCGGGCCGGGACGGCTGACATGGCCGCACATGATTCCGGCCCGGCATCCAGAAGCAAGAGATAGGCGGTCATGCCGGCTCACGGAGGAAAATGACGGCGAGCAGCCAAAGCGCGAGAGCCGCGGCGGCCGGGCCCCAGTCGCGGGTGGACAACAGCGGCGCCGGGACTTGGCTTCCGAACAAGGCCGCGGCGGAGGCCAGCATCGCCCCCGCGCCCAGCCACCTGCCGCCGAAGAACAGCGAGCATAGCAGCAGGGCCCCGGCAATGCCGCCTTCCCAGCTTCCAACCGCATCGCTCAGCCACGGGGGAATGCTGCCGATCGCCAGCGGGCGATTCCCAGTCGACTGAAGCATGCCGCGCGGCGAGCCCTGCCCGGTCGGCCCTGAATTGACCTCCTCGGTCACTTTAGCTTTGACGATGTTGACCGGATGCATTAGCGAGTCGGGGCTCATACTTTTCGTCGGATCTTCGCGGTACTGATTCACGATATTGGAAGCGGCCTTGCGCGCCTGCGGTCCGTAATTGTCGGTCCACCACAGGCCAAAGCCGATCAGGATCAGCATCGAGATGATCAGACGCAGCTCACGTCCGAACAGCAGGTCGAACGGGCCGCCATAGCGGCGATGCAGGTAGCTGTCGTAGCGGCGTCGCCTTGTGCGCCAGACGACCTTGTCCTCGACCCAGTCCTTGGGAATCGGCTCGGTCTCGCGCCCCTTTCGTGAAGCTTCCATCGCGGGGGTGACCACCGCCGGCTCGGTCGAATGGACACGGGCGGCCTCGCGCACGGCCGCGGCCTTTTCCATCAGCCGCTTGGCGTTCTGTCGTCCCTGACGGTCGGCCTCTTCGGAAGGAATCCCCGCCGCCTCCAGGGCGTTGACCTCGACCCGCGTCAGCAGCTTCTGCTGGCGGGTCTGCTTGTGAGTCTCGATTACCCGGTCGATCCACTGAATGATCGGCTCGCGCCACGCCGCGAATTTCGGGCGGTTGCGGGTCATCTCCCCGCGGCTCCAGGCTTGCCGCGCCAGCAGCTTGGCCTCGAAGCCGAAGAGGCACTCGTAAAATTCCTCCCAGTACTTGCCCGCGTATTTGCAGACGAAATGGCGGACCGTGTTTTCGTCGAGGCCGTGCTTGCGCATGTCTTCGGTCAGCCGCTGCGCCTGCTGGACGGCAATCTCGCGGTCCTGAACCAGCGCCCGATCGACGATCACGTAAAAGCCGATCGCAGCCGCGAGGCCGGCGATCCCAAACGCCAGCCACAACCACAACAAGTCGAAAGCCAGCAGCAGCGACACGGCCAGCACCGCCACAATGATGTACGTCAGCCAGTCCAGCGGGCCGGAGTCGAAGATCAGCTCCCTGATCTTGCGGAGCAGATACGTTTTTCGGGCAATGCCGTAAGTGAGCTGATAGAGCACGATCGTGCTGAGCGTGAAGCCCACCAGGCCCGCCGCGAGCAATGGATGCCCCACCTGCGGCAACCCCAGCGCGATGATCAGCAGCGGCATGACGACAAGAAACGCCCGAATCGCCAGCAGCCGCCAGGTCCGCCAGGGACTGTCGTGGAACCGCTCGGCGGCAAACTCAAGCACCTTCTGCTGGTCCTGTTTCGGATTGAACGGCTGCTCCGAATAAACGCCGAGCCATTGCTCCAGCGCGATAATGACCTCGCCCATGTTGGCGAAGCGCTCTTCCGGCTTCTTGGCCAGCATTCTCATCACGATCTTCGAGAGCGTGTGGGGCACATTGCTGGCGATGCGATCGGGCGGGACGACCGGCTCGGAGGCATGCTTGGTGATCAGCTCGGCGGCGGTCTTGCCGATGAACGGGGGATGCCCGGTGAGCAGGTCGTAGAGGGTGCAGCCCAGCGAATAAATGTCGGCGCGCCAGTCCACGGTCGCCGCGTCGCGCGCCTGCTCGGGCGGCATGTAGGCGGGCGTGCCCATGGCGACGCTCGCCTGGGTTTTGGTGCCGTCGGTCGGGACGGTCTGATCCTGGTGCTCGCCCCTGGCGATCGTCTCGGCCGTGCCGGCCAGCTTCACCAGACCCAGGTCGGCGACTTTCACCACGCCGTGACTGTTGAGCAGCAGGTTCTGCGGCTTGACGTCGCGGTGGATCAGCCCGTGATCGTGGGCAAATTTCAAACCGCGCGCCGCCTGGAGAATCAGGCCCACCGCCGACTCGGGATCGAGCTTGCCGCTGTCCTTGACCAGGCCGGCCAGCGTCTTGCCCTCGACAAACTCCATGCTGAAGTAGTTGGTATCGGCGCCGTTGGATCGCTCGACGCCGATGTCGTGGATCTGGACGACGTTGTTGTGCGAGAGCTGGGCCGCGGCGTAGGCCTCGCGCGTGAACCGCGAGATGAACTGCGGATCGGAAGCCAGCCGCGGAGAAAGCACTTTGAGTGCGACATTGCGGTCCAGCGACGTTTGCTTGGCCAGATAGACCGCGCCCATGCCGCCTTCGCTGAGCTTCTTCAGAATCTGGTACCCACCCAGACGCATGCGGACGGGAGGAGAGGTGTACGCGACTTGCCTGGCGGTCGCGTGAACCGTCGGATCGTCATGGCCGACGCTTTTGGGGATCGTGCGGTCGGATTCGTGGTTGGCGGGCGTGGGCGGCAGCGTCGGTGTGTCCGGCGAAGATCTTTGTGGCGGCGCCGCCGGCGTGGGCGGGGTGGTCTGCTGGTAGGTTTCCGCGATCGCCGCCGCATCGGTATGACCCGCCGGGGGCGTCGGCAGGATTTCGTCGACGAACTGCTCGAACAGCTCGTCCTCGGTGGGCGGCATGGTGACGTCGTCGCCCACGAGGGCCGCCGCCGCAACCGGCGCCACCGTCCGGACGGTTTGCTCCGCCGCCGGGAGCGGCGCCACCGTGGGCGGCACCTTCGGGTCCGCCCACACCGCCAGCAGAAACTTCTTCTTGCACTGGGCGCAGGCCGGCTGAAACTGACCGGGCCGCGTGCCCTTCAGCGTCATTGCATGCCGGCAATATGGACAACGAACCGAAGCCATTCCGATGTCCCCTTCGACAGATCTGCCGCGATCCAACCGGTCGCGCACACCACCACCGGCCCCGATCGCAGGGCCAATCATACCCGATCGTTGCTGCCAGCGACAGGCGAGCCGATGCCGCTTTCCCCTCGCCAGCCGCCGTAGCCCATGTGGCTCATGAAAGGCGAAAAAACTGAGCCAAAGTGAGCCACAGTGGGCCACAGAGCCATGGCGCGGAGCCCGGCGGCCAATGTCCCCTGTCCCATCGCCGGAGGGGACATTGGCCCACATCTGGCGCGGCGCATGAGCCAAAAAACCACGCCAAACCACGCCAAACCGCGCCATTTCTCGGATTCTTGTCACAGGCGTGCCCTGTCGCCAGTGGTCGCTGATGGCATCGCGACTCAGCTGCCGCGTGGCACTTTTGGCCGATTTTGGCACACAAAATGGCACGTGCCAAAAGTGCCACTCGCCAAGTGCCAAAAACCGTCACCATTTGTAACATCTTGTAACATCGCCATGCTCGTTGCCGTGCCGAGGGGCGCCCTGGTGGCGCAAAATGGCCAAAAATGGCCTAAAATGGCACTGCATTTAACAAATTATTGCTTATGACCATTTCGCATGTTCTTGCTCATCATGCCTGGCGTCGACGGCCTCGAACTGCTGTGGGGATTTTCGGGGCAGCTCGATTCGTTTTTTCGTCAATACGTCAATGCGTTACAATGCCATCGATGGTACGTCCTGATCGAACCGTCCGGTCGTTGAAGGACGGTTCCTGCTGCATCGAGCTGGCGGGGTCCAGTCCCGCCGCGGCAAGCGCCGGAGCACCGCGTAGCAGGCCCCGGGCGTGGGAAGAGATTCTCCCGTCT
>DATHPP010000385.1:0-7376 GCA_035483795.1 Tepidisphaeraceae bacterium | reverse complement strand
AGGTGAACGTCCCCGACCGATCGCTGGAAGGAAAGCTTCACAAGCATCCCAAGGCGGATCCCGAGGACCCCGACCATGTCGCGGCGCCGATGCCGGGAAAGGTATCCACAGTGGCGGTTTCCAAGGGCCAGGTGGTAAAGGAAGGCGAGCGACTTTTGTCGATCGAGGCGATGAAGATGGAGACTGCGGTTTATTCGCCGCGGGCGGCGAAGGTGAAGGATGTGCTCGTCAAGCCCGGTTCCGTCGTGACGGCGGGCGATCTGCTGATCGTTTTGGAAGGTCTGGGGGAATGATCCGATTCTTTGATGTCGACTGCCAGCAATTCCTTCGATCTGGACCGCCTTCGCCGGCAGCTCAAGCCGTTCCGGCTTCATTGGTATCCCCGTCTGCGGAGCACGAACGATCAGGCGGCACATTTGCGGGAACAGGGAAGTCTGTTCGCCCCGGCGGTGGTTCTAACCGGCCATCAGACCGCCGGTCGCGGCCGCGGCAGCAATACCTGGTGGTCGAGGAAAGGGTCGCTGACCGTCACCTTTGTTCTGGCGGCGGACGACCAGGTGGAGCCGCACCAGTTGCCCCTGGCCGCAGGGCTGGCAGTCCGCAACGCCGCCGCCGAACTCACCGGCGATAATTCCATCCAGCTCAAATGGCCCAACGACGTGCTGCATCAGGGCCGAAAGCTCGCCGGACTGCTCTGCGAGCGCGTGCGCAAGGCGGACCTGGTCGGAATCGGCATGAACGTCAACCTCGATCCCGCCGAGGCGCCCAGAGCGATCCGCGACAACATCACGTCACTGTCGGCCATTCGCGGGCGGAAAATCGAAATCACTGAAGCGCTGGCGATCCTTGCCGGACACCTGCGGCTCGTGCTCGAGCGCGCCTCCGGGCGCTCGTTTTTGGCGGTGCTGCGCGAGTACGACCAGCATCACGCCCTGATCGGACGAAGCGTTTGCGTGACGTCAACCCCCGGCGAACCGTCAATCTGCGGACGATGCGAGGGAGTGGATTCGATGGGTCGCTTGCTCTTGCGGTCAAAGGGAACGCTGCACCACGTCATTTCGGGAACGGTGCAGGTGAGATAGTCCGTGAGGTCAGTGGCGCCACGCGGAGCCGGTTGGGAACTCATACTCTGCAAGCGACTGCGGCTTCATCGTCGCGCTATATCCCGGCGCGGTGGGAGCGATGTAGCGACCATCGCGGATTTGCACCGGATCCACAAAATGCTCGTGCAGGTGGTCGACGTACTCGATGATCCGCCCCTCCATCGACGCGCCGCAAGCGATGTAATCCCACATCGAAAGATGCTGAACATATTCACACAAGCCCACGCCGCCAGCGTGGGGGCAGATGGGAATGTCGAATTTCCTGGCCATCAGGCAAACTGCAAGGCATTCGTTCACGCCACCCAACCGGCACGCGTCGATCTGGCAGTATTGCATGGCGCCGGCTTGCAGGAATTGCTTGAACATGATGCGGTTGTGGGCATGCTCGCCGGTGGCGACGCCGATGCCCAGGGGATTGACGGCGCGGGCGATGGTGGCGTGGCCCAGCACGTCATCGGGGCTGGTCGGCTCCTCGATCCACATGGGCTTGAACTGTGCCAGGGCCTTCATGTGCTCGATCGCCTGCGGAACGTCCCACCACTGGTTGGCATCGGTCATGAGCGTGCGGCGGTCGCCAATCTCCCGGCGGATGATCGTGCATCGTCGAACATCGTCGGCAAGGTCGCGGCCGACTTTCACCTTGAAATGAGTGAAACCCTGCGCGATGGCCTCCGCACAAAGCCGCCGGAGCTTCTCGTCGTCGTAGCCCAGCCAGCCGGCCGACGTCGTGTAGGCGGGAAAGCCGTCGCGAAGCAATCGTGCTTCCCGCTCGCTCCGGGTCGGCTGGTTGCCACGAAGGATTTCCATCGCCTCCTGGGGCGTAATCGCGTCGGTGATGTATCGGAAGTCGATACAGGAGACGAGCTTTTCCGCCGGCATGTCCGCCAGCAGCTTCCACAGCGGCTTGCCTTCGCGCTTGGCCCACAGGTCCCAGACGGCGTTGACGATCGCCGCCGTCGCCAGGTGGGTGACGCCCTTTTCCGGACCGAGCCAGCGGAGCTGCGAATCGCTGGTGAGCTGCCGCCAGAACCCGGCCATGTCGCCGGCGATGGATTCGAGAGTGCGTCCCAGCACCAGAGGCAGCAGCGCCCTGATCGCCGCCACGCACAAATCATTTCCGCGGCCAATCGTAAACGTGTGCCCGTGCCCCTCCAGCCCGCTGGCGTCATCGGTCTTCAGAACGACATAGGCCGCCGAGTAATCCGGATCCACGTTCATCGCGTCCGAGCCGGACAGGTCGCGGGAGGTGGGAAATCGAATGTCGCGGGTGATCGCGTCGGTGATCGTAATGGGCATCTGGGTCTGGGGAGAATAGCGGTCACGGGAGAAGTTTTTCAACCGGCACAGACACGTACTTTCCACGAGCCGCTGGGATCTTCAACACATCACCCACGCGCAGAATCTCGGCTTTGCCATATCGCGGAACCCGCGCGCGGCCCGAAACAGGATTCGAGTAAACTTCGACAAGGCGTTCGAGCAGGTTGATGATGATGTAGCGCGCAATGCCGGCGCTGGCGTAGAGGCGCAGCTTGATCGTGCGGTCGCGCTGAAGGGAGCTGTCGGCGACTTCGATCACGCAAAACACGTCCGATGCGATCGGATGACGGCCATGGTAATCCCGATTGGAGCCGACCACGACCGCGCCATCCGGTTCGGGCTCGTCCGTCGGAGGAAGCGATAAAGGGAGCTGTGTCCGAATGTGGCACCCGAGCCGACGAAATCTCGGGTTCAAATCTGCCAACTCCCCGACCACCCACGCGTGCCCATACCCAACGGTCATCGGATCTTCCCCGGTTGCACTGCGGTCTTTGCGGATGAGCTGCCCATTGATGAGCTCAAAGGGCTCTCCCTCCGGCAGAATGCCCTCATCGATCATCTGATGGTATTGATCGACGGTGAGCGGATAGACAATCGCCGCCTCGTCGGCCAGCTCGCGAAGTTGAATCGTTGACAGATCGCGTGAAGACATCAGGTTCTCCGAACGGTGCAGGGCCGGTGCAGGCTCGAAAGCCTGCACCACAATTTCGCTCGGCCGGACGATCTTATCATAAAACAAGCGGCCGGTCTTTCGACCGGCCGCCTGTGAGGACCCGAAAGGAGTTCCGGAATTTCAATCGCAAATCGGCATTCGGCAATCGGCAATTCCCGGTTACTCTTTCACTTCGTACTCGGCGTCGATGACTTCGTCTTCCTTCTTGCCGTCGCCGGCCCGACCTGGGCCGGCGCCGGCAGTACCGCGGTCGCCGCCGGGCTGCGGGCCTGCCGCGCCGGGCGCGGCGCCGGCGGCGGAACTCGCCTTGTAGATCTCCTCGGCCAGCTTATGGGATACCTGCGTGAGGTTGTCCATCGCCTTCTTGATGCGATCTCCTTCGTCGCTCTTGAGGGCGTCGCGGAGATTGGTCAGGGCCGATTCGATCTGGCCGCGAACGTCGCCGCTGACTTTGTCGCCGTACTCGCGGAGGGATTTCTCCGTCGAATAAGCCAGGGACTCGCCCTGATTCTTGAGGTCGATGACCTCGCGGCGTTTCTTGTCGTCGGCGGCGTGACTCTCGGCCTCGCGCTTCATCTTCTCGATCTCGTCCTTCGAGAGACCGCCGGCGTTCTGCACGGTGATCTTGTTTTCCTTGCCCGTGCCCAGGTCCTTGGCGGAGACGGTAAGGATGCCGTTGACGTCGACGTTGAAGGTGACCTCGACCTGCGGCACGCCGCGGGGGGCCGGCGGGATGCCTTCGAGGTTGAACGTTCCGAGCAGCCGGTTGTCGCGGGCGAATTCGCGCTCGCCCTGAAGGACGTTGATCGTCACTGCGCTCTGATTATCGGCGGCGGTGGAGAACACTTCCTTCTTACTGGTCGGAATCGTGGTGTTCCGCGGGATCAGCACGGTCATCACGCCGCCCAGCGTCTCCACGCCCAGTGAGAGCGGCGTGGCATCGAGCACGAGGATGTCTTTCACATCGCCGGTTGCGATCGCGCCTTGAATGGCGGCGCCGATCGCGACAACTTCGTCCGGATTCACGCTCTTATTGGGTTCTTTGCCCTTGAACAGCTCCTTGACCAGGCGCTGCACCATGGGAACGCGCGTCGAGCCGCCGACCAGAACGACTTCGTCGATCTGCTCGGGCTTAAGCTGCGCGTCCTTGAGGGCGTCGATCACCGGCTGTCGGCACTTCTCGACCAGCGGAGTGATCAATTGCTCAAACTTCGCCCGCGTGATCGTCATCTGAAGGTGTTTCGGCCCGCTCTGGTCGGCGGTGATGAACGGCAGATTTACCGTCGTCTCCATGGCGGTGGACAGCTCGATTTTGGCCTTCTCGGCGGCTTCCTTGAGCCGCTGGAGGGCCATCGGGTCCTTGCGAAGGTCGATCCCTTCCTGCTTGCGGAACTCCTCGGCGAGGTAATTGATCAGCTCCTCGTCGAAGTCGTCGCCGCCCAGGTGGGTGTTGCCGTTGATCGAGAGCACCTCGAAGACGCCGTCGCCGACGTCGAGCACCGACACGTCGAAGGTGCCGCCGCCCAAGTCGAAGACGCAGATCTTCTCGTTCTTCTTCTTGTCCAGGCCATAGGCGAGCGCCGCCGCCGTCGGCTCGGGGAGCACGCGCATCACCTTGAGGCCGGCAATCTCCCCGGCGTCTTTGGTGGCCTTGCGCTGTGCGTCGTTGAAATACGCGGGAACCGTGATGACCGCGTCGGTAACTTTTTCACCGAGATAATCTTCCGCGGTCTTCTTGAGGTCCTGAAGGATGAACGCGGAAATCTGCTCCGGCGTGTACTCCTTGCCGCGGACCTTCACTTTCACGAAATCGTCGGGCCCGCCGACGATTTCGTAGGGAACCATCTTCTCTTCCTGGGCCACTTCTTTGTGCCGTCGGCCCATGAAGCGCTTGATCGAAAAAATCGTGTTTTTGGGGTTGGTGACCTGCTGGTGTTTAGCGGTTTGACCTACGAGCCGCTCACCTTTTTCGGTGAACGCGACGACCGAAGGTGTCAGGCGGCTACCCTGGGAGTTGATCAGCACCTTGGGCTGATCCCCTTCCATGATGGCCACGACGCTGTTGGTCGTTCCGAGGTCAATGCCAATGATTTTTGCCATGATGTCTACTCCTTTGGGAAAACCGGCGCGTTATGGACGTGCCCCACGCCGGAGTCCTCGACCAGCGCTATTTGCAAAGGTTGTGCCAAGTAGGCCGAGCGAACGACGTGGTTTAACGCTGCCGGTACAAGAGGTTATACGCCAGCGGGCCAGCATGGTTCACAGTGAACAGAACCCCAATCCATGCCAGATCGGCAGTTAGCCTTGGGTTGCTGCCATAGTGGCAAGGTGGGATGTTCGGCTCATTCCCGAGTCGCTGCGCCAGTGCTTTGCATCGTCCATCTTCCATTCGCGCGAGCCGGGCGTGGGCGGATAGCGGTAATCAAACCAGAAGGCGATCCCCGGGAGCAGCTTCTGCGGCTCATAGGTCATGATGTCAGTCAATCGGAAAGAAGATCGTCCGCGGGTAAGAGAACTGCTTGTGGAACGTCAACCCGCCGATCGAGCGGCCGTCGAAATCCGCGAAGGTGCCATCCGTCCTGTTTCCCCACGCTTTCTGAAGATCGTAAAAATCGACCGGCTCACGGTGGGTGCCCTGATGACGGTGGACCCGGCAGGCACCGGGACCGACGAGACGACCTACACCATCACGAAGACCCTTCACGGCCTCGTGTTCCTGCTCGACGCGGGGGGATTCCCTCCGGGGCAGGGGCATTCCATCGAAACCTTGGAGGGCCTCGCCAAGCTCGCCGAGCGGTACAAGGTCAACAAGATTCTCGTGGAGGCCAACTTCGGCGATGGGATGTTCGCCAAGCTCCTACAGCCCCATCTCACCGCCCGCTACCCGGTGGGCGTCGAGGAGGTCAAGCACAACGTTCAAAAGGAGCGGCGAATCTGCGACACCCTCGAACCCGTGATTCAGTCACACCGGCTCGTGGTCAACGCCGATCTCGTGCGGCGGGACTTCGAGTATTGTGGCACAGCCCCCGGCTGTGTTCGACCGACGGGTCGAAGAGATCGACGAAATGATTCGCTTCGGCGGAACACAGCCGAGGGCGACTGTGCCACAAAGATCACACCCGAGGGCGGGTGTGCCACAATTGAGATGGCCGTGGCGTATTGGTCCAAGGCCCTGTCGGTGGAAACCGAGAAGGTCGTGCAGGCGAACCGGGACAAGGCGATGCAGCAGGAGCTTGAACGGTATTTGCAGCACGCCATCGGGCGGAAGCCCACCGGCAGGCTGTTCGCAACCACGATGCATCGGCGATGAAACGAAAAAGCCCCTGACCTGTGAATCACGCAGGCCGGGGGCTTTCGTCGGCGGGTTCTTTCGGGACCGGCGTGCCACATTCGGGGCAAGTGCCGCTGGTGTTGCCGGTGAGGTTGTAGAAGCAGCGCAGGCAAAACCCCCTACGCGGCGGTTTCCGCCGACGGACGAACAGTCCAACGGTCGGTGCGAGGAGGATCAGAGCGAGCAACCAATGGGGCGCCATCACAGACCAATGGTCATCCTGCCATCTCTCGCCCCACGCCACTCCAAAACCATAACTGTAATTCCAAAACAAACAATCGCTGCCGGGGAGCCGCTCGATCATCCACGGCTCCTTGTGATCGTAGTGCCATCCCAAATTTTCGGCCCGATCCACGGGCTTGCCGTCGCCGTCCAAGTGGCGCATCCAGCCAAAAAGAACCGATCCTTGCATGTTCGCGACCCAGATGCCACGTGCGGACGACTCGTAGCCAAGCGATTCCCCCGCATAGTGACTGCGCACCCACAACGCCAGTGCGATTAAACAGAGCAACTGCGAAACCGCCGTGGCGAAAGTGAACAGATTTCGTCTCACGTCCTCGTCTCGACCGGCGTCCCGCGTTCAGGACAGAAGCTCAACCGACTCGCCACGCACATCAGCGAAACCGCAGAGGTCACGGCAAACAATCGGCGACGCATCACGGATCATTCTACCGGAATCGCGGCAGAGACGGAGGGGTGGGGACGGGTGGGGCATCTCTTCTCCCGGCAATTATCGCCGTCTTGTGCGGCGTGTTGCAGCGGCATCGCGGGGGCGGTGGAGTGGTGGGGCGGCTTGCTCACGCAGGCCGGAGGCTTTTGTCGGCGGGTTCGCGGGATTCTCGCTCGCCGTCCGTGAGTGCTGGTGTTATTATGGCTTCGCGAATATGCGAGTGGGAACGGTTGCTGGCTCGGCGTTGAGGGTCATGGCTGCGATAGCCGCGTGCGTGAGTCT
>DATHPP010000384.1:0-10312 GCA_035483795.1 Tepidisphaeraceae bacterium | reverse complement strand
CGGAAAGCGGCAGCGAGTCAGCCTCAGGTCCCTGCTTCGCAACCCTCGACGCCCGGGTTGGTGGTGTTCGAGCTCGCCGGCAACGAGTGGACGCCGATCGCCCAGCTCCCGGAGATTTCTTCTGAGCTGCCGCGTGTCGATCTGGCGCTGATCGACGAGGTTCCGCATGTCGTGACGTTCGATCGCGACGTAATCGAAGTGCTTCACCTCCACCGGCAAAAGTGGGTCCGCGACCTGCACGTTCCCGGGATGGCGCAGGCGGCATCGTTTGCTCTGCTGGCCGATGGAGGCTCGCCACGTCTGTGGGTGCAGCAGCAGAGCGGGTCCGACTTGCTGTTCTCGCTGACTCAATACGGTGAAAACCCGCTGGAGCTCAAACCCACGACCGACATTCCCGCCAAGGATCGCGCGATCGCCCTGTTCAGCGGGAGCATCCGCATGATCGGGCGCACCAAGGATGGGATGATCGAGCGGCGCTATTCGCTGGACAGCGGGAAACCCGAGGGCAAGCCGACAGATCTTGCGCTGCCTCCCGTTTCCACGGTGCTGGACATCCAGGCGGTCCAGACGCTCGTGGCCATCGGCGCGCTGCTGCTGGTCATGCTCGGGTGGTTCCGCCAGCAGAATGCCACCGACGAGCGGCGGACGGAGCTGAAATCGGTGACGCTCGCGCCGCTGGGGAGGCGCCTGGCTGCTGGGTTGATCGACGCGTCGCCGGTCATTCTCACCATGCTGATCTTCATGGTGCGCGACCGGCAATACGCCGGCGCTTCGATCCAGTCGCGTCAACTGCTGCTTCTGCTGGCGTACTGGGCGTCCAGCTTTTTCTACATCATCTTCACGACGCTGGTGGAATCGTTGGGCGGACGATCGCTGGGAAAGATCCTGCTGGGGTTGCGCGTCGTCACGATGCAGGGGCAGCCGGCCTCGACCGGGGCGCTGGTGATCCGCAATCTGTTGCGCATCTTCGACGTTAGCTTCTTCTTTCTCCCGCTCCTCGTGGTGGTGATGTTTCCCCTGCGTCAACGCGCCGCGGACCTGGCGGCGGGAACGCTGGTGGTAATCAATTCGAGCGCGGACAATCAGGGCCAGGATGGGCCAAGGGTGGAATGACCTGGTATCTCGGATTACTCACCACGAAGGCACGAAGTGCACGAAGAAGAAAAAAAGGAGCCTCTCCATTTGTATTCTTCGTGTTCTTCGTGCCTTCGTGGCTAATCCGAATTTCGTTCGGCTTACGGTGTCATTTCGCAGATTGCGCCCATCTGATCAGAATATCCGCAATTTCCGGTCGCGAAAACTCTGCGGGAGGGCGCTGACCGCTCTTGAGCAACTCGCGCACCTTTGTTCCGCTGGGTGCGACTTTGTGGTCCGGACCATGCGGGCAGGTCTTGCTGCTGACGACCGCGGCGCAGGTCTTGCACCATGCGGTGTGCTCGAACTTCAGGATCGTCACCCCGATTTCCTTGGGCACGTCGAACTGGTCGAAAATCTTCTGGGCGTCGTAGGTTCCGTAGTAGTTTCCCACACCCGCATGATCGCGGCCGACGATGAAGTGCGTGACGCCGTAGTTTTTGCGGATCAGCGTGTGCAGCACCGCTTCGCGCGGTCCGGCGTACCGCATGGCCAGCGGCATCACGCTGAGCATCGTGCGGTCCTTGTTGTAATAGTTGTCGATGAGCACGCGGTAGCACTGCATGCGGACATCCGCGGGAATGTCGTCGCTTTTGGTCTCGCCGACCAGCGGGTGGATCAACAGCCCGTCGGTCATCTCCAGGGCGACTTTCGTGAGGTATTCGTGGCTGCGGTGGATCGGGTTGCGCGTCTGGAAAGCGGCGACTGTGCTCCAGCCTTTGCTCGCGAATGCTTCGCGGGTCCGCGCGGGCGGGAGACGAAATTCGGCAAACTCCGGCTCGTGTGTCGTCGTGATGACGTCCACCTCGCCCGCGATGCACCAGTTGCGCTGCCTGCGGATTTGTGCGACTCCCGGGTGCGCTTCATCGGTCGTCTTGTAGACGTTGGGGACTTCCAGTTCTTTGTCGTGGGGGTACCTCTCGCGGACCGTCATGGTGCCCAGGAGTCGATTCTTGCTGTCCTTGAGAGCGAGCTTGTCGCCCGGTTTGATCGAAGCTGCTACATCATCCGCCGGTGACAGGGTGACCGGGATGGGCCAGACGGTTCCGTTGGCCAGGCGCATTTCCTTGCACACGCGGGCAAAATCGGCACTGCCCATGAAGCCGGAAAGGGGGGAAAATGCCCCGATCGCAATCATCTCCAGATCGAACTGCTCGCGAGGAGAAAGCGTTACGGACCGATAAGACGCGGCCTGTGTTGCCGCCAATTGGCCTTCGTGGCCTGCTAGAACACGATTGACCAGTTTCCCCCCATGCGGATCGATCAGGGACATTTACACTCCTGTTCTTTCAAAAAGAAGGCGATACATTACCGACTTTTCCTGATGGGACAACCGTTGGGATTGCGATACAGAAGCGACAATTAATGAATCCGCGATTGCGAAAATGGGCTAAATTCACGCTGCGGTGGGGCGTCGCGGCACTGGGCGTCACGTGGGTCCTGCTGAGAACGTCCTTTCACGATCACGTGCTGATCGTCGACAAGAACAATCAGACGCAGCAGATTCGGATTGAAGACGGCCAGCCGCAGGATGCCAACCAGTTCTGGGTTTTCTACGGGGGACAACGCCAGTATCCGATCACCCGCAACGACGCTTGGACGCCGCCCGGCGATCGCTCCAGTGTCCCGATCTGGGGCCGCGACGAGAAGAAACAAAACGCCACGGTACTTGCTATCCATCCCGCCCCCGATCAGCAGCCCAATCAATCTCCGGCGCAACTGCTGGTTCGCGATCCGCAAACGGAACAACCGCGAATCATCAAGCCCACCGAGGTGGCTGGAGGTTACACCGTCCGCGTCGTGTATCCGCTGGTAGAAGTGGGCCTGATTCGGTTGGTCCGCGAGGCGCGCCCGCTCTATCTGCTGCTGGCGGTTGCGCTTCTGCCCATCTGCTTTCTGATCACCAGCATTCGCTGGCACTCGCTGCTGGAGGCGCAGGATATTCACATCAGCTTCAGCCTGGCCTTCGTGCTGAACATGGTCGGCGCGTTCTACAACAGCTTCATGCCCGGCTCGACCGGGGGCGATCTGGTGAAGGCCTACTACGCCGCCAAGCACACGACCCATCGCACCCGCGCCGTGATGACGGTGATCATCGACAGACTTCTCGGATTGCTCGCGCTGATCATCGTGGGCGGGATCATGGCGGCGGTTCAATACAATATTCCGACTTGCCGTCATGTCGCGATCATCTCGGGCGCCCTGATCCTGGCGACGCTCGTCGGATTATTCGTCTTTTACCATCCCAATCTTCGTCGCAAAACCGGGCTCGAATGGCTGCTCAAACGCCTGCCGATGCAGCGCCAGGTGCACAAAGCGGTCGAGGCAATGGAGCTTTATGGCAAGCGGCCGTGGGTGGCGATCTGGGCGGTGATCATCACGTTCCCGGTGCATATCACGACGATCATTTCCGCCACGTTTGCCGGGAAGGCGTTCCTGTTGCCGCTTGGCGCGATGTATTACTGGGTGATCGTGCCGGTCATCGCGCTCGTGGGCGCGATCCCGATTTCGCCGCAGGGCGTGGGAGTGATGGAGCCGCTCGCGGTCGAGCTGACGCGGCGGCAGGGAGTCACCGTCAGTCAGGCGTTCGCGTTGGTGATGGCCATCCGCTTCTCTCAGATCTTCTGGAACGTGCTGGCGTCAATTTTCGTTCTTCGGGGCGGGTATCACGCGGTTACCGAATCCGAGGCCGAGGAGCTCGAGCATGACGACGAAGACGCGCCGCGGCCCGGGCAGATTACGGAATTGAGCGTAGAGGAACTCCAAGGCCAATCCGGCGGAACGGAAGCCATCGGCCGCAACTTGATACGTTCTTGATACCGTTTGCGCACATCCTGAGACCATCCTGATACGCCGGCTATTACAAGCAATGCCGAAGCATGAAGTATTCGGCATGGGTTGGTGTGCGCACCCGGATCGACGCCCCCGCGGCGATCGTCTGGTCGATCCTGACGGACCTCAGGCAATACGCGCGCTGGAACCCGTACATCATCGACGTCACGCTCGGCCCCCGCCCTGAACAGCCCCTGGGCATCACAATCGCATCTCCGGACGGGCAGGTCGAACGGTTGCGGGCGAGCATTACCGAGCGACAGTTCGAGCAGACCTTGCGCTGGGTCGAACAGCCCAAGTTCCTGAATTTGCAGCGGCGACAATACGTTTTTCACCTCGATGGCCAGGGGCAGCACACCCGTTTGCGGCATGGCTTTGCGGTCAGCGGACTGGCGCGTCGCGGCGCGTGGGCACGGACACTCCGCCAGATGCGCCTCGGTCTGCGTTTGATGACCCAGACCCTGTCGCGCGTGGCGGAAGCCGGATCGGTCGCGGCGTGGCTCGACCCCGCATACCCCCGAACCACCAGCGATTATCACTGGCTGCCGGTTCATCAGGCTCGCGTCTATCATCAAGTCGTCAAGGCGATCGAGATCATTCGTCGCTCGCCGCGCGGGATCGAGCTGATGAGCCTTTGCGGATGGTCTTGCCGCCAGGCGCACGGCCGGTCCTACCTGACGTGCAACGGCGCGATCGCCGTCGGCTATCGCCCCGAGAAGCTTCCGCCGCGGTTAGAGGGGCTTCATCCGATCATCGTTGGCGTTTTGCACGCGCGCACGTTCGTGATTGACGGCGCGCACCGCATCGCCGCTCATCTTCAGGCGGGGAAAACAAGCGTTGCCGCCGTGCGGCTCACCGAGGCCGAAACCGCCGCCTGCATCCGCGACGGATTTCAGACCAAGGTCCGCTTCGACAGCGTGAATCTCCTGCCCTCCGATCCGCCACCGGCCGATTTCAGGTCACCCTCCCTTGTAGCTTAACAGCGGGCGCAGTCGTCGCACGATCCGCGTGAGCTCGGCTTCCGCCCGTAGCACGGCACGGATGTCCTTGTAGGCCGCGGGAGATTCCTCGCGAAAAGCATTCGGATCTGCGATCTGGTAATGAACGTTCCGCATGCTCCGCTGTACCTGGTCCACGCGAACGCAGCGCCGCGCCTGCTCGCGGCTCATCGCCCGGCCGGCGCCGTGCGACGTCGACCGCAGCGACTCGGGATTGCCGCGGCCGCGGACGTGAAAGCTCTCCGTGCCCATCGAGCCGGGCACCATGCCAGGTTCATCCGCGTCAGCGGACATCGCTCCTTTTCGATGCACCCACAGCTCGACGCCAAAATGCGCCTCACGTCGAACGTGGTTGTGGTCGCAATCGAAATACGAGGCCGGGTCGACGTGCGCGCCTGCGCACTTTCGCAAAACCTCGGCCGCGGCGTCGATCATGGCCCGGCGGCTCGCCCGCGCATAGGCCCGCGCCCACGCGGCGTCGGTCAGATAGGCGGCGCCCCTCGCGCTATCCGCTTCGATGTAGCGCATCTGGCCAGCCCTTGTCGCTATCGCCGACTCATGGAAATCGCGGATCGCCTGACCGATCGCCCGCGAGCCGCTGTGGACCATCAGCCACAATCGCCCGTCATCGTCCGCCTGGAACTCCAGAAAATGGTTTCCGCGACCCAGCGTCCCAAATTGAACCGCGCCGTCATGGCGACGAATCGACTCCAGCTTGCGGTCGCTGAGCGGTTGCTCGGCAAGCTCGCGCGGAAGGGTGGCGCTGCGGTGGCGATGGATCGGCACCGCGGCTGCAAGCCCGTCGAACAGTCGCTCGACCTCTCCCTCCCCGATTAAAGTCGCGTCAGCATCGAACGCGATCGCGGCGATACCGCATCCGATGTCGCTGCCGACCGCGGCGGGGTAGATCAGATCAGTCGTGGCGACGACCGTCCCCACACAAACATCGCGGGCGAGATGGACATCGGGCATGATCGCCACGTGGCGGACGTCGGAGGCGCGGGCGATGCGCTCGACCGCGCGCCGCACGTCCGCCGGCATCGGCTGGGCCAGCCATGCCTTGACCTTGTCTGGAAGCTTGTAAGTCATGGTTCCACCTCCCCGCGGCAGAAAAGGTGGAAACTCAGCTCCGGCGCGCGCTTTCGCGTGATCGCCGCCGTAACCTGGGCGCGCAGATATCCTTCAACCCGCGCCAATTGCTCCAGTATCCGCGCCGCTTCGGCAACCGAGCGCGGGGAGCTAAGTTGCACCAGCAGCCGGCTGGCGTCCGGCGCCGGCAAGACCTGGTCAACCGTCAGTTCCTGTAGCAGCGGATCGGCCATCTCGCCGGGGATTGCGTAGCTCAGCGCTCGATAGGCCTGCCGGCAGAGTTGCTGCACTTTCCTCTGGTTCTTGGGATCAAATCGAGAAGCTCCGCGCGAATAATGGGCGCGGCCTGGACTTTTCCGGAAACTCATCACGGACTCCGAGTCGGCGCGCGGAATCAACCGCTTGCGCCGTTTTGCGAATTGGATTCAAAAGGGGTTATCAGCCCGCCGCGAGGCCAATGGTCAAACGACCAGACCCTGCGCCGGCAGGCTCAACGCGGAGACGTGATGTGCAGTAGTTCGCATGACCGCCCTCGGTTCTGGTCCCATACGGGACGAGGAAATCTTACGCCGTGTTACTACGTTCGGCAAACGCAGTTATTGCCGGCGCCGCGCGAAAATTGAGCGCGAGGTAACATCGCCCGATTCTTCCACCCCCCCTGCGACAAAATGTAGCACAACGCCACAGTCCCAAACGGTGTACGCATATTAGCAAGACGATGGTGGACTTTTGCGCAACGTCGACTTGGCGAAAATAATTTTGGGAAGCCAAACCGCTGATTGCGGTACTAAATTTGTGGGACCGGGCTTAGTCGCCACCGCAGTATGCGGGCCAGATGCTTCCACAACGACAACCACGGTTTTGAACTCTGAAAGTGTGACGAAAATGACCCATTTGGCTTATCTTGATCCCGGAACTGGCAGTTTCTTCCTTCAACTTGTGGTTGGCGGTATGTTTGGCGGCCTGCTGATGGCGAAGCACTTTTGGCAAAAGGTAAAGGGGGCCGTCTCACGCGAGGTTTCACAGAGGACCGGCCAGGATGACGCGGTTGAACGATCGGCTTGAGGCTTCGTATCGCGACCCCAGCGGATTCGTTTTTCGACGTGACGGCCAGTTCCTGCGGCAGGTCAATCAGTCCTATCGCGAAGACTACGAGCAAGCTGAACGGTCTGGACTTTTCCGCGCGGCAATCGATCGCGGATTTTTGATTCCCCACGAGGAAGTCACCCAGCCTTTTGCCGATGCGACGGCTGGCTGGAAGGTAATTCGCCCGCGTCAGCTCGGTTTCATCTCGTATCCATACGAATGGTCGTTCAGCCAGCTTAGAGATGCGGCGCTGGCGACGCTGTCGCTGCAAAAGCAGGCGATGCAGCACGGCATGTCGCTCAAGGATGCGACCGCATTCAACATCCAGTTCGACCAGGGCCGGCCCGTGCTCATCGACACGCTGTCGTTCGAGCGTTACCAGGAGGGGCAGCCGTGGGTCGCCTACCGGCAAATGTGCCGGCATTTCCTCGCGCCCCTGGCGCTGATGGCCAGGCGCGACGTTCGGCTGAACCAGTTGTTCCGCATGAATCTGGACGGCATTCCCCTCGACCTGGCCAGCGCACTGCTTCCCTATTCCTCTCGATTGCGGCTGGGGCTGCTGGTGCACATTCACCTGCACGCAAAGATGGATGCGAGGCACGCGGGCAGTTCCGAAAAACCCGGCTCCAACGGAAAGCTCGGCCGGACCCAGTTGGCGGGAATCATCGACAACCTGGAGTCCGCCATTAAAGGCCTGACCTGGCAGCCCGGCGGGACCGAGTGGTCGGATTACTATCAGGACACCAACTATTCCCACCCGGGAATGGATCACAAGCGCAAGCTGGTCGGCGAATTCATCGAAGCCGCGGCGCCCAAGACCGTGTGGGACCTGGGTGCGAACACTGGTGAATTCAGCCGGCTGGCCAGCGATCGCGGCATCGACACCATTGCTTTCGACGTCGATCCCGCGGCCGTCGAAAAGAACTACCTGCATGTCAAAGCCCAGGGCGAAAAGCATCTGCTGCCGCTGCTGATGGACCTGACCAATCCGAGTCCGGCATTGGGTTGGAACCTCGCCGAGCGATCGAGCCTGGCGGACCGCGGGCCGGCCGATCTGGTGCTGGCGCTGGCGCTGGTCCACCATCTGGCGATCTCCGGCAATGTGCCGTTCGGGCACATCGCCCGCTTTTTCCATCGGCTGGGGCGAAAGCTGGTGATCGAGTTCGTCCCGAAATCGGACTCGCAAGTCAGCCGGCTGCTGGTCGTGCGCAAGGACATTTTCACTGACTACACGCAGGATGCTTTCGAGGCGCAGTTCGGCGAGTTTTTTATGATCCACCGGCGTGAGCCGATCGTCGACAGCCAGCGCGTCCTGTATCTGATGGAGCGACGGGAGCAGACGTGAAGCGGTTCGCGTTTTACCCGCTGTGCATCGGCCTTTTCGCACTGCTCAGCGTCTTCGCGTCGAACACCGAAGAAGCTTCCGCACGCGAATTGCTGGTGCCGGCGGCACTGGTGCTGACCGGGACGCTGGCGGTGCTTGCCGTGGCGGGCCTGGCGATGCGCAGCGTGCATCGCGGGGCCCTGTTCGCCGCCGCGTTTGTCTTTTGTTTTCTCACGTACGGCTTCTGGGTGGATGTCCTCTGGGCGATGCACCCGGAGCCGGCGCTGCGCGTCGCCTATCACCGGGCGATTCTCGTCGTGCAGGGTTTGGCGCTCATCGGGATCGGCTATTTCGTGGTGCGGGCGAAGGACCCGCAGTCGCTCACGCCGCGGTTGAACCGCTTCTCCCTGATCCTGCTGGCCTGTCCGGTCGTGATCGTGCTCGGCCGCTGGATCAGCGCCGGCCTGCGCGCCGCGCCGTCGGCGACGGCCACCGCCGACCAATCGTTGCTGATCGCACCGCTGAGCAAAAGCGCCGAGCGCCCCGACATTTATTTCATCGTTCTCGATGCCCATGGACGCCAGGACGTCCTGCGCGATCAATACCACTACGACGACGGCCCGTTCCTCCAGCACCTGCGCGACAAAGGGTTCTGGATCGGCGACCAGACGACCAGCAATTACATGTGGACCGAACTGTCGGTGCCGGCGACGCTCAACATGCGCTACTTGAACGATCTGCCCGGCGAGGACGTGGCGGCCAGGATCCGCGTCGCCGCCCAGCTTCACCGCAACAGCGCCCTGGTCGCGGAGCTGCGCACGCTCGGTTACCGGACAGTCGCCTTTGAGGCGCTGGAGAAATGGTTGTGCCTGGACAACTCCGACATCTACTACAGCGTGTCCAACCAGATCGGATTCACGCCGCTCCAGCAACTGCTGCTGGATACGTCGGCGCTGTCGCAGTTCGGCGGAGAGAGGATCCGCAGCCGGCTCGTTCTCGACCAGTTTCATCTCAAACGCGAGATGATGCTGTTCAAGTTCGCCACGATGCCACAGGTGGCGGCGCTGAAGGGACCGAAATTCGTTTTCCTGCACGTCATGGAGCCACACACGCCCTTCGTGTTTGCCGCCGACGGCTCGGATCCCGGCAAGCGCGGCTACGGTTCGATGTTCGACGGCCTCAACGACGACATCACCGTCGCGCAGTACCACGACTGGTATCGCGAGCAGGCGATCTATACCGACAATCAGGCCGCGATCATGATCGACCGGGTCCTGGCCCGATCGGCCAAACCTCCGGTGATCGTCCTCATCGGTGACCACGGCCCTCGTTCGGGAATGACGACCGACCCCACCGCCAGCGATCTTCACGAGTACATGGGCAACCTTACTGCGGTTTATCTCCCCGGCAAAGACAACCGCGGGCTCTACCCGCAGATCACGCCGGTGAACCTGTTCCGGGTCGTGCTCAACGATTACTTCGACGCCGGGCTGCCGATGCTGCCGGACAAGTCCTACTACTCCTACCCGCAGCAGTTCCCGCTGCGCGACGTGACGGCGGTGGTGAAGCCCGGCGCCCAGACGCAGCCGGTAGCAACTGCGAACATGTCGGAACCGACGCGGTAATGCACGAAACTGTCAGGTGAACGGCATTCCTCTCCCAAAGGCAGTGGCGTCAGATTACACTCGCGACATGGCTGACCCCAGTTTGTTGTCAATTCCGCAGTCTGCGTCAGCTGACGGCTCCCACGAGCTGGCGATCACCATCTATCAGATCGCTGGCGACGGCATGTTCAAATCCCATCGTTCCGATGGCACCGGCTTCGATTGGGCGTGGGCTGACTGGCAAC
>DATHPP010000383.1:0-14396 GCA_035483795.1 Tepidisphaeraceae bacterium | reverse complement strand
GTTTGGCTTGGTTTGGCTTGGTTTGGCTTGGTTTGGCTTGGTTTGGCTTGGTTTGGCTTGGTTTGGCTTGGTTTGGCGCGGGTGGCTCACGCCACCCGCGCCATCGGTCAAAAAGAGGGAAGGAGACAGGCGGCTCAGCGTCTTCGTTTGTGCCGGCGGGTGATGGGGATTTTGCTGCCGAGCGTCCGCGGCGGGGCCTGGAGGACGACGGGTGGGCCGCCCGAGGCGGTTGAGGCACTCGAGACAACCGCGCCACCGGTCGGGCTGTAGGCCCGCTCGAACCGCGAAGGCTGCGGCACTGCGGGCGTCGACGGCTCGAAGGTCGGCTTCTCCGCCGTCCAGTCGGCCGGCGGGGGCTTGGGCTCGAAACCTTCGAGCTGCGCCTGGGGGACCACCATGTTGATCAGCGATTCGATCTTGGTCAGCTCCGGCCCCTGCTCGCGGGTGACGAACGTGAACGCCTTGCCGGCGGCGCCCATCCGGGCGGTGCGGCCGACGCGGTGAACGTACGCCTCCGGGTCTTCCGGAACGTCGTAGTTGATGATGTGGCTGATGTCCGCCACGTCGATGCCGCGGCTGGCCAGGTCGGTCGCCACCAGCACGTCAAACTTGTTGTGACGAAATCCCTTCATCACCCGATCGCGCTTGTTCTGCGCCAGGTTCCCGTGAATCTCGCGGCACTCGATCCCGTCGGCATGCAGCCGCTTGGCCACCTTCTCGGCGCCGCGCTTGGTCCGGCAGAAGACGATCGCCAGATCCGGGTTTTCCTTCTCCAGCAGCGTCCGCAGGAGCCGGTATTTGTCCCACGGCTCAACCGACAGGTAATACTGCTCGACCTCCTCGACCGTCGGACTTTCGTCGGCCCCGGGCGCCACCAGCTTCTCAACTGGCTCGCGCATGTATTGCCGGCTGAGCTTCTCGATTTCCGGCGAAATCGTCGCCGAGACGAACATGGTCTGATGTTCGGGCTGCCCTTGGCCGTCTCCGCTTGCGGCCGGTTCTGACCGGCGCACGCCTTTGATTCGCGAGAGAATGTTGCGGATGTCGTCGCGGAAGCCAATGTCGAGCATGCGATCGACTTCGTCAAGAATGGCAAAGCGGATGTTCTCGAAGCTGATGATCCGGCGGTCCAGCAGGTCGATGACGCGGCCGGGTGTGCCGATCACGATTTCTGGATGGTGCTTGAGGAACTTCATCTGCGCCGCGATCTTCTGGCCGCCGTAGACGGGGACCGAGCGGATCGGGGTGTACTGGCCCAGCCGCTTGAGCTCGGCGTCCACCTGAACCGCCAGCTCGCGCGTGGGCACGAGGATGATCGCCTGCGTGGCCTTGCCCTTTTCGAGTTTGCAGAACAGTGGAATCGCGAACGCCGCGGTTTTGCCGGTGCCGGTCCGCGCCTGGCCCAGGATGTCGACGCCGGCCAGCGCGCGGGGGATCAGCATCGCCTGGATTTCCGAGGGCGTCACAAATTTCGCTTCCGCCAGTGCCCGCAGCACCGAAGGCCGGACGCCCAGCGCCGCAAATGCTTCGGGAATAGGTAGGTGGTCGGTCTTGTCGCTCAATTCAACTCGCTTTCATCGCTGATTTTGCGGCAGATTCTATGGATTGGGACGGGCCGGCTCAAGAATGCGCAATTAAGGCTGAGTTTCGGAGTAAGGCAATCGCAAATTTACGCGGAAGAGCCATTACCCGGGAGGGCGAGGCTCTGGCCGAGCCGCGCGTTCCGCGCCGGCAAGGCTCGGCTCGGGCGGAGCCTCGCCCTCCCGTTGAAGTCTGCCGGAAACGGGAGCGGAGGCGCCGGGTAGCGCCCGGTGCAGCTTCCATGTGATCGGAGCGACACGATTCTCCACGATCGGTCCGATTTGAGGACCCAGATGGGCCTTGTTGTCCCGAAGCCATTGGCGTACCGGGTCATCCAGTGGCTCCAGCACGTATACCGCTTCGCGGTCTGGATCAATCGAACGGTTCTCCGGTGTTGGCTCGATCGCCCGCCGCTCGCTAAGAAAGCTCAAGATGCGCGCCTGCTTCGGGGGCGCGAGCACCAGCCCGTCACTGCCCACGTGGTCTCTCACCAGCCGGGCCACCTGATGAATTCCCACGAACCGGCCTTCCTTGTAGTGATTCAGGAACGGGACCCAGCGCTGTTCAACGATGAACTCGCCGCCGCGCATAAGGTTCACCGCGCCCCCCAGCAGGAAGAGCCCCACGAAGATCCGATTGCCCCACTCCCCTGGGATGCGGTGATTGAGCCAACGAATCGCGCTCCACCACGCGAACACGAGCAGCGGAAGCACCTGGAGGAAGTACCGGTCCATCGGCGTCGCCGCCACGAGTACCATGGCCACCGTCATCGCCACCCACAATCCCCACAGCGGCCGGTGCCAGAAAAGGCTCACCCCCAGTCCGAGCACGGTGATCCCGGCCAGCGTATTGAGCCCGGCGCCCAGCCGCGCCCCAAACAACGCCTGGCACAGCGACGCCTCGAAGAGCCGGGGCGCGTTCTCGAAGAACATGTCGTGCGCCAGTGTCGAAAGGTGGGAGAACTTCACCTCGAACAGCGAGTCCTCGTAGTTACCCAGCGAGTTGTCGGCGTGCCGCGGATCGAGCTTCCAGAAGATCACCGCTACGACGATGATTGCCAGACACGTCAGGATGGGCGGCCACCGCCGTGGTCCGCGAACCACCGACCAGATCAGCGCCAGCAGCACCGCCACCAGCAGGGCCCACATCGAAGGCCGCATCACCACCGCGACCATCAGCCCGCCCAGGAAAAGCACCCAGTCGTACCATGCCACAGGCCTGCGCCGACGGCGATCTGCGTCGAGCCCACCGCGATGAAAGATCGCTTCGTACCCCGCCAGAAACGCCACCACGCCCAGCAAAAAGGGCATGTCCGAGAGCAGCTCGAAGCAGTAGCGGTAAAACAGCCGGCTGATTCCCAGGCCGAACGTGATCAGCACCGCCGTCGGACGGTCCGCGTAAAGCAGGAACAGCCGGTATGTCAGCGCCAGCGTCGCAAACCCGATCAGTAGCATCAGCACCAGGTGCGGCACCAGATTGTCGCCGTGGAAGAGCTTGAATACCCCTGCAAACAGATACGGCGGTCCGGGAAACGCCAGGTGATGTTTAGCGCCGTTGTAGGTGTACCCGCGGCCTTGCGCCAGGTTGCGGCCGATCGTCAGATACAGTGCGCTGTCGGGCTCCAGCCGCCACTGGCCGTTGAAACCGAGCAGCGCGTATCCGAGAACCAGAACAAAAAGCACAGCGCGATGCCGATCCGCCAACGCCAACACGCGGTCTGCCAGCGGCGCGGGCCGAACGGAAGGGCTTGGGTATGTCAGCGTGGAAATAGATTGCGAATCGGTCACGGCCATCTGCGGCGCGCAGTATAGTAAACCACTGTCCGGGCGGCAAAGAGCCCCTCTGTTCTAGAAGTTCCGCCCGGTGGTGGGATTCTTTCGTTTGTTCTGAAGAAACTGCAACAACAACGGCTCAATTTTTTCGCGCAATATTGTGTTGGCGTAACCCGCCCAACTGAGTCCGCTGGTCACATCCAGCGGCCCGTCCAGGGCACCACCGGTTGCGTTTGTCAAAATGATCCCCGCCTCCTGGGCCACCAGAATTGCTGCACAATCGTAAGGATGACAGCAAAGCCCCGGCGGCTGATTCTGAATGTCATAAAACACGGGGCGCAAATCGGCGTTGAACCGGTCATGGCCCACGATCAGTTCATAAAACTGGCCGCCGGTGGAAATGTACTGGTCGTCGAAGACTGCCGACCGCATGACATCCGCGTCGCCGACCAGCTTGCTCGCCAGATACTCCATCAGCTCCGACGCCAACACCTTGGTCCCCGGGAAAAAATTCGCCACCGACGCGAAGCCATGATCGATGTTGATCGCGGTCGACGGATGCAGCCCGAGTGGCGCGTCATCTCCGCTGGACAGATCAACCCTCCGGCCAATTGCGCCGCGCCCCTTGATCGCCCAAAGTACGTCGCCGAACCCCATCTTCGACGTCGGCAGCTCGGTCATCACCGCGGCCTCGACGTCCGACAGCTGCGTTCCGTCTACCTTGTTGGGCGCGACGCCCGCCAGCGCCCAGGCCGCCCGCTTGTCGTACATGATGCCGCGGGTGCCGTCGATCGGATCGACGATCAGCCGGATTGCCGCGCCTTCGGGAGCCGTCCCGTCCGGAAAGACCTTCATTCCCTCGGGGAATCCCTCGCACTCCACTCCCTCGGCGATGAGCACGAGCGGCGTGGTTTTTGACCATTCCCGGCAGAAATCTTCCAGGAGCGGCTCAATCATCGTGTCGATCTGATAGATCGTGTCGGCGCTGCTGTGGCGGGAGACGACGAACATCTGCGAGCGCTGGCGCGATTGGATCACCACGTCGCGCACTGCCCGCTGGAACTCCGCCAGGCGGTCGATCACCTGCTGTGGCGATTGCAGCATCTGCTCAGCTTACCGTCAGATATTGCACGCTGAACAGCCGGCGATCGTCGGTCCAGACCTGCCGGACCGTCCACCCTCCGGCCGCCGCCAGCGATTCGAATTCCTCGAGCGTGTACTTGAAGGAGCTTTCGGTGAAGATGGATTCGCCGTCGTCGAAGGGAAACTCGGTCCCCACCGCACGGACGGTCTGCGCTGCCTGGCTGATCAGGTGCATCTCGATCCGCCCCAGCCGGGGGTTGTAAAACGCGTAGTGCGCGAAGCGATCCAGTGGAAAATCGCCGTCCAACTCGCGATTGATGCGGGCCAGGAGATTGAGATTGAATTGCGCCGTCACCTGTGCCGCGTCGTTGTAGGCGGCGTGCAGGACCGCCGGATCTTTTTTCAGGTCTACACCGATGAGCAGCCCGCCCCCTTTGCCGCAGCGCTGCGCCGTCTGGCGGAGAAAATCGCGTGCTTCGTGCGGCTCGAAATTCCCGATCGTCGATCCGGGAAAATAAACCGCCGTCCGCACCGCGCCGTCGCCGTCGGGAATCGCAAAGGGCCGCGTGTAATCGGCGCACACAGGAAGGACGTTCAGTTTCGGGTAATTCTCCGCCAGCCGGCGCGCCGCCTGATGCAGGTGCTCGCGCGAAATATCCAATGGCACGTAGGAGACCGGCTCACTCAATTCATCCAGCAGTAGTCGCGTTTTCAGGCTGCTCCCGCTGCCATATTCCACGACGCGGCAGCGCGGTCCCAGCGCCGCCGCCATCTCCGGGGAGTGCCGCCGCAGAATCTCCAGCTCGGTGCGCGTGAGATAGTATTCATCCAACTCGCAGATCCGATCGAACAGTTGCGAGCCGCGCTGGTCGTAGAAGAATTTGCAGGGCAACCGTTTGTGCTTCTGCGTCAGCCCGTGGATCACCTGCGAGCGGAAATCATCGCCGGGGGAGGCGAAATGACCCTCGTGCTGCGTTTGGCGCGCAGGCGCGTCAACAGTGCGACGGTTAGTGCGTGTAATCACTGATTCCTTCCCTTAAACGTCCTGCGCCAGCCGGAAGCCCATGAACTGCCATCGCGATTCAGGCGCGAAAAAATTCCGGTAGGTTCGCCGGATGTGATCGCGGGGCGTGGCGCACGAGCCGCCGCGCAACACAAACTGGTTACACATGAACTTTCCGTTGTATTCCCCCAGTGCCCCGACCGCCGGCTGATATCCCGGATACGCCAGATACGCGCTTCGTGTCCATTCCCAGACGTCACCGAACATCTGGTTCAAGTCCGGGAGGGCGAGGCCCCCGCCGAGCCGTTGCTCCCTCGGAAAGTTCGCGCCCGGCTCGGCCGGAGCCTCGCCCTCCCGAGTGCTCGTGCCGAGCGGCTGCGGATGAAAGCTTCTACTCTCGACAAAACTGCCTTCGATCGGTGCGGACATCGACGCCGCTTCCCATTCGAATTCACTGGGCAGCCGCGCCCCGGCCCATCGCGCGTACGCATCCGCCTCGAAGTAGCTCACGTGACAGACCGGTTCGTCGTCTTCGACCGGCCGCATCCCCGAAAGCGTGTGATACTGCCAAGCGCCATCCTGCTCCATCCAGTACAGCGGCGCATTCCACTGTTCGGCCTGAACCGTCGCCCAGCCGAGCGAGAGCCACAGGTCGGCGCGTCGATACCCGCCGTCGGCCATGAACTGCTTGTACTCGCCATTGGTGACCAGTCGCGATGCGAGGCGAAACGAATCGAGAAACACACGATGCCGCGGCGTCTCGTTGTCGAACGCGAATTCGCTCCCCTCATGTCCGATCCAGTGAATTCCTTCCTCAACGTCGATCCAACGCATCGGCGGAAGTTGAATCGGGGCCGGCGCCGGCTGTGGCAGATACGCCGGCCGCAACGGGTTCACCCAGAACACGTGCTTGATGTCGGTCAGCATCAATTCCTGGTGCTGCTGCTCGTGATGCAACCCCAGTTCAATGACCGGCTTCAACTCGGCGAGCTGCGCCGGACCCAGCGAGCCCAGAAACCGTTCCATCGCCTCGTCGACGTGTTTTCGATAGGCATACACGTGGGCGACGGTAGGGCGGCTCAGCAGCCCGCGATTCTGCCGGCAGTGGCGATCACCCACCGCGACGTAATACGAATTGAACAGATAAGCAAAGTGCGGATCGAACAGCTCATATCCCCTGGCGTGCGGCGACAGCAGGAACGTCTCAAAAAACCAGCTCGTATGCGCCAGATGCCATTTGGTCGGACTTACGTCCGGCATCGACTGCACGACGTAATCCTCGGCGACCAGCGGCGCGCACAGCACCTCGGTCTGCCCGCGCACCCCCCGGTAACGCTCGATCCAGGGTTCTTCCGCCGCCTCCCTGCGCCGTGGGCTTGCGACTGTCGCACTTCGGTCGTCCACGACGACACCTCGCTTTCTTTATCAAGAATGCTCTTGCCGCCCGGGTTGCACAAGTGCGAAAATAATAGGCGCGACGAAAAGCTACGGGACAAGCGGCACGACGATTGCTCGCCGCGGTTTTTGCAGGAGCACCATCATGGCAAACCTATTGCGCGGAATGGCGGCGGGTCTCTTGGCAGGCTGCGCGGCGTCGTACGTGATGAACCAAGTCGCTTCGACAAACCCCAACAAAGCGGGAAAGGGCCAGAAGGAGGGGTCGAGCCGGCGCCACAGATCCAACCAGCGTGAAGCCCGGGAAGGTGGAGCGGAAGAACAGAACGCAACGGTTGCAACGGCCGAAGCGATCTCCCGCAACGTCTTCGGGCACGACCTCAGCGAATGCGAGAAACAGATCGCCGGCCCCGCGGTTCATTACGCCTATGGGTCGATCGTCGGCGCAATCTACGGCGGCGTCGCCGAATGGTTCCCCCTCGTCGGCGCAGGCTTCGGCCTTCCCTTCGGATTCGTCCTCTGGCTTGTCGGCGACGAGATCGCCGTCCCCGCCCTCGGACTGGCCAAAGGTCCAGCCGAATACCCGCCCGCTGTTCACGCCGACGCTTTGGCCGCCCACTTGCTCTATGGCTTCACCACCGACATGGCGCGCCGCGTTCTCCGCCACGTGCTTTAACATCATTCGCCACGGACGGACACAGATGTGAATCGAAGTTGGTCATCGCCCCCGATGACCGAGTCAGCGCAAAGGACAGTGGAGAACTTCCGCTCCTGACCCACCCCCTCGCGCAAGGTGAGGCCCGTTTTATCTGTGTCCATCCGTGTCCATCTGTGGCGTGCTTTCTTCTTTTCCCGCCCGCATCCCTCGCGGGATAAGCCAGCGTCCCACCAGTTCAAAAGCTCCCTGCACAAGGAGCGCCATCAGCGCCGCCGGGACTGCGCCCTCGAGGATGAGCTGGTGATTGTCCAGCCGGATGCCGGTGAGGATCGGCTGCCCGTAGCCTCCCGCGCCGATCAGCGCACCGAGTGTCGCCGTTCCGACATTCAGGACTGCTGAGGTTTGAATCCCCGCCAGGATCGCCGGCGACGCCAGCGGCAACTCGATGCGGATCAGCCGGGCCAATGCCGGCAGCCCAAGTGTTTCCGCGGATTCCCGCACCGCCAGCGGGATCCCGAGCAGCCCGGCATGGGTGTTCCGCACGATCGGCAGCAGGCTGTACAGGAACAGCGCCGCCACCGCCGGTTTCCACCCGATCCCAAGAATCGGCAGCATGAACACCAGCAACGCCAGCGATGGAATTGTATATATCCCCGCGATCACCCCGATGATTACCTGCCCCGTCCGCGGAAAACTCGCGGCTACGACGCCCAGCGGAATCGCGACGATGACCGCCGCTGCCAATGACACCGCCACCAGCTCGAAGTGTTCCCATGTCCGCTGGGCAAGCCTGCCCCAGAACCCCTGGGCCATCGGCCGTCCGGCGACCGACATGGATTCCGCCAGGAAATCCGCCGCCACCCGCGCCTCCGGGATTCGCTGAAGCTTGGCCTGCTCGTTCATCGCGATCATCTGCGCCGGATCGATCCGCCCGGCGAGCCGATTCAGCGCCGCCACCGCGTCGCGAGATCGCTTTTGCAGGTCCGCGCGGTACAGGAACACCGCCTCATAACGGGGAAAATGCCCCAGGTCGTCCCGCAGCACCCGCAGGTGGTAATACGCGATCTCGGCGTCGGTCGAATACAAATCGGTCAGGTCGATCGACCCTTCCGCCAGGGCCCGATACGCAATGTCGTGGGTGATTCCCGTCACGTGCATGTGCGGCAGTTGATATGCCGCCCGAAGTGCCGGCCATCCGTCGCCGCGATCGAGGAATTCGTTGCTGAACCCGAACTTCAGCTCCGGATGGCTTGGCAGATCGGAGATCGAGCGAATCCCCAGCTTCTGCGCCACATCCTCGCGCATTCCCAGCGCGTAGGAATCGTCAAAGCCCAGCGGCGCGGTCATCGCGATCCCCTCTTGTGCCAGCGCCTCGCGAAGCTGCTCGCTCGTGTGAATCCGGCGTCCGACCAGAATCTCGTTGGTGATTGTTCCCGTATATTCCGGATACGCGTCGATCTCCCCCTTGAGCAGCGCATCCCACACCAGCCGCGTCCCGCCCAATTCGCGTTGATGCCGCCCATCGCCGCCGCCGGCGCGGATCAACTCCGTCGCGATTTCTCCGAGGATCACCGATTCGGTAAACGCCTTCGATCCGATTGTCACCTGCGAGCGCCGCGAACAGGACTGCACGAGCGGTAGACACAACCAAAGTGCCACCGCCATGCCGAGCGCCCGTTTTCCCCCTCTCCCGCCGGGAGAGGGTTGGGGTAAGGGTCTGGCCGCAAGACGTGTCCGGCTCACGGTGCCCTTCCAATCAAGTCAGGCAATCGTCGCTGTGCATTGACGAATCGTGCCACAAACTCCTCCGCCGGTCGCTCGACCAGGTCACGCGGCGTTCCTTGCTGAACGATCCGCCCGTCGCGCATCAGCACGATCACGCCACCGAAGAACGCCGCCTCGGCGATGTCGTGTGTCACCAGCACGACGGTCTTTCCCAGCTTCTCGAAGATCTGTTTGAGGTCCGTCTGAAGATCGAACCGGACCAGCGGGTCCAGCGCCGCCAGCGGCTCGTCGAGCAGGAGGATCGCCGGATCGAGCATCAGCGCCCGCATGAGCGAGACGCGTTGCCGCTGCCCGCCGGACAACTCGGTTGGATATCGATCCAAGCCGTCGGCCGGCAATCGCACCAGTTCCGCCAGCTCCTGAGCCCTGCCCGCAATTCGCTCTCGCGGCCATCGCAGATACCGCGCCATCAGCGTCACATTTCCCCGGGCCGTGAGATGGGCGAAAAGCCCGCCTTCCTGAATGACGTATCCCATCGATCGCCGCCGCTCGATCAGGTTCTGTGCCGTCAGCGGCTGGTCCTGGATGAAGACCCGGCCGCTTGTCGGCGTCACCAGCCCGGTGATGATCCGCAGCAGGGTTGACTTGCCGCACCCGCTCGGCCCGATCAGCACCGTTGTCTTCCCCGTTTCGATGTGAAGATCGAGCGGATGGAGTGCCACAAGCGAGTCATAGGCTTTGGAGACGCCCAGGAGTTCGATCATCGAGTGCAGAGTCTAACCGCGTGATTGCGCGGTTTCCCGCGGCGGTCGGTTTTCCGCAGCGACGAGAAACGCAAAGACCTTCCGTGTGCCGGTGAAGCTTCGTCGCGCGTGCATCGTCACGTAGTTGTCCACCAGCGCCACGTCGCCGTTCTGCCCAGGGGACTCACTTGCACCGTTTGTCGCTTTCCACGTTGTAATGCCTGCGTTAGCAACCATGTCTGCCGATTGTCAAAATATTTTGCGTATTCACTGCTGACTTGTCGGGCGCATTTTTATTATAACGTTGTCTGGCAGTAGAAAATCCCCCTGGTTGCTTGACCTGGCGAGGCAGCCATGACTACTCGGTTTGCGCGCGAATCAGTGCGCCCTGGCCGATCACGGTATTTCCGTCGAAATGCTGGTGGAACCTACGGCGTCGAAACGCTCGAGCGTCGGACGCTTCTGACGGCGCTGGCTTGGGCTGCCGGTCCGACCTTGCCGGTCGGTCGCGGGCACGCGGCCGCGGTGAGCCAATACGGCAACATCTACCTGTTGGGCGGGTCGCCCGCTTCTGGAAGCTCCAGCGCAGTCCTCGAACTAGCCTACGGCGCAAGTTCGTGGAGTTCCGCCCCGGTGTTGGATACCGCCAGCGTTTCTCCGGGGGCCGGCGTCACCGGGCAGAGCGGGCCGATCATCAATACGTCGGAGGGACCCGCCTACAAGTACACTTCGGATCTTTTCGTGTTCGGCGGCGCTGTTGGCGGGCAGCCCACGGCGACCACGGTCAACTATGACCCGTCGCCGGGCGGGGAGGGCACCACCACCGCGCCATCGATGAGCGCCGCCCGGTCGGCATTCGCCTACGCCACCGATCCAGTGACAGGCAATTTGTACGCGTTCGGTGGGCTTGGGACATCGAACAAAGCCCTGGCCGCGGGCGAGATGTACAACGAAGACGCCGATGTCTGGACCTCGGTCGCGCCGCTTCCGCAGCCTCTTTACAACGCGACCGCCGCGAGCGACGGCGCGGGACACCTCCTCGTGTTCGGCGGGGATGACGCTTCGGGCAACCTTCTCGACACCGTCTACCGCTACACGATTGCGACCAATTCCTGGGACCAAGCCGGGCCCATGCCCATGGCCTTGGCGCAAAGCAGCGCTGTTTTTGGCGCGTACGGGCTGGTCTATCTGATCGGCGGGCTGTCGGCTTCCGGGGCAGTCGCAAACGTCGAGAATTACGACCCGGTGACCGACACCTGGACCGATGAGATGCCCCTCCCGTCGCCGGTTTATGGGGCCGGCGCCGTCATCGACTTCAATCAGAATATCCAGGTGATCGGCGGGTACGGTACATCGTCCACGACGCCGCTGACGACAGTCTGGGCCTCGCCCGTTGGACCAGCCCCCGTTGGGATTCCGCTGGCGCCGCAGTTGGGCTTTTCGTATCTGGGGACGGTCTACGATGGCGCGCCGCAGCCAGTCACGCCGACGGCGGTCGGTTCCGACGGCGTCACGCCGGTCAACGGCACGTTCACCGTCACCTACGACGGCTCCGCGACGCCCCCAACTAATGCCGGCCAATACCATGTCATCGCCTACTTCACCAGCGCCGATCCGGGGTATGTGAGCTCCGTCGAAAACGGAACCCTTCAAATCATCCCGGCGACGCCCGCCATCACCCTCACCGGCGGAGGCACCGTCCTTTGGACCGGCCAGCCTCATCCTGTCACCGCAACCGAAGTCGGCATCGACGGCGTCACGCCCGTTCCCGGCAGCTTTAACATCACCTACAACGGCTCAACCACCGCCCCGACCAACGCCGGCGCCTACAACGTCCTCGCCACCTTCACCAGCGCCGACCCCAACTACGCGAACGCCACCGCCACGACAACCATCACGATCCCCGATCCAACGATCCCAACCGGCGTGAAGGTCGTTGGCTACACGACTCATTCGATTGAGATCGCCTGGAATCCAGTGCCTGTCCCCATCTCCAGTTACACGATCTACCAGAAGTTTGGCTACCTCCACGGAGGCTACCACTACAGCGCCATCGCCACTGGCCTCACGGGAACGTCGGATATCCTGAGCCTCAGCAGCGGAACCTTCGCAGTTGCCTCCGTCAGCCCGACCGGCGTCGTCTCCGCCCGCTCCGCCGATGCCTCCGGCTCGGCTCTCTCTCCTCCCAGTCTTTACGGTGTGATCACCTCCGGCGGCGCGCTGGTCTCCTCCATCACGTGCGAAGTCGGACAGCCGGTCACCGCGACCCTCGACGCTTACGGCAACCTCTATCCCACTTTCACCATGACCAGCGGACCGGCCACCATGTCGGTCAGTCCGACGACTGGCGTGATCTCTTACACGCCCGCTCAGGCCGACGTGGGAACGCAGTACGCCACATTCGTCGCCACTAACAGCGTCGGGAGTGCCACCCTCACCGTCCCCTTCGTCGTGCAGGACGTGCCGACGGTCCAGGTGACCGGCGGCACCTACGATTTCGACGGCAACACGCACGCCGCCGCCTCCGCGGTCGCATACGGGGTCGATGGCGTCACGCCCGTCAGCGGAACCTTCACTTTCGCGTACGCCCCCGTGCAGTATCCTAACGTCCGCTCGCCGGCGCCGTATTCGGCGCCTGGCACCTACATCGTCTACGCGACGTTCAACAGCGGCGACCCAACCTACAGCGGCGCCGTCGGAACTGGCACGCTCGTCATCCGCCCGGCCGTCCCCGGAACGGCCGGCAACGACCCCATCACGCTCGTCCAAGACGCCGACGGAGAGCACATCGACTGGTCGCTCCCGGGCATGTCCGGCCAAGTGCTCATCAACGATCCCTTGGGCCTCACGATCGATGGCAATGGCGGCAGCGACGCCATCACCCTCGACTACACGCTTGGCAACCCGCTTCCCAACTTTATTCGCCTGAACGGCACATTCATTCTCAACGGTTTGCAGGGAACCAGCCCTCTTGCCGGGACGACGCTCGATCTGGGCCGCAGCACGCTTTACGTCAGCTACGCGGACACAAGCTCCGATCCGCTCGCCGCAATCCAGCAATATCTCCTGGCCGGCTACAACAACGGCGCCTGGACCGGCGCCGCGACCGCCACGACCGCCACGACCGGCGCCATCACCTCCGCCGCCGCGGCCGCGGATTCCACCCATGCCACCGCGATCGGCTATGCAGACTTCGCTGATGGCTCGAACGTCGACACCCTCGCCAACACGATCGAGCTGAAATTCACGCTTGCCGGCGACGCGAATCTCGACGGCACTGTGAACAGCGCGGATCTTCAAACGATACTGGCGGGACTCAATCGACCCGGCGCCTGGGACCAGGGCGACTTTAACTACGATGGCGCCGTTAACAGCGCGGACCTGCAGGAGCTGCTAACCACACTCAATACGAGTCTGACGGCTCAAACCGCGACGGCCGTGTCGGCGCTCAAGCAGGCGCCGATCAACTCAACGCCAAGCGCAACACCGACGGTTTCAACAGCCGCAACTCCGATCGTCACGGTTCCGGTTTCGCCGAAAATCCATCACACGACCTTTGCCCATCCCCGCAAGCGACGGTGATCGGCCGGTAATAACTACGACTGGTCCTCGTCCGCCATCAGCGGCCCACCGCGGGTTTCCGGCAGGAACAACAGGAAGAAGATTCCGACGATGTACAGCGCCCCAAGCGAAACCATGGCAAGGCGTAAATCGATGCGTTCTTTGATCGCGCCCGACAGCCACAGCATCGGGGCGGCGACGATGCGGCCGCCGTTGAAGCAGACGCCGGCGCCGGTGGCGCGGAGCTGATCGGGAAAAAGCTCGGGAAAATAGACGGCATACCCGGCGTGCATCCCGCCGGTGAAAAAGCCGAAGAACGGAAGCACCGCCAGCAACTGCCCGTAGCTGTGCGGCAGGTAGCACGCGATCGGCACGATGCCGGCGGCGCACAGGTGCATCAGCACGAATGCGCCGCGCCGCCCCAGCCGCTCGCACAACGGGCCCATCGCAAGCAGTCCCAGAAACATTCCCGCCGACTGCACGAACCCATAGGCGAACTTCGCCTGCTGGGCGGCACTGGCGGGGTTCCAGCCGGTGCGGAGAAGCAGTGCCCGCGTCAGGTCCTGGCCGGCGACGACCACGCCCCAGAACGTGCTCAATCCCACCGCCGCCAGCAGCAACCCGAAGATCGCGTGCCGTGCCCATCGCGGGGTGCCGAACAATTCCGCAAAGCTCCCCATCTCACGATGCGCGGCGCCCGCGCGTTTCCATCGCTCCGGCTCGCGCACGCCGGCCTGCACCGCAAATAGCAATAGCGCCGGAATTACGCTGATGAGATACGCGTACCGCCAGTGCGTGCCCACCAGCAGACCGGCCCCGGCGGCGATCCACGTGCCCAGGACGCTGGTCCCGTGAAAAATCGCCCCCGCCCGCGC
>DATHPP010000382.1:0-22253 GCA_035483795.1 Tepidisphaeraceae bacterium | reverse complement strand
CAACCGAAGCCGCCACTTGACAATGGGTCCAACCCGCCTAAATTTCGTCGGTGGATCGTTTTGTGGGCGCGTAGCTCAATTGGTTAGAGTACCGGACTGTCGATCCGGTGGTTGCGGGTTCGAGCCCCGTCGCGCTCGTGAATGAACCGCGTTTCCAAGCCGGAAACGCGGTTTTTCGTTTTCGTTGCGTCCGAGTGATGAAGTATCCAGTTTGCAACCGCCGAGCCGTGCCGCTGGGCCGGCGGATTCACGGGGTCAATCCGTTTTCATATCAGTGTCAGCACTGTGGAGCAGTGTTGCGATTCGGTGTGTGGCCGTGGTTCTGGTTCGCCGTGATGATGGCGGTGGCGTTAGCCTCAATCCCAGTGATCGACCAATTCAGAAAATCGTTGGGGATCGATGAGCCGACCGGCCGCGCTCTCTTCGGTGGATTCATGTTGGTTTGGGCTGGCAGCATGTCCGTGCTGGTCTGGACATTTGGGAAATTCTCCCGGCGAGTCGGCTAATCATGGGGCTCCGATGAGGAACGCTGACGACCTGAACGACCACGAAAAATTGAACGCGCCCATGCTCGAATATCAGACGACGCGGGCCTTCCGTAAGCGGCGTGATTTAATCGGAATCGCCTCTCTGCCGTGTGCGTTGATCCACATCAGCTTAGCCCTCACGTTCCGCAGCGGTATTGTTGCTGTCGCCTGGGAAGCGCCCCTGATCATCGTCGTTATCTGTTGCTTTTTCATGGCCCTTGTTTTCGCGATCTGCGGAATCGTTTCGATGCGAGGAAAGTCGGTGGGCGGCTGGACCACGCTCGGAATCTACGCGGCAATTGCATTCATGTTGTTTGTGGCTTCGCCGTAAGTCACATTGCCAACGTGCCCCGTTAAAAGGACCGCCAGAGAAGGCCGAATCGACACCGGAATCAGGCGCTGCCCAAGAATGAACCGAAGAGACCCTTGGGATCTCAATGATCGACGCTGCGACAAAGCGGACCTGAACGACCACGAGAAGCTGTTCGCGGAGCGGCTGGCTCCGAAGCTGCTGGCCCTGGCAACGGACGAACGGAAGGCGGCGGGCGGAACGACGTCGGGCATCCGGCCGCGGGCGATCGCCGAGGCTCTTCGGATCGCGCTTGCCGGCGCCACCGAGGCGCCGAAGCGGGGCGCCCGTAAGCCATCACGTTCGTAAGCTGGACCGACCGATCTGCCGCGTGCCATCCCGATCCTGGACCTTTGAATCCCGCCGGCCGGGCGGGGCACAATCCACAAAATAGTGATATTGATCGTTGTTCGCCTCGGGCACGAGTGCTACGGTGAATCGCACCGAAAGGAATCGTCAATGAGCACCGTACAAGTCGAACAGAAGAGCTATGAGATGCCCCCGCGCGAGGGCTTCACCGTCGCACATTTTCTCACCGTCGCCGACATCGACCGGTCGGCTCGCTTCTATGAAAAGGTCTTCGGAGGTCGCATTCTGAGCAAAGGCGACAGCAAGGGCGCGCCCGCGTACATTCAGATCGCCAATACGTGGCTCCTTGTCAACGTCGGGGGCGGCCCGACCCCCGACAAGCCGACGGTAACGCTTAGCGCTCCCAACCCGGACAAGATCAACAGCTTCATGAATATCCGCGTTGCGGATATTCAAGCCTGCTACAAATTATGGAAAAGTCGAGGAGCCGAGTTCATCACGGCGCCGATTCCCAAGTACGGCGAGATACGCTGCTACATCCGCGATCCTGATGGTTATATTATCGAAGTCGGACAGAGCACGGATCTCACTTACGGTTAACGCCCGGCCCGGATGGGAATGGGGAGATATTTCCGAAAGCTGTGGACGGCCGCGACAACCTTAAGCGGCCTTGCGCTCATCATCGCAATTGTGTTGAGTTCATGCGCCCAGGCTCCGCGACCGCAGACAGCTACATCGCAGGTGAAAGGCGATGCAATTCACGGAAGCGAGAATCAGGGGGATGCATTCCCGCGTCCTGGCGCTTAGCGCGATGAGGACTGGTTGGAATCCCGCCGTGCGTCGCCCCCTGTTCAACTTCGCTGCCATAGTGAGTGCCGCGGGCGGCTCTGGCGATCTACCGGCCTTTTTCCTGCCGCACGGATGAAGGTTTACCCTGATCGCATGCGTGGCCGGGTGATAGTCCGATCGGCGGCACTGATCGGCTGTGCGGCCTTGCTGTTGGTGTGGGGGTGGAGCTTCAGGGTGGAGAGGAGCGTCGGCTGGGCGCTGCCGTCGGGGCGCGTCACGCTTCGCCTGGCCGACGGCCGGCTGACGCTATGGGGTCCGCCAGCAGGGACCGGATCCGCGGCAGAACAATTAGCCGCTGGCGATGCAGCCCGGCTGCGCAATAGCCAGATCGTCTGGCCGAACGTGGTACTCGACGAGCAAAATCAGCTATCGCTGGCGTCGCAGGCGAGCGCCGTGCAGGACACGCCGCCGGCGGAGCTGCTTGATATCGCGGACGTGCGGCAAACCGGAGGCCCACTGCTCAAAGCGCTGGAAGACCCAGACCGGATCGCCGCGGCGCACTTCGTGCTCGTCGGCACCTTAAGTCAAACGGTGCTGTATGGGAGACTCCCAAACGGCGCTCTCTATCTCACCCGTCGTATTCGGCCGGCGCCGCTCATGACCCGGACCCAGCGTCTGCTTAGCGATCCTTCGGTCCGACTCGATGCGCCGGACCATGTGATGCCGCACTCGATTCTGATCGACTGCAACGGACTACGCATGGAGCTGTGGCCCGAGGGAGCGTCGCTCAACCGATCGGCCTATCCGGTACGTGTGGAAGGAGGCCCGGATGCGTTCCGTCCGGACGCTTCGACATTCGACGCCGTACGGGATTTCTGGCACCGGCAGCTCGACCGCCGCATCGTTGGGGCGCCCGCCTGGGTAATGCCTTCGATAATCGCCGTCTACCCGTTGATCGTCGCTGCATCTGTGGTGATGAAGCACAGGGCCAGGCTCAGAGCGGGCTGCTGCCACCGTTGCGGTTACAATCTCACCGGCAACACCAGCGGCGTCTGCCCCGAATGTGGCACGCCGGTGACGGAGAAACCCGATGGCTACGGTTTACGACACGATCACGCCTGATTTAGCGGCCTGGATTGGCCAGCAGCGCATATTCTTTGTGGCAACCGCTCCTTCGGCGGCCGATGGCCATGTGAACTGCTCGCCGAAGGGGCTCGACTCTCTGCGGGTGCTGGGTCCGCGCTCGATTGCCTACCTGGATCTCACGGGCAGCGGCATCGAGACCGTCGCCCATCTGCGTGAGAACGGACGCATCGTTCTAATGTTCTGCGCCTTCCAGGGACCGCCGAAGATCGTGCGCGTTCACGGGCGCGGGACTGTGCTCTTCCCAGGAGACGCTGCTTTTGCCGACCTTCGGCCACGATTTCCCGACGTGGCCGGCGTCCGGTGTCTCATCCACGTGGACGTGACTCGGATCAGCCGTTCCTGCGGATTCGGCGTTCCGATTTTCGACGGTGTCGAGGACCGCGATCAGTTGCCACGATATTTCGCGGTGAACGGTGAGGCCGGCTTGGCCGCCTACCGCATGAAGAAAAATGCCGCCAGCATTGACGGCCTCCTCGGACTACCTGGCGTCGGAGACTAAAGACAGCGCAGGCCGGGAGCTTTGTCGTTGAGTGGCGAGGACTTCGCGGGCTGCGGCACTGGCGTGCCGCACTCCGGGCAGATACCGCTGGTGTTGCCGGTGAGGCTGTAGCCGCAGACAGGGCATAAACCTTCTCGATACATCATCCTGCGTCGGAAGTTGCGCCCGAACGCCAGAACGCTCAAAAATGTCAGCGGAAGTGAGATCAAGAGAGGCCATCCAAGCCACAGGGCCAGCCAGGTTTCGTGGCCTGAGGCCAAACCGGGAAAGCCGACGATGCCCCCGCGGGTGCCACCGAGTTGGCTTATCCTCAAACCCAAGAACGTTTGGTCGGAGACGAAGTGCCAATCATCATCAGCAGCTGTGATGTCATGGAAGCCTTCTTGCCTCACGAAAACGATGCAGGCCGCCCACCGGTGCCAAGGCCATGACACTCCCACAAATTGAGCCGGTGCTCGAACTGAGTACATGTTGTACCAGACCGTCCTTGGGTTTCCCCATGCCGCGGCGGGCGGCGGCCTCGGGAAGCTGCACACCCACAACGCCGCCGTTGTCACGAATGGCAGCAGCGAGCTGGCCGACATGATAGTGAACAGCTTGCGTCTCACGCCTTGGCCCCCGCCTTTTCCCCGACCGGCGTGCCGCATTCCGGACAGATGCCGCTGGTGTTGCCGGTCAGGTTGTAGCCGCAGCGCCGGCAGTGGCCTTCCGGGCGTCGGAATATCGCCCTGGTCCACACGACAAGTTTTCTCGCGGCGACCACAAGCGGCAGAGACGAAATGAGAAGGAGGAGAAATGCAGAAACTTCCACGTTGCTGATATGGCCCCAATTCCCTGAGAGTAGAGCCGATTTTTGGTTAAGCTCGTGAGTGACCGTCCAATGGGCACTGAAGTATGACACACCCATATGGGTCCAACCCCGTTCCACACCCTGCGTCAAGTCTGATTCATAGCTCTCAGAATTTGACGAAGGCGCGGGCACAGGGACTGGCTTCCAGTCTGCAATGATGCTCACGACCAGCAACCCCCGTGTGACGGAAACCGCGAATTCGCCCCGAGAACTCCCCGCGTCACCGGTGGAATAAATCACGTACGTCACCGTGCTGGGGAGGAAGAATAATGATGCCGTCGCGACGAAAATCAGCAGCGACACAGCGGCAGCGAAGTTGAACAAGCGGCGGCGCACGCCGGCATTTTACCCGCGGCGGATTGTTACAGGCCATTTGAATTCACGCAACGAAACGGACTTGACAGCGATATCCTCGCTCGAAGGAGCACCTGATCATGATCAATCGCCGCGGGTTTCTGGCTCGGAGTGGCGTCGTCGCGGCGGCGCTGGGGTTGGCGCCGTTCCCGCTCGCCTGGGCTGACGATTCGGGGCCGAAGCGCAAGCTGTTCTTCGCACAGGCGGATGTGACTCCCAACATCGAGCAGGCGACGCCGCAGTATCTGACGCTCGGTAAAGAGTGATTAATCGAACTGAGGTCGCGCTTCGGCCGCGGACATCGACGCACCCGCGATCTGGCGCTGATGGAGTGAGTGCGGCCCGGCAGGGGCCAGAAGGGCAAACAACACCGATGCGACGCCCCTTGATCCTGTGCAGACTCAGCGGCGGGTTGGTTGCCGCAGCTTTCCTGTGCTTCGTGTGCCTGGCCATGGCTGGCGGTGCTGATCTGTCCCCAAGCCCGCTGACCGCACCGATTGCCGCAGAAAGGCCGCTATATCTGAATCCCGATGCCGGGCTTGACGATCGCGTGCGGGACCTGATCGGCCGGCTCACGCTCGAGGAAAAAGGCATCCTTCTCAATCACCGCGGGCCGGTGATCCAGCGCCTCGGAATCCGCTCCGACAACTGGAACCAGTGTCTGCACGGCGTCGCGTGGGACGGCGGGCCGACAACGCTGTTTCCGATCCCCACCGCCATGGCCGCGACATGGAACCCGCCGCTGGTCCGCCGCGCCGCCGATGCGATCTCCGACGAAGCCCGCGCGATCTACAACGCCTGGCACGTCGATCCGAATTTCAAGGGCAACAAAAATGGCCTGATCTACCGGACCCCGGTGATCAATATCCTCCGCAACCCTTATTGGGGCCGCGAGGGGGAAGCGTGGAGCGAAGACCCGTTTCTTTGCGGGCGAATGGCCGTCGCTTTCGTGAAGGGCATGCAGGGTGACGATCCGCATTACCTGAAGCTCGCGGCGACGCTCAAGCACTTTGCCGTGAACAACGTCGAAGCCGACCGCCAGAAGCTCAGCGCCGTCGTCCCCGAGCGCATGCTATACGAATACTGGCTGCCGCATTTCCGGGACGCGGTCGTCGAGGGACATGCGCAATCGCTCATGGCCTCCTACAACGCCATCAACGGCACGCCCAACAACATCAACCACTGGCTGCTCACCGAGCTGCTCAAAGGCCAGTGGGGCCACGAAGGGTTCGTCGTCTCCGACCTGGGCGGCGTGCGGTCGATGGTCAGCGGCCACGAGCAGGGCCGGATCAGCATCGAGGAAGCCGTCGCCAGGTCACTGATGGCCGGCTGCGATTTTTCCGACAGGGAATTCGAAACCAACATCCCCGCGGCGGTCAGGGACGGCATGCTCAGCGAAGCGCGTCTGAACGATGCGCTGACACGCGTGCTCAAAGTGCGCTTCCGTCTGGGCGAATTCGACCCGGCCGACCGGGTGCCGTATCGCAAGATTCCCATGAGCGTCGTCTGTTCATCGGAGCACCGCGCCCTCTCGCTGGAAATGTCGCGACAATCGATTGTCCTGCTGCAAAACAATGGCAACCTGCTGCCGCTGGACCGCGCCAAGCTGAAGAAGGTCGCGGTCGTCGGACCGCTCGCCGGGCGCTTCGTGGCCGGCAACAGCAGCTACATCGGCGGCTTCCAACGCGACGTGGTGGACATCGTCCGCGGTTTTCGCGATCGCGCCCCCGGGATCCAGGTTGAGACCGCCGTTGGCGCGGAGGTCGCGCCGCCGTCCGGGCGGCGGGGCGGCTCTGCGTCCAGGCCCTTTGATTATCGGGGCGAATTGCAGAAAGCCGTTGACGCGGCAAGAAGCGCAGACGTGGCGATCGTGTGCGTCGGCACAACGCTGGCCGTGGAGATGGAAGGCCGCGACCGCAAGACGCTGGCGTTGCCCGGCAATCAGGAGCAACTGGTGGAGGCCGTCTACGCCGCCAACCCGCGTTCGATCGTCGTGCTCATCAACGCCGGCCCGCTGACCGTCCCCTGGATCAAAGGCCACGTCCCTGCGATTCTCGCCGCCTGGCAAAGCGGCCAGGAGCAGGGGCATGCAGTGGCTGACGTCATTTTCGGCGACACCAATCCCGCCGGCCGGTTGCCCTACACGGTTTACGCCTCCGAGGCTCAGGTTCCGCCGCAGAATGAATATGACGTGTCCAAGGGCTTCACGTACATGTACCTGAAAGGCGACACGCTTTTCGCCTTCGGCCACGGCCTGAGCTACACGCGGTTCCAATACACAAACTTCAAGCTCTCCACCAATCAGATCGCTGCCGACGGCAACGTCTCCGTGAGCGTGGAGGTTGAAAACATCGGCGATCGCGACGGCGACGAGGTGGTGCAGCTCTACACGCACGCCCTCAAGCCCAGGGTGATTCGCCCGTCGAAGGAACTCCGCGGATTCGAACGTATCAGGCTCAAGGCCGGCGAACAAAAGACGGTCACGTTCGCGTTGCCCGCCGCGAAGCTCGCGTTTTACGATGAAACCAGGCACGCATTCACGGTGGACCCGGGCGAATATGAAGTTCTGATCGGGGCCTCCTCCGCTGACATCCGGGGCGGCGCGCGCATCAGGGTGACTGAGTGATTACCAACATCATGAAGACTTCTTTTTTCCTGATCGCGGCTCTTGCCCTGGCTTCCGGGACGGAGGGGCAGCATGTCACGCGTGACATCCCGTACGCCAGCCCGGCGGACCCGCGGCAGGTTCTGGATGTCTATGCGCCCGCCAACGCCAAAGACTTGCCCGTTGTTTTCTGGATTCACGGCGGTGGCTGGGAAACCGGTGACAAGTCCGATGTCAAGGCCAAGCCGCAGGCGCTGATGGATAAGGGCTTCGTGTTTGTCTCCATCAACTATCGCCTGCTGCCCAAGGTCGACATGGAGACGCTGAATGGCGATGTGTCCAAAGCGTTTGGCTGGGTGCACAACCACATCGCCGAGTATGGTGGTAACCCCAATCGCGTACTCGTCGGCGGTCACTCGGCGGGTGCGCAGCTCGCCGCTCTGATCTGCACCGATGATCGCTACCTCAAATCGCAAGGCATTTCGTTTGATGTGCTTATCGGATGCGTGCCCGTTGACGGCGACACCTACGATGTCCCGGCGAGCGTCGAAACGAACGAGACGCGCTGGCGCGTGCATCACCTTCCGCCGGCCAGGTTTGGTCACCGCGAGAAATTCGGCAACGATCCCCAGAAGTTCCGCGATTTTTCCGCGGTCTACCATGTGAGCAAGGGCAAAGGCATTCCGCCGTTCCTGATTCTTTACGTCGCCGATCACCCCGACACCAGCGCGCAGGCGCTTCGCCTCGGCGCCGTGCTGAAAGAGGCCGGCATCGCGACGACGCTCTTTGGCGCGAGGGAAACCACACACAACAAGCTCAATGACAATCTCGGCCTGCCCGACGATCTGGCCACACAGGCGTTCTATAAGTTCGTGGCGTCAGTCGTCAACAAGTGATCGGATCAGCCCGATACCTTCCGCATCATCTCATCCCGGCGGGCTTTGAATTCGGAGCCGGGCTTCCATTGGGGGAAGGTTTGGCCGTCGGCGACGGCTTTGCCGACTTCGAAGAGGAGCTGCGTGTCCTGGGCGGCGCCGGAGAGGTCCCAGTCGGGTTTGATCTCGTCGGTCACCTGGTGGTAATCGCGGCTGACGTACTCCTCGCGCTTGCGGCGGCCAAAATCTATTGGCTTGCCGATGAAGTCGATGCCTTTGTCGAGGTAGAGGGCCGGGACGCCGGCCCGGGCGAACTCGAAATGGTCGGAGCGGAAATAATGGCCCTTCTCCGGCTCCGCCTCCTGCACGAGAACGCGGCCCTGGGCTTTGACCGCGTCAGCCAGAATGTCTTCCAGCGTCGATTCGCCCATTCCGACGACGCCGATGTCGCGTGTTTTTCCCCAGACGTTGACCGTGTCGATGTTGATGTCGGCCAGCGTCCGGTTCAGCGGATAGAGCGGGTGCTCCGCGTAGTATTTGGACCCAAGCAATCCCTTTTCCTCCGCGGTCACCGAGAGGAAAAGAATTGTCCGCCGGGGCTTGTTCTTCGCGAATTCCCTGGCCAGTTCGAGCAGGGCGGCGGTCCCGGAGGCGTTGTCCACCGCCCCGTTGTAAATCTGGTCGCCCTTCAACTTCAGATCGCGGCCGAGGTGGTCCCAGTGCGCCGTATAGATGACATACTGGTCCTTGATGCTTGGATCGCTCCCTTCGACTTTGGCGATGACGTTTCGGGATGCGACGTTGCGAAGCGTGCTCCTGACGTCGAAGCTCGCTGTCAGGTTCAGCGGGACGGGCCGGAAGTCGCGGCTCACCGCCGATTTCTTGAGCGCGTCGAAATCCGCCCCCGCCGCCGAAAGGATTTTTCGCGCGTTGTCGAGGGTGATCCAACCTTCCACCGCGACGCGGCCGCTGGTGGCGTCCGGGGTTTGTAGGCCGAAATTCTCGCGGCCGTTGCTGATCATGACCACGCCCCACGGATACCCCGCCGGCCCGGTCTGATGCACGATGATCGCGGCCCTGGCGCCCTTCTTCGCGGCGATCTCGTACTTGTAAGTCCACCGGCCGTAATAGGTCATCTCGCGGCCCTTGAACATTTTCGGGTCAAGCTTCGTCGGGTCATTGGGGTCGGGGACCGGCGGGTCGTTGATGAGCATCAGCAGCGTCTTGCCGCGAACGTCCACGTCCTTGAAATCATCCCACCCGTATTCCGGCGCGACGACCCCGTAACCGACGAAGACGACGGGACAGTCTTTGACCTTCACATCCGGCTGAAAATGCCGCGACCAGACGACGGCGTCGTTGGGAAACTTGAAATCGATCTTCTGCGAACCCGCCATGAAGGAAATCGCCGGCTGTGCGGTAAACCCGACCAGCGGCACGTCCTGGAGATAGGTGCCGTCCGGATTCCCCGGCGACAATCCCATCGCCTTGAATTGGCTGACGAGATAGTTGACGGTCTTCTCCTCGCCGGGCGTTCCCGGCGCGCGTCCCTCGAAATCATCCGAGGAAAGTACGCGGATGTGGCTCATCAGGGCGTCGGCGGTGATGTCGGCGCGGACGGCGTGCAAGAAGGTCGCGAGTGAAAACACTGCCAAGACCGCGGGAATTCGCTTGAGCATGGGTTGGAAGTGTGTCGCAAGGCACGCCGGTTGGCAATCGGCGCGCGGTGCCAGTGGCTTAACCACAGAGACCACAGAGGACACAGCGGAAGAAGGAACATAGGATCGCCTTTATTTCCGCATTTTTCTCCGTGTCCTCTGTGGTCTCTGCGGTTAATCCAAGGCCGCGCTGCACACCACAAGCCGATCCCCCGACAAAAAATCTGGCCTCGCAGGAGGTACGTCCCGCGGTCGCGAGTCCGCGCTGCCATTGCGCATTCGTCATGCTCGGAGAATCGCCGGGTTCTCAACCAATAACCTGTCACCTGCGACGTTGTTCAAACGGAGGAAGATGCGCCTTTACGTTCTCATCGGTATCTTTGCGGGAAGCAGTACCCTGGCCGTCACGGCGGGCGGGCAGGTCGTCAACTTTCACGACGCGTTCAACGCGGCGCTGTTCTCGGTCAACTACGACGCCGCTCACAATTTCTCATCCCAGGTTTACACCGGGCAGGGGGCCGCACCGGATGCCGGCGACAACGACTGGAACGGCTTCGGCGGATTCAATCGTGCGACGTGGCCGTCGGCGGCGATCACCTCCGCCGGGGCACCCAGTCCCGTCACGCTCTCCGTCACCTACGGCTTCGACGCCGGCGGCGTCTACAACTATTCCGACAACGTCGGCCACAATCTCGTCCAGGGCCTCCCCGGGTTTCTCATGGGCAACGCCGCCGCGGTGGATTCGACCAACCCCGGCGCCGGCACGGCCAGCGCTCCGATGGGGACCTTCGTGCTCAACAACGTCGCCGCCGGCACTTACACGCTCTACCTCTACGGCGCCGACTACGATAACGACCGCGGCACGACCTTCGCCCTCGCCCCCGCCAACGGCGGCTCGCCGGCCGGCGGCATCGCCAGCACACTCAACGACCAATCCTCCCCCGGCGTCACCCTTGCCTTCTCGCAAGGCGCCAACTACGTCATCTTCAACAACGTCCAGCCCGACTCCGCCGGCAACATCGCCGGCACCTTCATCCCCAACCCCGCCGACGGCGTCGGAAACTCCAACCTTTCCGGCGAAGCCGATTTCAATGGGCTACAACTCGTCGCCGCCCCGGAGCCAGTCGCTGCCGCCTTGGCGTTTTGCGGGTCGGCGTTGCTCATCCGCCGCCGGTCGCGTCCGACCTCGGCATCTCCCGCGGAGAATTCGGGGAAAAAGGCGAAGCATCGCGAGTAACCACCCCGTCATGATGAGCGACATATCGGTAACACACCCCTGAGTAGGCGAGACGGACCGGCGGCCGGTCTATCACCGTCTGATGCGACGCGGGCTGGGCGCGGGAGTCGCCGCGGATGACTGGGCGGCGATTCACTACATCGGCGCGAAGATTTACGCGTGCATTGGGACCAGACCGAACGCCAGGTGTTACCACGTTGGCGTTCGCGGCGGCGTGGTCCGCGAAGAAGAGATGAAGACCCGACGCCTCGGGGCGTGACGGGCAGCATCTGGAACGGCGACGAAACTGACAACGGTCTCAACTTCAGTTCGGTAGGACGATGGGGTCGTGCAGTGAGGAAACAATGAGCGAGATTCGGCGAGAACGGGATGTCCGACTGGGACGACGAGATCTGATCAAATCACTGGCGGCGATGGGAGCGGGCGCTGCCTGCAGAGCGAGCGTTGCGATGCCGTCGCCGGCCTTGGCAGCAACCTCCAGCGGAGTAGAGCGGGCAGAAACCGTGTCCGCGATGGGCTCCAGCCCAGTGGTCGAAACCACCGCGGGGAACGTGCGGGGCTGTGACCGTGCTGGCGTCTACACTTTCAAGGGTATTCCCTACGGCGCTCCCACCGGCGGCGCCTCCCGCTTCCAGCCGCCTGCCAAACCGGCTCCCTGGCGCGGTATTCGCAGCGCCCTCACTTACGGCCCCATCTGCCCCGCTGCGATCGGCGTGCGCAGTGGCGGCGACAACCTGCCGCATGGAGACGAGGACGCGTTCCTCCTGTACCGCGGCGCCAATCACACGGCTTCCGCGGAAGACTGCCTCCGTCTGAACGTCTGGACTCCCGGTCTGTCCGGGACATCGAAGCGGCCGGTGATGGTCTGGCTGCACGGGGGCGGCTTCACCGCCGGGTCCGGCCATGACCTACTTTCTTACGATGGCGAGAACCTGGCCCGCCGCGGCGACGTGGTGGTGATTACGAATAACCACCGGCTGAACGCGTTCGGCTACCTGGATCTGGCCGGGTTGGGTGGCGAGCGCTACGCCTCCTCCGCGAACGTGGGGATGCTCGATATCGTGGCGGTGCTGGAGTGGGTCCGGGACAATGCGGCAGCGTTCGGCGGCGATCCGGGCAACGTCACCATTTTCGGACAGTCCGGAGGTGGAGGCAAGGTCAGCGCGCTGATGGCGATGCCCGCCGCGAAAGGCCTTTTCCAAAAGGCCATCGTGCAGAGCGGCGCGTTTCTGCGAGCGCAGTCGGCGGAGGATTCCGCGCGGCTTGCGGCAGCGTTTCTGGCCGAGTTGAACCTGTCCAAAGGCCAGCTCGAAGAGCTCCATACCATCCCCGTGGAACGCCTGTGCGTGGCGCAGCAACGTGCCACAGGACAGCGGCGGTTGGCGTGGGGCCCGTCCGTTGACGGACACGTGCTTCCCGCGCATCCGTTCGATCCGACGGCGCCGGAGCTTTCCGCGTCAATCCCTTTGCTTATTGGCACCAATCTCAACGAAGGGGTCAATGGGTGTGACAACCCGGATGTGGATGCGCTCACGCAAGAGGAGCTGCGCAAGCGGGTCCAGCAGCGTCATGGGGAGAATGCCGCCGCCATCATTGATGCGTATCGGCGCGAGTACCCGAACGCAAAGCCGTTCGACCTCTGGTCCGTGATTTCCGCTGCGCCAGTCCGGGGCGCCGCCGCCACCCAGGCGGAGCGCAAGGCGGCCCAAGGCGGTGCTTCGGCCTATCAGTACCTCTTTGCCTGGCAAACCCCCATGCTTGACGGCCGCCCGCGAGCGTTTCATAGCTGCGAGATTGCCTTCGTGTTCGATAACGGCGACCTTTGTGTCAACCTCACGGGCGGCCGGCCTGATGCCCTGGCGCTGGCCGAGCGGGTAAGCCAGGCCTGGGTGAGCTTTGCGCGCCACGGGGATCCCAACCACTCCGGACTACCCAAGTGGTCACCCTACACGGCAACCCAACGCGCCACCATGGTCTTCGACACTCGCTGCGAGGTGCGCAATGATCCTGACGGAGAGGGCCGTCGGCTGATGAGTCAAGGATAAAATCGAATACCAGCAGATCGTTTAGCAGGCATGGTTTGCGTCGCCTTTAAGTTCTTACGTATGACGTCTACCTCTACGGCGCCAACTTCGATAGTGACCGCGGAGCACAATTCTCCCTCAGCAGCGGCACGCCCGATATGGGCATATCGACCACGCTCAACGACAACAACAACACGACCTTTGTCGAAGGGCAGAATTACGTCGTGTTCACCTTGAGGGCGCGCCACAGGTGACATTTGGTGACATTTGGTGACATTCGAGCCACGGCGAGCTGAATGGGTCGTTTGCAAAAGCGAAAACGTGAAACGTGACAGGCAAGTGGTCCTTGGTCACGGTTCACGTTTTCACGTTTCACGGAGAACCGGGAGGTTCGCCGCGATTTTACTTGATTTACTTGTTGGTGGAGCAGCCGCCTTTTCCTTTGCAGGAGTTTTTGCCTTTGCAGCCGTTGTCGCCGGTGTTGCAGCCGCCTTGGCCCTTGCAGGAGTTCATGCCTTTGCAGTCGTGCTTGGCGAGTTGGGCGGTGTCGCCGGTGGAGCTGGTGGTGGTGGACATGCCGGCGTTGTTGTCGGCGTTCTGACTCTTACAGCCGGAGGAGAGGGTGGCAGCCCCGGCGACGAGTCCGGTCATGGCGGCCGCCGCAAATGCGCGGGTCATCCGAGAGTTACGATCCATAGTCGAATCCTTTCCTTATCGATGGGCCTTTTGCCGCCAGTGGACACGCGCCATCAGCGGCCAAGCCTGGTGTCCGGGGGTAAAACTAACCAAGTTCGACAACTATTCCAAGCAAATTCAAAGACGAAATTGGGGCGAAAAAAATTGCACCGCTGCAAACGTTGCAGCGGTGCAGGGGTTTGGAACAGCGCCTCGCGAGCGGGGCCGCTAAACTTTTCAAAGCAGAAGACTACTGATCGATCTCGATGTCGCCAAGGCCACGGGTGCGTTCGCCACCTTCGAGGCCGCCGCGCAGGCCGCGGCGCTCGGCGCGCTGGGACCGCTCGGCCTCGCGGACTTGTTCTTCCTGGGCCCACTGGGCACGCTTGAGCGAGAGGCCGATTTTCCGCTCGTCGCCGTCCACGCGGAGGATCTTGACCTCGACCTCCTGGCCGACTTTGAGCTGGTCCTCGGGCTTCTCGATCTTCTGGTCGCTGATCTCGCTGATGTGCAAGAGGCCTTCGAGGCCCGGCTCCAGCTCGACGAACACGCCAAAGTTGGCGATCTTCGTGACGTGGCCCTTGACCACCATGCCCGGGCGGTAGTTGGCCGGGATGACGGTCGTCCAGGGGTCTTCCTGCATCTGCTTGAGACCGAGCGCGATCCGCTGCTTTTCCTGGTCGACGCTGAGGACCACGGCCCGAACCGTCTCGCCCTTCTTGAGCACTTCGCTGGGATGCCCGATCTTCTTGGTCCACGATAGATCGCTGACGTGCAGCAATCCGTCGATCCCTTCCTCGATCTCGACGAACGCGCCGTAGTTGGCGATGTTGCGGACCTTGCCCTCGACCACAGAGCCCGGCGGATATTTCTCCGCCACGCGCTCCCACGGGTTCTCCTCGACCTGCTTCATGCCGAGCGAAATTTCCTGCTTGTCCTTGTTGATCTCCAGGACCTTGACCTTGACCTTCTGGTCCTGCGTCACCACCTCGCTGGGGTGATTGATCCGCTTGGTCCAGGACATCTCGGAGATGTGCACCAGGCCTTCGACGCCTTCCTCGAGCTTGCAGAACGCGCCGTACGACATGATGTTGACGACGGTCGCCTCGTGGACGCTGCCGACCGGGTATTTCTGCTCGATGTTTTCCCAGGGGCTGGCTTCCTTCTGCTTGAGGCCCAGGGCGATCTTTTCCTTGTCTTTGTCGATTGACAGGACTTTTACTTCGATCTCCTGGTCGATCTTCAGGATGTCGCTGGGGTGATTGACGCGGCCCCAGGACATATCGGTGATGTGCAGCAGCCCGTCGATGCCGCCCAGGTCGATGAACGCACCGAAGTCGGCGATGTTCTTGACGGTGCCTTTGATGATCTGGCCGATCTGGAGGCTGTCCAGCGTCTTGCGCTTCAGCTCCTCGCGCTGCTGCTCGATCATTTTCCGGCGGGAGATGACGATGTTCCGCCGCTCTTCGTCGATCTTGAGAATGACCGCATCGATGTGGCGGCCGATCCAGTCGGAAATTTCACCGGGCCGGCGGATGTCCACCTGGCTCGCCGGCAAAAACACCGGAACGCCGATGTCCACCAGCAGCCCACCCTTGATCTTCTTTGTCACCTTCCCTGCGACCGGGTCCCCCTCCTTCTTGGACTTCATGATCGCTTCCCAGTTGATGATGCGATCCGCCTTGCGCTTGCTGATCTTCACCAACCCGGTGTCGCCCTCGACGTCCTCGAGGAGGACGCGAACTTCGTCGCCGATCTTGACGTTCTCCGGCTCGTCGAACTCGCTGCGCTCCAGAACGCCTTCGCTCTTGAGCCCCAGCTCGACGACAAAATCGTCGCCGGCCACGCTGCTGACCTTCCCCTTAAGGATCGCGCCCGGCGTGAAATCCTGAACCTCGTCGCCCTGGATCAGCTTCGCCAGATCCAGGCCGACCTTTCCTTCGTCATCGCGTGTAATGGCATCCGGCAGGGCGGTCGCCACCGCCGACTCGACTTCGTCATCCAGATTGCCCAGTGAATTGATAAGATTGTAATCGACCATAAGAACTGTTAGGGGCGTTTCTGCGCCCGACCTTGATTCACGTGGCCTGAAAAATGAAACCGCCGGCGCCCACGCGATGCCGGCGTCCCGTCACTTCTCGCCGGCACGGAACCTTTCCGTGCCTCAAAGCGAAACCGCAAGTATAGGGGGCAAAAGTGCCTCCCACAAGCGGACGCGAAAACGCGGTCCCCTCTCATCCTGTCTCAAAGCGAAACGTCGGTGCGGCTTGTCGGCGCGCGATATCCGAACTCGCGCGTGCGACGCGATCCGCGAAAATCCCCCTCCCGGCAAGCAAACCCGATGCACAAAATGCTATAATGGGTCGTCGAGCAGTTCTTCGCGGAATCCGATATGTCGAGGTCCACAACATCCAAGGTCAGCGTCTGGGAACCGGCCGAACTTCACACCGGGGATCGGATGAGCCGTGACGAATTCCACCGTATCTATGAGCAAACGCCGGAAGACTTCAAGGCCGAGTTGATTGGAGGAATTGTCTACGTGGCTTCCCCACTTCGGCGTTCACACGGGACGCATCACGCCTTTTGGATCACGCTCTTCGGAACCTACGCGGGCCGCACGCCCGGCGTAGAGGTTTCAGATAATACAACACTCCTCCTTGGGGAGGACAGCGAGCCGCAGCCGGATCTTTATCTTCGCATCCTGCCGGAGTACGGCGGCCAATCGTCCACCGACAAACAGGATTACGTGGTCGGCGCTCCGGAGTTGGTCGCCGAGGTCGCGCACAGCAGCCGTGCCATCGACCTGCACGCGAAGCGCGACGACTACGCCCGCTACGGCGTGCGCGAATACCTGGTTCTCTCGCTGCGCGACCGACGGCTGCATTGGATCGACCTGATTCAGGGGATCGAGAGGGAGCCGGATCGAGACGGGATCGTTCGAGGCCAAACTTTTCCGGGGCTGTGGATTAACCGCGACGCGCTGTTGGCTCAGGATTACGGGCGGCTGATGGAATCGCTCGAGCAGGGTTTGGCGACACCCGAGCACGCCGCGTTCGCCGCGTCGCTTGCGCAGGCGCGAACAAGTCGCGGCGAGATTGGCAGCTAGCTCAGCCGGAAATGCACCTGGAGCGCCTCTCCAAAACCGAGAGCGGAATTGAACGAATGATGTGACGGAGACTCGGTGGTCGTCGACAACAACCGGCGATCGGAATCGGCCGTCCCTATTTTCAATCCGACCGCGCTCGGGACGAGTTTCGGTGGACAGAACGAATAGCATATAGAGCATAAGAGCTGTCTACCGTTGCGGGACAAGGGCAAGGGGGGTTGAGATGGGCGAGCAATCTTCGACGTCAAAGACCACTGACGCGTTCTGCCTGGGCTGCGGGTATTCGTTGCGCGAGCTGACCGACCCGCGCTGTCCGGAATGCGGGCGGGGGTTCGATCCGGATGATGCGCGGACGATGAGCCTGGGCAGGCCGCTGTGGCAGTGGCAGCGCTGGCTTCTGCGGCCACTGGGCTGGCGGACCATTTCGCTGGCCCTCCTCGGCACGGCGGGTTTGGTTTACCTGAGCCGCTGGCCCGGGCTCTCGCCCGAGCCGTGGAGCGTGTTGCGCGGTGAGTTTCGCTGGTACTGGCCGGTGGTCCGGCCGCTCACCTTGCCGGGCGTGGTGTTTGCGGCCTCCGCGATTTTGTGGGCTTTGTTCCTGGCCCTGGCGATTTTCTGGCAGGTTGCGAGGCTCCTCGTCCCCCGCGCCGCCCGCCGGGCAAAGGTGTGCACCGTCGATACCGGTTGGCGACGCCGCGCGCTGATTTTGACGACGGTCTTGGCCACATGGTTCCTGATCTTTGGATGGGAGCACAGGATCGGGCGGAGGTGGGTCGCGCGTGTGCATACGTTCACTCCGCCGCCCAGCGCAGGGTGGTGGGGGTATAGCGCTTATTATCCGGCTTTTGAGCCTCCCGTGAGCATGTCAGCGACCCGCGTTCACAGGTCCGTGCAGCGGCTGTTGATGCGCTGGGAATTCTTCGGCACCCCTCCTATTCAATCTACGTCCCGGACGTCGGCTGGATGGTTGAGAGACTGTCGCTCGATACCACGCCGCCGATTCGGGTGGCCGAGGTTGTGTCACCATCCGAACCAATATCTGAGATGTCATTCATGCCAAATTTTGGGCACGATCTGATTGATGATCCGCCCAACGCGATCGACTCATCGGCTCGGCCGAAATTACTGCACATGATGACCGCGGGAGAGACTCCGGAGGAGCGGGAGGCGGCGGCAAGGGCGCTGGTTGCGTGGCCTCCCGACGATTACCAGTTTCGAGTTGCGGAATGGGGCGTGTGGATGAACAACAAAGGCCAAATGGCCTTGGCGAAGTCTATTCTGGATGAAATCCCGCCATTTGTTCACGGCACGGGAAATCCCGTTTCAGATCTTGATGGCTACTTTTTGCATTCATCCGGGGCGGTTTTTAAGCCAATCATCCATTTAACAAGCAACACCCCGCTCGCCGCGGACGTCGAAGTCCACATCACCCAGGGAAGGCCATGGTTCGCGTTTCCAAAACCCGACGATTTTGGAGTTGGTACGGAACCGGTCGAACGAGATGAGAGTCCGCTTGGTTTTGGTCCGACGACCCGGCGATCTGATGATTATTTGAACCCCACCATCCATCCATTGTCGGATTTCCGCGAGGGATATCCATGGCTTGTGCCCCACCACCGCCTTTATCCGTTGCATTCGCAGTATGTCCCGATTATCTGGGGGCTTGGCCTGCGCTGGCAAAGTCTCATCGTTACGGCCGATCTTCCCTCCTGGGCCTCGCCGCCGAAAGTTCCCAATGACCCGCGATTCGCCTGGTGGCAGCGGCTGCGCCAGGTGCCCAGCACTTGGGTGACCAATCGCGGCGAGACCGAGCGATTCCTCTATTACGACGGCCCGACCAAATCGGCGGCGCCGGTTTCGGTCGAGCTGGATCAAGCGGGACGGCAGATTCGGTTTGCGATTCGACGTCCCGAGCTTGCAAGGGGTGGCTGGGGGAAGGAATCACGATCGACGCAGTCGATCTTTCATCCGCTCGAGGTCACTTCGCACCGGGATCTTCCGGAGCATGAGGGGCTGTACATCCAGGTTCACGGCGGCGCGGTTCGCGGGCAGGTAATCTCGCCGGTTGTAGATGGGTCGGTGACGCTGGCGGACAAGCTGCCGCTGGAAGGGGAGGCGGTGGTGGATGCGCTGCGGCAGATGCTGACTCGGTACGGGCTGAGCGGGCCGGAAGCGGAAGGGTTGATCGCGGCGTGGTCGCCGCAGTTCTTTCACGCGGAGGGCCGGCGGTTTGTGCTGCGGATGTCGCCGGAGGAATATGCCCGGCAATGCCCGATGCAATGCCGGCCGACGCCCACCGAGGTCGTCCGCCTGGGGCTGGTGCTCAGCGAGTTTGACGCTCCGCGCGCCGCGGAACCGATGCGCCATTGATCTAAAGCAGCAAGAATCAGAGAAATGGCCATAGCAAAATAATGATAAATGCAGTGCCATTTCAGGCCACTTTTGGCCATTTTAGGCCACGGCCCGGGAAGGCAGACAAACCGACGCGGATTCCTGAACGATGCATGTCGGGCCTGAATCGACGATGGAATTGGAACACGTTGAACAAACCTGAACGTTTTTCGCGATTTTCCCGCCACTGACCTGCGAACGCGGACATCTGCTCACGCAAACGGATCGTTCTGCGTCGAGAGGTTCTCGAAGCGGGTGGTTTTATTGAGGAAGGTGAGCTTGACGGTTCCGGTGGGGCCGTTGCGCTGCTTGGCGATGATGACCTCGGCGATGTTGTCGGGCTGGAAGTCAGGTTCGCTCATTCGGTAGTAATCCTCGCGGTGCAGGAGCATGATGACGTCGGCATCCTGCTCGATGGAGCCGGACTCGCGGAGGTCGCTCATCCGCGGTCGGTGGCCGTCGCGGCCTTCGGACTGGCGGTTGAGCTGCGAGAGGGCGATCACCGGGATGTTCAATTCGCGGGCGACGGCCTTGATGGCACGGGAAATCTCGCTGATCTGCTGCTGGCGGCTCTCGACGCCGGGATTGTCCATGAGCTGCATGTAGTCGATCATGATGCACTTCACATCATGCTGGAGCTTGAGCCGGCGGGCCTTGGCGCGAAGCTCGAGCGGCGTGAGGCCGGGCGAATCGTCCACCCAGATCGGCGCCTTGGCCAGCTCGCCGACCACGTTGGCCAGGTGGGCATATTCATGGGACTGCAACAATCCCTTGCGCAGCTTGTGGGCGTCGATCTGCCCGCGGCTGCACAGCATGCGCTGGGCCAACTGCTGCTTGCTCATTTCCAGCGAGAAGACGGCGCAGGGCAGCCGGCTGTCCGCGGCGACGTGCTCGATGATGTTCATTGCCATGGCCGTTTTTCCCATCGAGGGCCGCGCCGCGACAATGACCATTTCGCCGTTCTGGAGTCCGTTCATCATGTCGTCGAGCTCGAAGAAGCCGGTTTCCAAGCCGCGCTGGCCGCGGTTTTCGATCATCTCGAAGACTTCGTGCAGGACGTCTTCCATGGCCACCATCGCGCCGCCGACCTTTTTCTGGGCAATCTCGAAGATGCGTTTCTCGGCTTTGTCGAGCACGAGATCGGCCTGCTCGTGCGGCGCGTAGGCGTCGCGCAGGATGTCGTTGCTGGCGGCGATGAGCTGGCGCAGCAGCGCCTTTTCGCGGACGATCGAGGCGTAGTGCGCGCCGTGGGCGGCAGAAGGAACGGAGTTAAGGATCTGGGCCAGGTAAGCGGTGCCGCCGACCTCGTCCAGGAGCTGGCGCTTGGCCAGCTCCTCACGGACGATCACCGCGTCGATCGAGCGGTTCTGTTCATACAGCTTCACCAGCACGTCGAAGATGACTTGGTGATCGGCCTGAAAGAAGGCTTCGCGATCCACGATCTGCACAACCTGCCCGACCATTTCCTTGTCGAGCATCATCGACGCTAGCAGGCACATCTCGGCTTCGATCGAGTGCGGCGGCAGGCGGTCGAACTGGCGGGCGATGGCGGGGTCGATCAACTGACTCATCTGGGCTCCTTCCCGGTCCCGGCTCCAAACAATAGCTTAACAATCCTGGTCCGCAAGATGGCGGGTGGGGATCGGTTTTGACGGAGATGAACTTGTAGCCGGGGGATCCGCGCCGCGCAGCAAGTGCGCCCGCGAGTGGCAGGTTTTTCACCGCTCGTCCACGGGAAGCTGTCGCCAGTCGATTTTGATTTGAGGAGTCAGCGGCTCATCGCGGCCTGCTCGTTTTCCTGCTCCTCGACGGTTATCTCGCGGAACAGGCGGGAGATCTTCTGGGTCAGGTTCTGGCAGAGTTGGTCTTCGACGCGATCGAACTTGGTCGCATCTACTTCGTCGGTCGTCTTGGTTTCGTATTTGAGCACGCGGCCGTTGGAGGAATCGGGTGGCCAGAGGGTGTGGCCGGTATCGGAATCGACAACCTTGACGTGAACTTCGGCCTTGCCGACGAAGCGATCTCCGCCGGCCGGCGAATCGACGGTGAACTGCACGAGATTGACGTAAACGACCTGCTTGGCGCCGACAGCCCGACCGAGGGCGGGAATGTCCATCTTGTGATAGTCCGTCGGGTCTGATGATTTGACGTCGTTCACTTTGTCGGGTGCGATGAGCTTGGCAAGTTTGCCTTCGGTCAAATCGTCGGTGATCCCCCGTTCCAGCCGATCGGCGGGAAGGGCGTAAAGATCGGCGTTCTCGTAGTTCTCCACGAGAACCACGGTCGGCCGGTTCTCGAGTTTGTACTCGGCGGGCACCTTCATCGACCCGCCGGCGGCATAGCCGAACAGCCCCGCGATGTTGCATCCCGCGGCCATGGCCAGCAGCGCACCGCATACAACTGCCCGCAACAACGATCGCATCATGTGCTCCTGAAAAGCCAGGTGGAACAGAGCCTGATTCGCCGGGTCACTTGGTTTCCTCATCCTCGGGCGGCGTGTGAGGCACAAACTCGTTGACCACCAGGGTCGCATAGGCTTCGAGGGTCTTCTCATAGATGTCGCCGTCATTCAATCCGGGGACGCCCTCGTCGGGGGCCTTGACCGGGTACTTGATCTGCATGCGATCCACCTGGAAAGCGATCTTCGCCTTGCCGTCGACGATTTCAACGACTTTCAGGTTGGCGGAGATCGACCCGCGGAACAGCTCCAGCGACTCTTCCGGCCGGGTGTAGAACTGTTCGATTTCGATGTAGATCAGGCGGTCGATGTCCATGCGTGGGGCGACGTCAGTGATCGCCTGGGTTTCGGTCTCGGGATGGTCGCGCTGAAAGCGGATCACGGATTCGGGGGCGGCGAAC
>DATHPP010000381.1:0-4488 GCA_035483795.1 Tepidisphaeraceae bacterium | reverse complement strand
CGTTTGAGCAGTCCGCGCTCCACCGTGATCAACACACGCTTGGCCCCCTGCCCGACCGGCGGCCGCCCGCGCCGCGCCGCGCCGCGCGCTCGGGGCCCCATTCGGGGTCAACTCCTGACTCTTGATAAAATGGGCATCAATGTTGTCAAGAGTCAGGAGTTGACCCGAGGCCCCCCCGAGGCCCCGAGTTGACCCGAGGCCCCGACCCGACGCCCGACGCCCGGGCGGCATCGGTGATGGTGGCGCCTTTTCCCAATTCCTGAAGCGCAACCTGCTGCACGGCAGGCAGTTCTATCAAGAGCTGCTGCGCCGTGGGCTTGGACGTGGGGGTTGGCTCCGTAACAGGGGCCTGCAAACCTTTGCCAGAAGCGAGCGTTGTATATTATGGACCGCGCGGGTATGTTACCGCCCCCTTGCCACTCGGCTTGAAGCGTAAGTGGCTCAGCAAGCCGATGTAGCGGCTGGCCGAAGCAATCTCCAACTACGACATCTAAAATGAATTCAGTGCGAAACGACATCCGGAATGTTGCCATCATCGCCCACGTCGATCACGGCAAGACGACGCTGGTAGATGCCCTGCTGCGCCAGAGCGGGAACTTCCGCGACAGCCAGGTTCAGCAGGATACCCTGCTCGATTCCAATCCGCTGGAACGCGAACGCGGGATCACCATCCTGGCCAAGAACGTTGCCATCAACTACACCGATCCTGGGACGGGGGAGACGACCAAGATCAACCTCATCGACACGCCGGGCCACGCGGATTTTGGCGGGGAGGTCGAGCGGGTGCTGAGCATGGCGGATGGGGTCTTCCTGCTGGTGGATGCGGCGGAAGGGCCGATGCCGCAGACCCGCTTCGTCCTTAAAAAGGCTTTCCAGCACGAGTTGCGGCCGATCGTGGTCATCAACAAGATCGACCGCCAGGACGCCCGCGCCGATGAGGTGCTCAACGAGGTGTTCGACCTATTTGTCGAGTTGGGGGCGGATGATGAAACGCTCGATTTTCCCGTGCTCTACGCCAGTGGTCGGGCGGGCACGGCTTCGTGGAAACTGGAAGAGAAGGGGACCGACATCACGCCGGTCTTCGAGGCGCTGCTGCGGCATGTGCCGGCGCCGCATGGGGATGCGGAGAAGTCGCTTCAGATTCAGATCACCACGATCCTGTACAACGACTATGTCGGCCGGATTGGCGTCGGGCGGATTTACAACGGGGTGATCAGGACCGGACAGCAGGTGACCGTCGCCCGTCGGGACGGATCGAAAATCAAAAGCAGGGTGCAGCAGGTGCAGGCCTTCGAGGGCCTGGGGCGGAAGAATGTCGAAGAGTCCGCGGCGGGCGATATCGTCGCTCTGATCGGGCTCGAGGCGGTCGACATCGGGGACAGCATCTGCGATCCGGTGAACCCGCAGCCGCTGGAGGCCACGGAGATCGAGCCGCCGACCTTGACGATGATGTTCAGCGTGAACGACTCGCCGTTCGCGGGGCGAGAGGGGAAATACGTCACCAGCCGGAACCTGCGCGAGCGACTCTTAAAAGAGCTTGAGAGCAACGTCGCATTGAAGGTCGAGGAGACCGCGGACAAAGACGCGATGAAAGTTTCAGGGCGCGGCCTGCTTCATCTGGGCATCTTGATTGAGAACATGCGGCGTGAAGGGTATGAGCTGTCGATCAGCAAGCCGCACGTGATCATGCACAAGGACAAGGAAACCGGCGCGATGCTGGAGCCGATCGAATATCTGGTCGTCGACGTGCCGGAAAAGAACATGGGCGGCGTCATGGAGCTGGTCGGCAACCGCAAGGGCGAGTTGGTGCGGATGGACAACCGCAATGGGCAGGTCCACCTCGAATTCACCATCCCCGCCCGCGGGCTCATCGGATTGCGGACGCGAATGCTGACTGCGACGCAGGGCACGGCGATCATGCACCACAACTTCCACGAATACGCCCCGACCCGCGGGGAAGTCCCGGGCCGCCAGAACGGCGTCATGATCAGCAATGTCGGCGGCAACGCCAACGCCTATGCCCTGAATAACCTTCAGGATCGCGGCGTGATGTTCGTGGAGCCCGGGCAGCCGGTATACGAGGGACAGGTGGTCGCGGAGAACGCCCGCGACAACGACATGGTCGTCAATCCGACCACCGCCAAAAAACTCACCAACATGCGCACGACCGGCAGCGATGAAAACATCATCCTCAAGCCGGCGCGGAAGATGACCCTCGAGCAGGCGTTGGAATACATCGAGGAGGATGAGCTGGTGGAGGCCACACCGCAGAGCATCCGCCTGCGAAAGGCGATGCTCACCGAAAATCAACGGAAGCGCGCGGGCAAGAAACAGGTGGAGATGGTGGAGGTTTCGTAACGGTCCGTATATCACTTGTGACATCGCCATGGTTGTTGCCCGCGGATGGGGAACTGAACGTTTTGAACAAAACTGAACGTTTTTCGCGTTTGGAGAGGAGGCTCGCCGGGGATTCGGTGCACTTCGACCGCCATGCGAAACCAGGCCGGGCCATGCAACGTTTGAAACGAAATGAAACGTTTTCGGCGTTTTCTCCACTGCGGGTTTGGGCACCGACCGATTTGGGGGGTGGACTTAACGATTTGCGCCGCTTGCGCGGGTTGTCTTCGACCCTGAGGCGCGGCTCCCCCCGCGCCCCGTCGTCCCTCTGCCCCTTCCCTGTGGGCAGCAATTGTTAGATAAATGGCGTGTTTTGGCGCGGTTTGGCGCGTTTTTTGGGTCACGCCACCCGCGCCATGGCCACATGGGCCATGCCTGGTCGCGGTCAGAACCTTCCCTTGCGGCCGACCAGGGTTTTTTCCAGGAGGCGTTCGAGGGTGGAGCAGACGCGTTCGATTTGTTTTCCGGTGAGGGAGCCGAAGAAGGGGAGGGCGAGGGTGCGGGCGGCGACGTATTCGCAGACGGGGAAGTCGCCGGGCTTGTGGCCGAACTTCTCGGCGACGTAGGGCTGGAGGTGGATGGGGGGGAAGTAGTTATTGCAGCCGATGCCTTCGGCGCGGAGCTCGCGCATGATGTCGTCGCGGTCGCCGGGCTCGAAGAGGTCGTTGAGGCGGACGACGAAGACGAACCAGCTCACGTGGGTGTCGATCGCCAGGGTGGGCAGGATGAGGAAGCGGTTGGTCATCAGCCGCTCGATGTAGGCGTGGGCGACGCGGCGGCGGTTCTCGAGGATCTCATCCAGGCGCCGCATCTGTGCCACGCCCAGGGCTGAATTCAATTCGCTGAGCCGGTAGTTGTAGCCCAGACGCCCGTGGGCGAGCCACGCCATGCCCTCGCGGCCCTGGTTGCGCAGGGCACGGCAGGTGGAGGCGAAGACATCGTCGTCGGTGACGATCATGCCACCCTCGCCGGTCGTGATCTGCTTGTTGGGATAGAAGCCGAAGATGCTGGCCCGGCCGAAGGAGCCGATGGGGCGGCTGGCGTACTTGCCGCCGAACCCTTCGCAGGAATCTTCGATCAGGACCAGCTCGTGCTGGCGGGCGATCTGTTCGAGTTCGGTCATGCCGCCGGGATGACCGAAGGCTTCGACGGCGACGATCGCCTTGGTGTTGGGCGTAATAACGGACGCGACTTTGGCGACATCCATGTTCAGCGTTTTGGGATCGATGTCGACGAAGACGGGCTTGGCGTTCACGTAGAGGATGCAATTCGTCGAGGCGACGAAGGAGAAGGGCGTGGTGATGACCTCGTGGCTTTCGCCGACGCCCGCGGCGAGCATGGCGCAGTGCAATCCCGCGGTTCCTGACGAGACGCCGATGGCGTGGCGGCGCTCGGTGAGCTTGGCGCAGGCGTGCTCGAATTCCTCGAGCTTGGGCCCGATCGAGAGCGTCGTGGTGTGCAGCACGTCCATCACCGCGTCGATTTCCAACTGCGTGATGTCGGGGCGAGACAAGGGGATGGGGATGGGCATGGGTTTCCGTTGCTGCACGAGCCTCTGGGAACAATGAAACTCGAAATCCGAATGACGAATGACGAATCAAATTCGAATGACCGAAAGCTCGAATGACGAAACCACAGCCTTTAGAGGAAGCCGTTTCAGGTTTTGGTCATTCGTGGCTTCGGATTTGATTCGTCATTCGTCATTCGGATTTCGAGCTTTGTCTCGGCCGCTTCATAACCATTCGCGCAAAGGTTATACTAGATCGTCTTTGCGTCCGATAACCTTATCGTCCCAAACCCACAGGTGGCATGAGTTCCCGAGACCGTCCTAAAGACAAATCCATCAAATACTTCCGGCGAGCGCTGCGGTTTCTTTATCCGTACCGCGGCTTGGTCGTCATCTCGATCGTGTGCGCGATTTTCGTGAGCGGGGCGTTCGCGGGCGGGCTGGGAACGCTGCTTCCGATCATGCGGGTGTTCCTCAACGGGGACACCGTCCAGAGCTGGATCGATCGGGTGATCGCGCAGCGCCGGCTCGGCGTGACGTTTGCCGACCGCGTGGATGAGCTGGAGTTGATCCGGCCCAAAGCC
>DATHPP010000380.1:0-5633 GCA_035483795.1 Tepidisphaeraceae bacterium | reverse complement strand
CTGACATCGAGCATGACCTCGTCGCTCACGAGGAGAGCGAGGTGCTCCTCACGGTGCAGTTGGAATCCAGTTCTTCCCGCGGTTAGATCTTCTTGCGTTTTCTCCGTGTCCTCAGTGTCTCTGTGGTGACTCTTCTTGCATACCATTAAACAGGCTCAAACGCTCGCGAACCACCTGCTTCACCGAGTCCACCGCGAACGGCAGGACCTTGTAAGCGACGATTTCATCGGGCTGCCTGGCCAGCGCCTCCTCCATGCCGCGTCTCCAGGCGACACGCAATTCCGTGTTGATGTGGATGATATTGATCCCGGCGGCAATGGCGTTCCGCAAGTCCTGGTCATCGGTTCCGGAGCCGCCGTGCAGGGTGAGCGGGATGCGCACGGCGCTTTTGATCTGCGAGATTCTGGCGATATCCAGGTGTTTGCGGGTTTCTCCCCGGACCATGCTCTTGAGCATGCCGTGCATGTTGCCGACGGCGGGGGCGAGGATGTCGATCCCGGTTGACTCGACGAACTGCTTTGCCTGCTCGGGACTGGTCAGGCCCTTGGTCAGATCGGGGGCCCGGTCATGGATTTCCGAGCCGGTCCCGATGTAGCCGATCTCTCCCTCCACGAGGATGGCCGGATTGATCGACTTGAGCGCCGCCACCGCCTCTTTGGTCTGCCGAATGTTCTGCTCGAACGGCAGCGCCGACAGATCGAAGACGATGGAGTCAAACCCCGCCTTGGCCGCCTGCACGGCGTCCGCCAGCGAGTGCGTATGGTCCGAGTTGAGAAAAACCGGGAATTCGAATTCCTCGCGCAAGCTCCGCACGACGGCCGCGATCTGCCGGACTCCCAGAAACGCGCGCTCGCCATCGGAGGCGCCGACCAGGACCGGGACCTTGAGTTCCTGAGCCGCGGCGAACACCGCCTTCAACATCACCAGGTCCGCGACGTTGAAATGCCCGATCGCCACTCCCTTTTTCTGGGCTTGCTCCAAAGCGTCTCGTAAGTTGAGCATGGAAGGCTCCGTTCTCGGGGGCGCTGATATTATCCCCGGCATCGGTGATCGCGGTTGGCTGGGTCGCAGGAAGTGTAGGTTCGCGCGTCACTGCCCGTCGAGGCAAGCCTGCCGGAGCGACCAGCTCCCGGCGCGGAACGCAACCGGGCACAGCCGAGCTGAATTTTGGCCAACCAGGGCGAGATCCTTAACAGGAAGAGTCCACATCCTTGCACCCGACACCCAAGCACCTGCGCGGGGCGGCGGTGGGTTTGCTCGCCCTGCTCCGCAACGAGGGCGGCAGCTTCGGAACTTCAATGTCGCAGACCATCCAGGAGCGACGATTGCAATTCCACGCGGCGCGGGTGGGCGAATTCCTGGGCCCGCTCAACACGCACGTCACCAATTTCCTCGAGCAGGGGCGAACCACTTTCTTCCAGCAAACGGGGGATGCGCCCGGATCGCAGCGGTTGGCCTTGCAGGCATTGGACAACCTTCGCCAGCAGCAGGGCCAGTCATTGTCCTACTTCGACGTGTTCTGGGTTGCAGGCGTCCTCGGCGCGGCCCTGGTGCTCCTGGTCCCGCTCATGAAGCGCTCGGTGGCCGAGAAAGGGGCCCATCTCAGCGCGGAGTAGAATGATCGCGTCACCTGCGGTTTGCGGGCCGAGTACGAGTACGAGTATGAGTAGGAACAGGAGTGCGGGCAGGAGAAGGAGCATGAGAAGAATTGCGCGGGTACGGAAAGGTGATCACCTTTCAGCTTTCCTGTCACCCTTCAGCTTTCCAGCGGTGCGAGAATCCGCGGCGGCGCTGCGCTTTGCCGGCGGCGTGGGGTCCGTTCGACTGCGGAACGCGCCCGGTGTCAGGATCGTTAGCGCTTCTCGTGCACGGGGCTCGGAATGGGCACATCGTTTCGGCGCCGCGCGGACCCCACGCCGGGGCAGAGCGCAGCGACGCCCCGGATTCCCGAAGAGCAACTCACCAGTTCATCATCAGCTGATCGGCCCCGCGAAGGAAATCGGTGTGGCGTAGCTGGCCATGCTCACGCCGCCGGACGTGTCGGTGATCTGGACGAAGACGTAGTAGCTGACGGGCGTGCCGTTGTCGGGGCCCGTGTCGGGGATGTCGAAGTCGACCTGGAAGGGGGTGTTGGAGCCGGGGTATTCGTCCAGCGTGAGCCCGGCCGGCTGGGGATTCTCCTTGATCGCGCTGGAATCGAAGGTTGGTTTGGTGGAGGCGTACAGGGTGAACTGATCGGAGCCGATGGAGACGGCGCCCTTATTGACGATCGACATCATCAGATCCAGTTGCGTGATGTGCTGGGCGGAGGCATCGGAGCTGTCGGTCGCGTAGACCGGCGTGGCGGACGAAATGGTGTCGACAAAATCGGGCTTGGTGGCGGGGGCGATGACGGTGAAGCTGGGCGCGGTCGCCGGGTTGCTGGAGGTGACGGTGCCGTTGGGCTGGGTGGCGGCGGACAGCATCCGATAGGTCCCGCCAGTGAGCCCGGCCTCGGACGTGAACTTGAGGGTGAGCGAAACGGTGTGTTTCGCGGCGATCGTGTATTTCTTGGCGACCGACGCGACGCGGGTTGCACCGGCGACGATGTCGTTCGGGGCCGCCAGCAGGGCGATGTTCAGCACGCCGGTGAACGGGTCCGATCCGTTGTTGGTGATCTTGATGGTGTCAATCGCTTTCAGGGTTGCGTTGAGTTTTGTCGAAGCGGGCAGGTTCTTGAAGCTTTCAGTTTCCGCCAGGGCGACATCCGGCGGACGCACCAGGAGCGCGGGGCCGGCGGGGGACTGCGAAGAGGCGTTCGACTGATCCGTCACCACGCCAAAAACGTTGTAGCTTCCATCGGCCAGTTTTCCCGCGGCCAGGTTGATGGCGACTTTGAACACCTTGGTCTGCCCGGCCTTGAGCGAGATCGCCGTGGGCATGGATTTAAGCGTCACGAAGCTATGGGCCGGGATGTCCAGCGTCTGAACGGCGGCATCGACGCCGATCGTGCCTTTGAATGCCTGGGTGACATTGCTGTTATTGCTGACCTGCACGCTGACCGTGCCCTTGAGCGCCGCCTGATCGGAAGCCGACGCGGGCAGGGTGCTGCCCACGATGGTTTCGCTCAGTTGCGAGGCGTCGAAAAGAACGCGTTTTTCTAATCCTTCGATCAAGGCAGGGCGATGGCTTTTGGTCCTCATGCAGAGTTTCTCCAGCATCATGGAACGAATGGCCTTTGCACCGGCAGCGGCCGGTGGAAGGATAATGGGAATGCGGCTCAAATGCCTGCAAGAATTCGGATAAGCGGCTGGATTGGGTCCGTGCGGGCGCCGTCTCTACCCCCTGTCGGCTATTGCGGCGTGGGCTATTCCGGCGTGGGTTCGGGTTTCACGCCTTGGATCCGCGTCGTTTTCAGGTTCCGGTATCGCTGATAGCTTTCGCGGGACTTTTGCTCGTCTGCGGCCATTACGGGGCCGGGCTTTGGGCGGGCTAAGTCAATCCAGGCTTTTATGTCCTCACCGGTCCACTGGCCGGGCTCCATCAGGATGGTCAGGTCATCGATGTCACCGTCGATCGCGCCTATAAGACAGGTGAGATTCAATCGGTCGAGGCTGTGGTTTGCCATGGAGAACCGGTATCCGCGCATCATCAGGGCCAGGGAGATCGATTCCGGCGGCAGACCGGTGAAGGTGAATTGGCCGGCCTTGTCCAGAATGACAGTCTGGCTGTCCCACGCTGTTTCACGGTCAAGGATTAGTCTGGTTCCCATAGGAATTGCGTGACCATCGGACAGGAGCACTCGTCCGCGAAGGGTATGGGCGGGGCCTGTGGACAAGTCGCCGGCGTCGGTCGTGGTTCCGTCTTCGCCCACGCGCAACGTCTGGGCTTTGATGGAGCCGCGGGTGAGCAAATCCTCCATGGCGCCGTACACGATCCACTGACCGTGGGGAGCGATATTGACGAAGGTGAATCGCCCGTCGGCGTCGGTTGCCAATTTGCGCGGGCCGGTAAAGACTTCGACACCTCGATCCGCCTGGACGAGGCCCACATTCACCCCCGCCAGCGGCTTGCCGTCGAGCATGAGCCGTCCGATCACCGTTGCGCCCTCGTGCAATTGTAAGTCGTGGGATGGTTGACCGAGCGGCAGGAGTGCGAATCGCTGGGTAGCCAGAGCCCGTGCCTCGACTTTTACGTCGAAAGCGATCGCCGGGTGATCGCTGGTGAGAATGAATTCGCCTCGATCGTTGGTGACGGCCATGGGATCCACGCCGGGCATCGATCCCCACCAGCGTTTGTCGGCGGTCTGGCAACCTTCGGGGGTGACGATCGCGCGGGGGACGGGTTTGCCATCCGGGCCCACGACGCGGCCGCGAAGCGTCTGCGTCGGATCTGACTGTGCGGGGATGCGATCCAATGAGATCGCGATGGGAATTCCGGCAGCGGGGTCAACGTTTGTCAGCGAGGCGGGCTTGTAGCCGTCGGCAACGAACACGAGTCGGAACTTCAATTCGGGATTCAGTGACGGAATGGTGAAGTCACCGGCGGCATTGGAAACCGCAAGCTTTCCGCAGTCGGGGTAGCAGGAGGGACAGAACGGGCTGGTCCCGGATTTTACACCGGCCGTGTCGACGTAGGCCGTTGCGCCGGAGATGGGGCGGGCGTCGTTGGTGGTGATGTGTCCGTTGAGATCGGGGCGAGCGGCACCACCGGCAAAGACAAGCAGCACGCCGAGGATGAGCGATTTCATTCGGCCTCCGTCGTGGGGAGGGGATTCTACCCGGATTCTTGGTGGAGAGCATGAATCTATTATGGGAAGATTTTTCATGGGATCCCCGCACCCGGACAGATGAGTTCCAGGGGAAGAACTAAAGGTGGAAGGTCTGGCCCAGGAAAAGAAAGGTTCGCGTCACGTTCGCGTCACGAATGCCATTGCCTTAGTGTGGTTTCGCCTGTTTTTTCAGGCTTTTTCGCAAGTCTGACCGCGGGTGGGTCATTTTTGTGTAAGTATCCTCGCGGTCCTTCACCACCCTGGGTTCGTGTCGGTCCGGTGCGGATTGACGAGCAGGTCCGGCAGCTCCGCACCGGGCTCGGCCCCCAGCAGGCAGCGCAAGGGATCGATGAAGCTGATCCGTTGTGGCGCGACACCCTGCCGTTGTGCCGCACGCAGCATCACGGCATGCACCAGGTTGTACACCAGCGCGTACACCATCCACTTGGGCCGGCTGATCGCGTCCTTGAACCACCGCACCACCTGGTCGTGCTTGCCCAGCCGCCGCACGAACTGGCTGCGCGGCAGCCGCTTTTCTTTGGCGCCCTTTGATTTCTTGCCTTTGGAATACTTGCGGCGGTGCTTGCGGTGCGGGCGGAAGTCCACGATCTGCTTCTGGTGCATGCGGAAAAGCCCGTAAACCCGGCGGGAAAACAGCATCGCCAGGTGCACGAACGAGCAGAACCCGCGGTCGCCCAGCAGCAGGTCGCCGGCCTTGAGCAGGGGGTGCAGCATCCAGACCTTGGACTGCTCATGGGTGTAGAGCGGGAAGCAGAGCATGCTGAGCACCAGCCCGCTGAAGGCGTCGAACAGGCCCAGCAGCTTGGGCACGGGAAATCCGCAGCCCTCCTTGCACGCGGTCGGCTGGCCAAATTCTTTCTGC
>DATHPP010000379.1:0-13324 GCA_035483795.1 Tepidisphaeraceae bacterium | reverse complement strand
CGCGCTGCTTCTGAGTGACCATCTCCGCCAGCCGGGCCGACGGGAGGACGATCGCCTGGCCGCGGGTGAACGGATTTCCGCCCTCAATTCCGGGAGATATTTTGATGAAGTTCCAGGGCGTGCGGGCGAACAGCGGGTAGGGCGCGGTCGCCGCGACGATTTCCGAGACGTACCACTGCAAGGCGTCCTTCTCGGCGGGGGAGAATTCGTCGATCGCCTGCACGTATCGTTTGCGGGATTCTTCGCGCTGCTGCTCGAGCGTGGCACCGGGGACGGGGCTGCCCGTTTTGGCCGCCATCTCCATCGGTTGCAAGCGGCTGAAGTACGGGTCCTTCGATTCGTCGAGGATCGCCTTGCGGGCGTCGTCGCGCCCGAGGAATTGAATTGACGGCGCGCTGGGCTGGGCGGCAAAGAGGGCGGTTGGGAACAAAAGAATCAGACACGATAAAGCGCAGTTCCATCGGCGCCGTGGGCAGGAAGAATCGCGCATGGCCCAAGCGTAGACGGTGACACTTCCAAGTTCCATCTTCCGGTATCGCGGCCAACGGGAACGGGCTAGAATGCGTCGCGAATGACTCTGGCAGGCGCACAACCCGCAACTGCTACGCGGAGGGCCAGCTCCGTGGAAATCGCCCAGTTTACCGGCGAGGTCGTCTATCTGTACGCGTTCGACGTGGCGTACGAGCTGGTCCGCCGGCCTGTACCGCAACTGTTGGGGCAGGCGGTGGCGCAGTTTGTGGTGGATGCCAGCAAGCGCAGCCCGCGGCAGCTTTTTTTCTACCGGCCGCAGATGGTCCGGCTGCCTCCGCTCGAGCGGCTTGGGCCACAGGGACCGCTCCGGCTGGAGCGGACGATCAAGCTGCTCCCGATCGGCGCCATCAGCATCATGGTCCGCGTGCCGTTCACGGTGCGCCAGATCGAGGACCTGGTTGCCTTTCACGATCTCCAGTTTACCAACGGAACATGGCTCTATGACGAGGTGCGGGAGCTGGCGCACGAGGTGCAGCGGGAGCTGAAGCCTTACCTGGTGCGGCCGGTCGATACGCTGGGGGACGAGGAGGCGTACACGGTTTTCTGCATTCGCGGCCCGCTACGATCCGCCGATGGATCGGTCTGTGCGGCGGAGGAATGGCTGCTGGACAATCGGCGGCGTGTCGCCGGACTGCTGGCCGAAGAGCGCGACGCCAGCAAGCTCAGCGAGCAGGAGGCGATCGAATCGACCAACAAATACCTCAGCTACTACGACCGCGACCTGGTCGTCGTCGATTGGGACGCGGCGCTGGTGATCGACGAGCCGCGGTATTTCGATGAGACGCTTTACCTGATGGAGCTGGCCAACGTGCAACTGGCGGAGCTGGAAGCGTACGACCGGATGCTGGATGACGCGGTCGAGCGCTCATATCGCGACGTGCTTCGGCGGCCGCCGGGGCGCGGGCGGATGAAAGTTCAGCGGTCGCTCCGCGAGCTGCGGATCGACCTGGCGCGGCTCAGCGATGAGCTTTCCAACATCACGAAATTCTTTGGCGACTGGCACCTGGCCCGGATCTACCAGGCGCTCTCCTCCCGCTTTCACCTGGCGGACTGGCACCACACAATCGATCAGAAGCTCAAGACGCTGGATGACCTCTATCAACTGCTCGGAATGGAGCAGAACAACCGGTGGATGCTGGTGCTGGAAGTCTCGATCGTGCTGCTGTTCGTGATCGACCTGGTTCTACTGGCGCTGGGTCGGAAGTAGCGAAGACGTTCCTGTGACACGGGTTTTTAACCCGTGCCGGCGATGCGAAAACGCGGAAGACGTTCGAGTGGTAGAGGTAACTGACGCGGGGACGCCGCAGGCACGGGTTGAAAACCCGTGTCACGAAGAACATGAAATACAAAACGTTACTAATTCTGCTCGTTGCTTCATTTTCGTCGCTCGCGGCGGGCCAGGAGAACTGGCCGCAGTTTCGCGGGCCGCGGGGGGATGGGATTTCGGACGCGAAAGACCCGCCGCTGGCGTGGGCCCAAACGCAGAACGTGAAATGGAAGACGGGGATCCACGGCAAGGCGTGGTCGTCGCCGGTCGTGTGGGGGAACCAGGTGTGGGTCAGCAGCGCAACCGGGGACGGGCACGAGCTGTATGCCCTGTGCGTCGACCGCGACAGCGGGAAAATCATTTGGGACATCAAGCTTTTTGACATCGCCCGCCCGCAGTATTGCATTCCGTTCAACAGTTACGGCTCGCCGACTCCCTGCATCGAGGACGGGCGGGTGTACGTGACGTTCGGCGCGCCGGGCACGGCGTGCCTCGATACGCACACGGGAAAGGTGCTGTGGATTCGGCCGGATTTTGTCTGCAATCACTACCGCGCCGCCGGCTCTTCGCCGCTCATTTACAAGGATTTTCTCATCATGAACTTCGACGGCAGCGACCACCAGTTCGTGGTCGCGCTGGAGAAGACGACCGGCACTACGGTCTGGCGGACCGAGCGCGACGTCGACTACGACGACCTCGACCCCACCGGCCGGCCCCGCGGCGAGGGGGATTTCCGCAAGGCGTTTTCCACGCCGCGAATTCTCACCATCAACGGGCGCGACGAGCTGCTGAGCCTCGGCTCCAAGGCGCTGTACGGCTACAATCCCATGACCGGCAAGGAGCTGTGGCGGCTGGAAGTGAAGGCCAGCTTTTCCGGCAGCGACACGCCCGTCGTCGCCGGCGGGATGATTTTCTACGGCACGGGGCACGGGGGCACCGAGCTGATCGCACTGCGGCCTTCGCCCGACGGGATCGTCAACGAATCCAGCATCGTCTGGCGGACGCACAAGCGCGTGCCGACACGCGGCTCGGTGCTGGTGAACGATGGCCTGCTGTTCATGGTGAACGACGCCGGGATTGCGACTTGTCTGGACGCCAGGACCGGCGCCGAGGTCTGGCACGAGCGGATCGACGGGCAATATTCGGCATCGCCCCTCTACGCCGACGGCCGCGTCTATTTCTTCAGCGAGGAGGGGGTGACGACAGTCCTGGCCGCGGGGCATGAATTCAAGGTGCTCGCCCGCAACCAACTGCCGGATGGTTTCATGTCCTCCCCGGCGGTGACCGACCAGTCCCTCATCCTCCGCACGCGCACCAGCCTTTATCGGATTGAAAAATAGGAGCGGCCCGAGTTGGCGGGGAGTAGCAGAATATCTCGATTTGGCCGTCCTATGTCTGTTCCCGCCGCCTTTGAGGGGGGCTAACATTTTCAGATGCGCAAGACGCAGGTGATTTATCTGGTGACGATGCTGATGTTCGCGGCCGGCATGTGGGCCGTTCTGCGCATCGGAAGCGAGTTGCGCGCAGCCCGTAACGTCGCGGGCGAATGGCAACTGAACACCGCTTCGCAGGCCACAAACCTGCCGGAACGATTGACGATTCAGCAGTCCGGCAGGTTTCTGACTGGGGTGCTCGGTGATCCGTCAGCTCCAATATCAATGCGCGGCGAATTGCCCCAGGGGTCGACGATATTGCTCGCGGCATCCCACCCGCAATTGAGTCTGACGGCAACACTCAACGAGGCCGGCGACAAGTTCGTCGGCCGGGTTGATGGCGCCGTTTCATCCGAACTGTCCGGGACGCGTCTGCCGGCCCGCTGAGATCCATCGATGTCTGAACATTTGCTGCTTTTGCTGTTCGTGCAGATTTGCGTGATCGTGGCGCTGAGCCGCGTGATCGGATTTTTGTTCCTGCGCATCGGACAGCCGAAGGTCGTCGGGGAGATGCTCGCCGGGATTATGCTGGGGCCGAGCCTGCTGGGATGGCTGGCGCCGCATTTCGCGGCGGCGCTGTTCCCGGCCGCCGGGATCGGTTACCTGAGCTTCCTGAGCCAGCTCGGCGTGATCTGCTATCTGTTTCTGGTGGGCCTCGAGCTGAATCCCAAGCTCCTGCGCGATCGCGGTCACGCGGCAGTGATGATCAGCCACATGAGCATCGTTGCGCCGTTCCTGCTGGGCGCGGCACTGGCCTTGTACCTGTTCCCACGGCTGTTCCAGCAGACGCCCGCCATGTCGTTCCGCGCCGTCGCGCTGTTTATGGGGGCGGCGATGAGCATCACCGCCTTCCCGGTCCTGGCGCGGATCCTCACGGAAAAGAACCTGCACAAAACCAACATCGGCGCTATCGCCATTACCTGCGCCGCCATCGACGACGTGACGGCCTGGTGCATGCTCGCATTCGTCGTGGCGCTGGCCCGATTCCAGGGAATTCACAGTGCGTTGATGACGGCGGTGCTCGCGGTCTTGTACGTGCTGGCGATGTTTTTCATCGTGCGGCCATTTGCCCGGCGGCTGGAATCGCTGCGCGAGCGGCAGGGGCGATTGAGCCAGGGGGTCATGGCCATCATCCTGTTGCTGGCCCTGGCATCGGCGTGTGTGACGGAATGGATCGGAATCCATGCGCTTTTCGGGGCGTTCCTGATGGGCGCGATGATGCCCAAGGGAACCCAGTTCGTCCGCGAGATCAGCGAGAAGATCGAGGATTACACGGTCATCCTGCTGCTGCCGATCTTCTTCGCCTACAGCGGGCTGCGGACGCAGATCGGGCTGCTCAACACGCCGGGGCTGTGGCTCGACGCGGGACTGATCACGCTGGTGGCGTGCCTGGGAAAGTTCGGCGGGTCGTCGGTGGGGGCTCGCGTCTGCGGGCTCTCCTGGCGCGACGCCGGGGCCATCGGCGCGCTGATGAATACCCGCGGGTTGATGGAGCTGGTCATCCTCAACATCGGCAAGGACCTGGGCGTCATCAGCGAGGCGGTCTTTGCGATGATGATCCTGATGGCCCTGATCACCACATCGCTGACGCAGCCGGTGCTGAACCTGATCTATCCGACGCGGCTAATCCTGGCGCAGATGGCACGGCGGAAAAAGGAGACGTTCTCGATCCTGGTGCCCGTTGCGGCTCCGCAGAGCGCGGCGGCGCTGGCGCGGGTGGCCGGGGCCATGCTCGGCAAGTCGGACGGGCAGCCGCCGCGGGGATCGATCCTGGCGTTGCATCTGCTGCGGCCGGTCGAGCACGATGCGTTTCAAAGTGCCGCCGGGGAGGCCAGTACGATTCAGAACGAGGCCATCGAGCTTTTGCAGAAGCAGCTCGAGCGGCAGCGTGTTCCCTTCGAGACGATTTCGTTTCCCAGCGTGGACGTTCCCCACGACATCGTCGCCACCGCGGCAAGCCGCGACGCGGACCTGGTACTGATGGGGTTTCACAAGCCGGTGTTTGGGCGGGCGCTCCTGGGCGGGAAAGTGCATCGAATCATGAGTGATTGTCCGTGCGATGTGGGGGTGTTCGTCGATCGGGGCTTTGAGACGCCGTCGAAAATTCTCGTCCCCTACGGCGGCGGGCAACACGACCGGCTGGCGCTCGAGCTGGCGTCGCGAATCGCCCGCGGAACCGGGGCGTCGGTCACTGTGCTTTATGTTGCGCCGCCGTCGACCGCCTCGGCGGCTCGCGCCCAGGCCGCCCGGGAGATTGTAAACCAGGTCTTCCCCTCGACGGCAGCGGTCCAGTTTCAGACGGTCGAGGATGCATCGCCGGTCGCGGTCGTTCTCCGGGAAGCGGCGCGGTTCGATCTGGTCATCATCGGCGTATCGGAAGAGTGGGGGCTGGAATCGCGCCTCTTCGGCTGGCGCCCCGAGCGGATCGCCCGCGATTGCCCGACTTCGATGCTGATCGTGCGCAAAGACGATACTCGCCCGGTCGAATCTTCCGAAGGCAGCCACGACACGCTTGCCCAGCCCGAGCCGGTCGCGGCAGGGGCATAATGAGGGGGAAACAGAGCGATCTGACTAAACGAGGGGAGAAGCAGGCAAGCGTTTATCGTATCATTGGATTGCCGTGGTCATTCTCATTGATGCATTGTCGCTGCTGATTGCCGTCGCCGGATGGCATTACCTGTTTTATTCGCGGGCGGCCAGGCGGCTGGAGAAGATCGAGGACGCGCGGGTCAATCTGAGCCGGGTCCGGCTTCGGCGCGTGAACGGCGGGATCATGCTGCTGCTGGCCGTCGCCTTTTTCATCGGCTCGCAGGCATGGCTGCAGTCCAGCGCCGCCGGCTTCATCGTCGTCTGGCTTGCCGTGCTGGCGCTGATGCTGGCGATCCTCCTGCTTGCGCTGCTCGACCTGCGGCTCACCTGGAAGCTGCACCTGGCCCGGCGACGCGGACTCGACGGACGAACCAACGACCGATAATTTGATGGAAAGATCGGGTTGTCGGGAGGGCGAGGCTCCGGCCGAGCCGAGACCTTCGCGACCAGGGGAGCCATGGCTCGGCGGGAGCCTCGCCCTCCCGAACGAAATTGCACGCGACTTGCGCTTTCGGGAGAGAACAGGTGATCAAAACCTTACGTTTGACAAGCCTCGCATTGGTCCTGGCGCTGGTCGGTTGCGAAGAGCAGCAGCAGGGGACGACCCAGCCTTCGACACTGCCGACAGTGTCAATGAAGATCGGCTCCCGCAACTTCGATCTTGAAGTCGCCCGGACCCACGAGGAGCAGGAACGCGGCCTGATGAAGCGGGACTCGATGCCGCAGAACCACGGCATGATCTTCGTCTTTCCCAGGGAGCAGGTGCTCGAGTTCTGGATGAAGGACACGCGGTTTCCGCTGGACATTCTCTTTGTTGACAGCAATGGGAAGGTGGTCTCGATTTTTCAGATGAAGCCGTACGATCTGACCACGACTTCCAGCGAAAAATCCGCGCAGTTTGCCATCGAGCTGAATGTCGGCGCTGCCAAAGACGCAGGGGCGAAGGTGGGGGACGTGCTGGACATTCCGTCGGGGGCCCGGCCGGCGAAATAGTGTGGGAGAAAGGGGGAGACAAAAGAGAGGGGGGAGAAAGCCGTCCTATAGCATTTGATCGTTCGAGGCTGTTTTCGCCGATTTTTCGATTTTGGCGGTAAAGCTTCCCACCGATCGGCCCGACTCAAGAGAATGAGGCCCCATCGGTTTGTCGGGGGCGGAGGGCGATCGCTCATGTCCAAGCCGTCAGCGGCCGGGGAGAATCTCGTCAAAGCCAGGGACACGGCAAGGCCGCGCCGCAAAGCCGCCCCGGCGGCACCCGCAGAAGCCGTTGTAGCGCAACTGGAACTGGTCCAGCGCGAAGTGGACTCGCTCAAGGGAGAACTGAACTCTCTGCGCCGCCGCGACGAGACCCTCAATTTTTACATGCACCGGCTCGACGAGGAGCTGCGCCTGGCAGCGCGGCTTCAGCAGGATTTTCTGCCCAAGATGCTCCCGCAACTGGGGCCAGTGCACTTTCACACGCTGTTCCGCCCGGCCGGCTACGTCAGCGGCGATCTTTACGACGTGATGCGCCTTGACGAGCACCGGATCGGCTTCTACATCGCCGATGCCGTCGGGCACGGAATGCCCGCCGCGCTGCTCACGATGTTCATCAAGCACGCCCTGGTGACCAAAGAAATCGCCGGCAACGAATACCGCCTCTTGTCTCCTTCCGAAGCGCTTTCGCGATTGAATACGGCCCTGATCGATCAGAACCTCTCGCAGGCCGCGTTCGCGACGGCGCTGTACGGCGTCGTGGACGTGCAGAACCTGGAAGTGACCCTCGCCCGCGCCGGCCATCCGAATCCGTTGCTGTTGCGCGACGATGGGCTGAGCGAAACAATCGAATGCGAGGGGCCGCTCCTGGGGATCTTCCCCAACGAGTCATTCTCGGATGTTCGCGTCACACTCCGCTCCGGAGACCGGCTGTTGCTGTACACGGACGGGATCGAGGTGGCGTTCTGCGACGACCACTCGCTGGACACGCAGCACTGGCGTGAAGAGTTGCAACTGCGGTCGGAGCTGCCGACGGGCCGGCTGCTGCATGAGTTCGCCGAGCGGATCGACAGCGAGAGCGGAAGCCTCGAGCCCAAGGACGATCTGACGATGGTGATTCTCGAAGTGAAGCCGCAAACGGCCGATCAAGTCGAACGAGTCAGCGACAGTCGATGACACCGCGAATCGCGCCCAGGACTTCCCGCCAGTCATCCTCCGTTTCGGTCATTTCGTAGGAGAGGATGTCGCCGAGGGTGACGAAATCCCGGTTTTCGATGGCCGATTTGATCTCGCGCAGCCGGGCGGCGAATTGTTGCAGGACCGTCGAGAGCGGCAGCCCGCCGGCCCGCAGCAAATCCAGATCGATGCGCAGGAGTTGACTGACTTTCGAGACCGATTCCTGCGCCGTGAGCCAGACGTGGAACCAGCCGTGGAGCTTCTCGAGCGCCCTTTCCGGCTGGTTTTGCTGGAGGAGGTCTACGGCCTGGGTGCGAAGCGGATCGTTCTGATCGAGCTGCTGTTCCACATCCAGAAGCACGTTCAGCGCGATCGCGCGGGGCTCGGCGGTTTCGATGTAGACCGTATGGCCGTCGAGCGGCGAGCGCCGGATGGCGCCCAGGCCGCCCAGGTCGGGCGCTTTGCCGTCGATAAGCAGGTTGATCACCAGCCGGTTGCCCTGCTGCACGTGGCTGAGCACCTGGCCGATCGTTTGCAATCCCATCTTCTCGACCGCCAGCGGCTGGTCGTCAACCATCACGGACATCGCGTCTCCGAAAAGCCAGATTCTCTCTCCCCGGTACGCCGGGGGAGCGAATATCGCTGATCATCGGTCCTTGACCTGAATTGGCTTCAATGGTCCGATAATCTTTTTGTGGGGCTGAACGTCCGACTCCTGGAGGCGGGAAACGAATGACCGACAGCGAGCAACTTCAGCGGCTCTTCATCAGCCGTTCCCCGCTCGTGGCCGTGCAGACTTTCGAAGAGGACTACGTGCTGGGGCTCGTGCGCGAGCTGGCGCTGGAGTTGCGCAGCGAATTGTGGATCTGGTCGGCCACCGACGGGCTGCACGAGGGATTGCTTTCCGGGGCAACACCGATCCCCGACACCGAGAAGCCCGGCGCTGCACTGTACACGTTGGCGCACGACCGCCGGGCGCAGGGGATTTACGTTTTTCTCGATCTGGCCGGGCATCTGCGCGACGAGCGGACCCTTCGCTGCCTTCGCGAGGCGGTGGAGAAGCTGGGAAAGAACGGGAGCCAGATCATCTTGATCGACCAAAGCGATTCGCTGCCGCCGGTCGTTGCCGCAACCGCGGCAAAGTTCATTCCGTCGCTGCCGGATGCCAAAGAGATTCAGGACATCCTCAAGACGACGCTGCGGCAGTTCAACGAACAGCGGCGGATCGAAGTCCACCTCAGCCACGAAGACCTCCAGACGGTGATCCGGAACCTCCAGGGCCTGACCCGCCGGCAGGCCCGGCAAATTATCCTCGACATCGTCTGCGTCGATTGCCGGTTCGACGCCAGCGACATTAACCGGCTGCTGGCCGAGAAGAGAAAGGCGATCGCCAGCGACGGCGTGCTCGATTACGTCGAAGTCCCCGTCGATCTGGCCGAGATCGGCGGCCTCTCTCATCTCAAAGACTGGCTCGCCCAGCGGCAGAATTCGATGAGCGACGAGGCGGTGGCGTTTGGCATTTCCCCGCCGCGGGGAATCCTCATGCTGGGAATCCAAGGCTCGGGCAAGAGCCTCTCGGCCAAGGCCGTCGCCACCGCCTGGAAGCGGCCGCTTTTGCGGCTCGACGCCGGCGCTTTGTATGATCGCTACATCGGCGAGTCTGAGCGCCGCCTGCGCGAGGCGCTGAGCCAGACCGAGCGGATGGCGCCAGTGATTCTCTGGATCGACGAGATCGAGAAGGGCTTTGCCTCCGCCGCCAGCCTCAGCACGGACGGCGGGCTCTCCAAACGCATGTTCGGCACCCTTCTCACCTGGATGCAGGAGCGCACCGCGCCGGTCTTCCTGATCGCCACCGCAAACGACATCGAAGCACTCCCGCCCGAACTTCTGCGCAAGGGACGGTTCGACGAAATCTTCTTCATCGACCTCCCCAACCTGGAGGCGCGGACGCAGATCGTCGCGATCCACCTGAAGAAGCGCAAGCGCGACCCGGCGAAGTTCGACGTGGCGGCGATCGCCGAAGCCTCCGCCGGCTTCAGCGGCGCCGAAATCGAGCAGGCCATCATCAGCGCCCTCTACACCGCCTTCGCCCAGCGCAACGACCTGACGACGCAGGACATCCTGGCCGCCCTGAAATCATCGCCGCCGCTCTCGGTCACGATGGCCGAGAAGCTCCAGGAGTTGCAGACCTGGGCCAGCCAGCGGTGTGTGCCGGCGGATTGAATGATAGAATCAGCGACGGTGATGCGATGACTCTACAACTCCGCCAGCCCGTGCTTTCGACTCGCAAGATGTCTTACAGGGAGTTCCTCCAGTGGGACGGCGAAAATCAGCACGTCGAATGGGTCGACGGGGAGGTCGTGGCAATGGCGCCAATCGGTGATGTACATCAGGACCTGGGAAGATGGCTCATTACGCTTCTCACCCTCTTCGTCGATTTCAAGGACCTGGGCGCGATTCGTTATGAGCCATTCCAGATGAAGACCGGTCCCGATCTTCCCGGTCGGTCACCCGATATTCTGTTTGTCGCAAAGCGAAACCTCACCCGCCTGAAGAAGAATCATCTGGAAGGTCCCGCCGATCTGGTCGTCGAAATCGTGAGCCCCGGCAGCGGCGCGATCGATCGCGGCGACAAATACTACGAATACGAAAAGGGCGGCGTGAAAGAATACTGGCTGCTCGACCCACGGCGCCAACAAGTCGAGTTCTACCACCGCGGCCGCGACGGCCTTTACCAACTCATACCCATCGACAAGGGCGTCTTCCGCAGCGCCATACTCAAAGGATTGTGGCTCCAGGTCGCATGGCTCTGGCAAAAGCCCCTGCCCCCGACGCCGGACATCTGGCGGAAATGGTCGAAAGCGAGGTAACGAGCCCGCTGATACAATGGGGGTGAGGTGATGTTATGACGCAGCAGCTCAAGCATTCTGCCGGGCCTTCGACGCTCTCTTACGAAGAATTCCTCGAGTGGGACGGCGAGAATCAGCACGTGGAATGGGTCGATGGGAAGGCGGTCGAGATGGCGCCAGTCGGAGACCTCGAACAGGACCTGAAGGGATTCCTTCTGTCCGTTATGCGGACGTTCGTGAACTATTACGACTTGGGCGTCGTTCGCGACGATCCATTTCAAATGAAGACCGGCCCGGACCTGCCCGGCCGCGCGCCCGACATCATGTTCGTGGCGAAGGCAAATTCTTCACGGATACGGAAGAGCCATCTCGATGGACCGGCGGATCTAGTCGTTGAAATCAGCGCTCCAGGCAGTCGGCGCGTCGACCGACATGACAAGTTCAGCGAGTATGAACAGGGCGGTGTGCAGGAATATTGGCTGTTGGACGCTCAACGCCGTCGCGCCGAGTTCTATCACCGTGGAATCGACGCCAAGTTTCACCTGCTCGCGGCCAAAGACGACGGTACTTTTCACAGCATTATGATCGCGGGTTTGTGGATTCGATTGGAGTGGCTGTGGCAAAAGCCCCTGCCGTCCGAGATCGCCGTGCTCAAGGAATGGGGCCTGGTGAAATGATCGGCTTCACACCGCGGCCGGCAGGTAGATGTTGAACGTCGTGCCTTCCCCCACCGTCGACTCGACGTCGATCCGCCCGTTGTGGTGCTCGACGATCTCCTTGCAGATCGCCAGCCCCAGCCCGGTCCCCTTGGTTTCGCCGCGGCGGGTTGTCCCCTTGGTCGTGAAAAACGGCTGGAAAATCTTGGGCATCAGCTTCTGCGGAATCCCCGGGCCGGTGTCGATTACCTGAATCTTGATCTCGTCCGGCTCGTTGCGCTGCGCCTTGATCGTAATCGATCCGCCCCTGCCGAGCATCGCCTGGCGGGCGTTGATCAGGAGATTCAGCAGCACCTGCTCCAACTGCACCCGATCGGCGTCCAACGTCAGGTCCGGCTGCACCTGCACGCGAAGAGCAATCCCGTCCTTCTTCGGATCCCGTGCCAGTACCGACAGCGCCTCGTCCACCAGTTCCTGCACGCTCACCAGGCCGCTGACCGATTCCCCACGGGCCAGACCCAGCATCGAGTTGCAGATTTTACCGGCCTTGGACGAGCTCTGATAAGCCTTGCTCAGCGCCTTGCGGACCAGCTCCATGTCCGGCTGCCCGCTCTCGGCGCTCACAAGGGCATACTGGCTGTAGCTGACGATGGGCGTGAGCAGGTTATTGAACTCGTGGGCGATGACCGCCGCGATCGTCCCGATGGTCGCAAGCCGTTGCGATTCCGTGAGTTGCTCGCGCAGCGAGTCGAGCTGCGCCTGCATCTGCGACAGCCGCTCGATCAGCTCGTTCTCCGGGTTGGCCACAGGGGTCTGAGGATCAGTCACTGCATCAGATGTATCGGTCGCTCGGCGGGGGCGTCTTGACGCCCCGCCGCAACGCCCCGGCCGCCGATGTTATCAGACCTGCAACCCCACCCGAATATCGCCTCGAAGCGCCTCGCCGCCTACCGGCGTGGCACTTTTGGCCGACCTTGGCACAAAAAAATGAGTGCCAGATTCCCAAATGTCGCACTTGTCCCACCCCAAAAAGTGCGACATTCTGCGACATTCGCGACATTTGGGGCACAGCAATGTTCCCATCGAGTCGAGGCGACATGAAAGGGGGCATGACGCCGGGTCGCCCATGGCCCCTCGTGGCTTGTGGCGCGTTGGCGAACCCCTGAAAAACCGCGCCAAAACGCGCCAAAACGCGCCATTTATCATATTATTGCTGTAAAGTCGCCCCCTCGATTCCGCCGGCTTTGCCCAGACCGCCGGGACCGCCGCTCGGCTCAGCCTGCCAGAGCGGGCTGCAATTGGCGCGTCGGATCCGGCATCGGCTCCTCCCGCGACCCCGCCAACTCCCCGAGCGCCCCGGCCATCCGCTCGATCACCTCGCCCCACTCCCCCAGCTTCCTCTGCCGGAACAGCCGCATCGTCGGATACCATGGCGTGTCCTCCCGCCCGACAAGCCACCGCCAGTCGCTGGCCAGCGGCATCGCCACCCACACCTTCACGCCCAATGCCCCCGCCAGGTGCGCCAAGCTCGTGTCCACCGCGATCACCAGATCGAGGTTTTTCATTACCGCCGCGGTGTCGACCAACGCCTCTGCCGTCACATCCGTCGGGTCCGACCACTCGATCAGCTCGAACCGCTCCCGGTTCTGTTCGATCTGCTCGTGGCCGTACCCTTTCTGGAGGCTGACCAGTTTCACGCCGGGCACCTTGGCCACCGGCTCAAACATCGACAGCGGAATCGAGCGGAAACGGTCGCCCTTGTGGGCCGTGTTGCCCTGCCAAACGAGGCCGACGTGCAGAGCACGTGAGGGGGAGAGCGGGAGACTGGGAGAGGGGGAGACCGGCTTCGCA
>DATHPP010000378.1:0-16928 GCA_035483795.1 Tepidisphaeraceae bacterium | reverse complement strand
GCCGACCAGCGCTCGGGTCGCACTCCTGCGGAGCCCTGTCCTCCGGCCGACACGGCCTATCCTCAATCAGGCTGTCTTCCGCAGTCAAGAACATTCCCCCGCCCCATCCTGCCGGCGGCACCAAGCGATAAACTCCGGGGGGTGCGGGGGCAGCGCCCCCGCGCGTTGATAGAATTACCTACGCAAAAACCGGATGAGCCCATTTTGGCTCATTTTTTGGCTCATTGACGAGCCATGGGCCAAAGGCCAAAGAGAGGGTGAAACGTTTGAAACGTTTTGGAACGTTTTTCGCGGTATTTCAGTCGCAGTTCAATCCAGCAACCCCATCGACACCAGCGTCGCCTCCTGTTTCATGGTGAGGAACTGCCGGAGGTCGTCTTGCGCCTGCACCAACTCTGCCCGCGCCGCCGCCCGCGCTTCGCGGAAGGCCTTGAGCTTGTCGGCGATGTCCGTGGGGGTCGAATCCTTGTTGTCGATCGCTTCGCGCAGCACGATTCGCGCTTTCTGCACTTCCGAAGGCGGCAGCACCGCGCTGAATGCCGTCGATCCGCGTCGCCGCCCGAACAGCGTGAATCCCGCCGACTGCTGATAGAGCAGCAGCATCACCCGGGTGAGCTTCGGCTCCAGCACCTTGAATTCGTCGTCGTTGCTTCCCAGCGCCTGCTTGACGTTCTGAAGCGCGCGTTGCTGGAACTGCGCCACCGCCTGTTCCGCCCGCGCCTTGTCGGGCGGTAAGTCGGCCTGGGCCTGCTGGGCCAATGCAGGTCCGCACCAGACACAAAGCAGCAATGACACAACCGCGGCGATTTTTTTCACGTTCGACATGTCGCAACTCCTCTCGGAGTGACAGACTCACCCACAAGCGCAATGCAATCTATTCCTCCATGAGACGCAAAGCAAACTGCGTTTGGGGGCCGATTTCAGTGCAATTCGTGCAAAGCGTTGGGACGGGCGGACGACTTAGGTGTAATGGCGGGCCGTTTGATGTGGAAGAGGAAAATGAACGTGACCTGGAGATATCGGACGTTGCTGGTCGCCCTGATTTGGGCCGGGGCCGCGGTCAGAGCATCTGCGGCACAGCCCCCGGACCGTCTGACGGCGGAAGTGCGCGAGGCGTTCGCCGCCAAATGCGCCCGCTGCCATTCCGAACAACTGGCCAAGCCGCGCGGCGATTTCGGCTATGTGACCGACCTCCGCCGTCTGTCCGGCGACCACGACCTGGTTGTCCCGTTCGATGCCGGCCAGTCCAAACTGTGGGCGATGATCGAGTCGGGAAAGATGCCGCCCAAGGCCTCCAAGGACGGCCCACTGAGCAATTCCCAGAAGGCGCTGGTGCGATGGTGGATCGAGCTGGGCGCTCCCGCCGACACGGCCGGTCCGGGCGTGGCCGCGACCCGGCCGAACCCGCCGCAGGCCCCCGAAAGCATCCTGCGCCATTCCCTGGAATGGATCGGCCGGTTTCACGTGCTGGTCATCCACTTTCCCATCGCCCTGCTGGTGGCGGCGGCGCTGGCGGAGGCGTGGGGGATGTGGGTTGGCCGGGCGGGCATGAGCCCGGCGGTTCGGTACTGCGTGCTGCTAGGCGCCGCTGGCGCTGTCGTCGCCGCGGCACTGGGGTGGGTCCGCGCCCCTTTCAGCGGCTACGCGGGAGGGAGCGATCTGCTGTTCCTGCACCGATGGGCCGGCACCGCCGCTGGGGTTTGCGCCCTGATCGCCGCCGGCGCCGTCGAATATGACGTCGGAAAGCGGCACCGCACACGATTGTCCCGCGCCGCGCTTTTCGGCAGCGCCATTCTCGTCGGACTCGCCGGGCACCTCGGAGGATCGCTGGTCTATGGGACGGGATACTTTAACTGGTAAAGCTCTGCGCTGAACTTGGGCTTTATTGAACTATCGATACGAATCGCCGCAGCGTCTGATTCACCTGTCCCGGCTGCTCCATCGGCGTCATGTGTCCGGCCCCGCGAATCACCGCCAACATCGCATTCGGAATCTGCATCTGCATCGACTGAGCGACCGCGACCGGCGTGATGACATCGGCATCACCCACGACGATCAGACTCGGTATTGAAATCGACGCCAGTTCCGCCGTCCGATCCGGCCGGTCCCGCATTGCGGCCAGCGCGTGTTCGATGGTCTTGGCCGGGCAGGCTTCCATCATCGCCCGCACGGCCCGTGCGATTGCGGGCCGGGTCCTCGGCACCTCCTCGGCCACCAGCCGCGGCAGCATCTGGTCCGCCACCGCCCTGGCCCCCTCGCGCCGAACCAGCTCGATCATCTTCGCCCTGCCCTCTTTCTGCTGCGGATCATCCGCCGCGGCTTTGGTGTCCACCAGGATCAACCCGCGAAGATCCGCCGGATACTTGCGGACGTAGGCCAGGGCCGTGTAACCCCCCATCGACAATCCGCCCAGAATGCAGGGGATCGCGTTCATGCTCGCCAGCAAGTGGTGCACGTCGTCGGCCAACAACTCGATCGTGAACGACTCTTCCGAGACCGACTGACCGAAACCGCGCAGGTCGGGCGCAATCACCCGCCATTGCGACGAAAGCTCGGCCACCTGCGCTTCCCACATTCGCCGATCCAGCGGAAAGCCGTGTAGCAGCACCAGCGGCTCGCCTTTCCCCATCTCTAAGCAGGAAAGTAATTGTCCCATGCACGACAGTTAACCCGCCGAAGCCGTCCCGTGAAAGACTTTTTTTCCGAAGCCGCATATCTTGTACGTCGGCCAGGAGTTCTCCGATGCACGGCAGTTCGACGCTGATCATGGGCACGGCCTTCCGCTGCGACATCAAAGACGTATGGGTCTTTGTCGAATCGCTGCGCCGGCACTACCAAGGGGAGGCACTGCTTCTGATTTCCAGCCGCTACCCGGCATTGGCCAAATACCTCGTCAGCCGCAATGTCGTCCCCGTCTTTTTCGACGCTCCATACTGGATGCGCGTGCACGTGCAGATTGGCCGGTACGTGCGGTACGGGGAAATCCTTCGCGGCTCGACGCGCTTCTTCGAACGCGTGTTTCTCACGGATGTGACCGATGTGCTGTTCCAGTCCGATCCCTTTGCCGATCCTCCGGCAGGCCAGCTTCTGTTCTTCATGGAACATCCGACGCGGACTATCGGAAGCGATCAGATGAATGCGATGTGGGTCAATCAAATCTACGGACCACGCGGACTCGAGCTCCTCAAGGACAAGCCCATTTCCTGCTCGGGCACCACCATCGGCGCGCATCAGCCCCTGCTCGATTACGTGGACCTCCTGCTCAAGCATGCCAACCCCGAGGTTCTTGCCCGCTACCCCGAATATCGCGGCCACGACCAGGGGATCCACAACTATCTCCTGCACACCGGCGCGCTTCCCCTCGTCCAGACGATTCCCAACGCCCGCCATGTCTACACGCTCGGCGCCGTTCCGCTGGAGGAGATTGTCCTGGGCCCCGGAGGCACCATTCTTGACCCGCAGGGACTCAGGCCTCCGATTATTCACCAGTACACCTATCACCCGCCAATCGCTCAGCACGTGCGCTCCGCGTTTCAGCCACCGCCGGCTGCGGTGCCGGGAGCATGACGGCCGTTGAATTTGACCCCCAGTGGACGTTTTGAACGAAACTGAACGTTTTCCCGAATCGCGATTCGGGAAAACGTTCAGTTTCGTTCAAAACGTCCAGTTTCGTTCAAAACGTTCAGTTTCGTTCAAAACGTTCAGTCAACGATGAGTTGATGCTTTACTCCCCCGGCTTCGCCTTAATGAGGCTCTCCGCCGGGTCCTGGGCCGGGACCTTCAGCTCCGATCGCAGGCGGTCGAGCTGGGCGTGAAGGTCCTTTTGGATTTCCGAGTACTTCGGGTAGTCGTAGACGCTTTTCATCTCCATTGGGTCGGTCTTGAGGTCGAACAGCTCCCAGTAATTGAATTGGGGTTCATAGAAGTAGACGAGTTTGTAGCGGTCGGTGATGACGCCGTACTGGCGGGCCACGTTGTGCGGGCCGGGATGCTCGTAGTAATGATAATAGAACCCGGTGCGCCAGTCGGAGGGCGTCTGGCCCTTAAGCACCGGCAGCAGGCTGCGGCCCTGCATCTCGGGAGGGATCGCGGCGCCCGCCGCGTCGAGGAACGTTTCGGCAAAATCGAGGTTCGAGACGATGTCGCTCTTGTTCACGCTGCCCGGCTTCACCACGCCGGGCCACCTCACCAGCAGTGGCGCCCGCAGCGACTGCTCGAAGATCCATCGCTTGTCGAACCACCCGTGCTCGCCCAGGAAAAACCCCTGATCGGAGGAGTAGACCACGATCGTGTTCTTCTCCAGATCGTTCTGCTTCAGGTACTCGAGCAGCTCTCCCACGCTCTGATCCACCCCGGCGATGGTCGCCAGGTAATCGTGCATGTAGCGCTGGTACTTCCACCGCACCAGGTCGTCGCCCTGCAAATTCTGCCTGCGAAACGCCTCGTTGCGCGGGTCGTAATATGCGTCCCAAACTTTCCGCTGCCCGGCGTTCATGGTGGGCGGCGGCTTGAGCTTGAGGTCGCGGTCGTTCATCGCCTTGGCGATCTCCATTTTCTGCGAATGCTCGGCCAGCCCGCGGCCGGCGTAATCGTCGAAGAGCGTCGCCGGCTCGGGAAACGTCACCCCGTCGTAGAGCGACAGGTTCTTGAGCGACGGCTCCCATTCCCGATGTGGCGCCTTGTGATGCACCATCAGCAGAAACGGCTTGTTCTTGTCGCGCCCGTTCTTCAGCCAGTCCAGCGCCAGGCCGGTGATGATCTCGGTGACGTAGCCGGGATGGACGATCTTCCTGCCGTTGTCGAACATCGGCGGGTTGTAGTACTGCCCCTGCCCGGGCAGGATGTTCCAGTAATCGAATCCGGTGGGATCGGTTTCCAGGTGCCACTTGCCGACGATCGCCGTCGTGTAACCCGCCGCCCGCAGCAGCTTGGGCATCGTCGTCTGCGAGCCGTCGAACCGGCTGTTGGTGTTGTTGTAAAAATGATTCGCGTGGCTGTACTTCCCCGTCAGCACCGTCGCCCGGCTCGGCCCGCACAACGAATTGGTCACCAGGCATCGCTCAAACCGCATCCCTTCGGCGCCAATTCGATCGATGTTCGGCGTCTGGCCAAAGCCGTACCCGTAAGCGCTGACCGCCTGGTAGGCGTGATCGTCGCTGAAGATGAACAGGATGTTGGGCCGCGGCTGCTGGGCCGCCGCGAATGATTGCCCCACCAACGGCAGGCACGCCAGAACCAGCAACCGGAATATTTGGGACTTAATCGATCGATCGCGATTGATCATCTTCCCTGTCCTCCGTATAGAGGTCTTGAAATCGGTCCAGCATTCTAACGCGAAAAACGCTGCTCGTGACACGGGTTTGTAACCCGTGCTGACGGCGTGCCACGACAGGAGCCTTGACCAGGCGAAATTCTCTACGCTTCGCGCCGCCAGCACGGGTTAAAAACCCGTGTCACGGGCTGGCCTTATCGATTCGATACAGGGCCGACTTGGTGCGGACGAAAAGCGCTGAGCCTGAGACTGCGGGCGAGGCCATGCAGCCGTCGGTAAGATCGTTGTGGGCCAGCAGCTCGAACGAGCGGCCTGGCTTGACGATGAACGAACCGCTGTCCTGCGAGAAGAAATAGAGCCGGCCGTCGGCGTAGATGGGCGAGGCGCTGTAGGCGTCGCCGAGGCGGGTTTGATAGACCGGCTGGCCGGTTTTTGCGTCCAGGCAGCGGAGGATGCCGCCGTCGGAGGTGAAGTAGAGCAGGCCGTCGACCAGGATCGGCGAGGACCGCAACGGCACGCCCTTCTTGAATTTCCACAGCACATTGGATTTGGTGACGTCGCCGGATGCGCCAGTGACGCGCACGGCCCAGAGCTGCGGCTGCTCGAAGCCGGTGCAGGCATAGACCACGCCGTCGGCAAAGACGGGCACCGGCGCCGTGCTGTAGGCCGGGGGCTCGAGGTCGACGTGCCACAACTCGGTCCCCGTCTGCGCATCATAGGAAAACAGCCGCCGGGCGGCGGGGCTGATGAGCTGGTCCTTCCCGTCAACTTCGACGATCAGTGGTGTCCCATAGGCTTTGCGGAACGGCGGCAGCGTGAAGCCGAACCGCGTCGAACGCCGGGTCCTCCAGGCGATCTTCCCCGTCTGCTTGTCCAGTGCCGCGACGTACTGCACGTCCATGCCGTCGCAATGGAGAATGTAAAGGTCTTTGTAGAGCACCGGACTCGAGCCCGGGCCCTCCATGTGATAGAGCTTCAACTCTTCGTTTTTCCAAATCGGCTCGGCGGTGCTGGTGTCCAGACAGGCGCTGCCGTACGCGCCGAAACAGACGTAAACCCGGCCCGGCTCAATCACGGGCGTGGGCGAGGCGTAGGAGTTGAAGTCGTTGCTGTGCTGGAGCGTCTCGGGACGAAACACCTCGACATCGTGGAGGATCTTCCCGCTCTCCTTGTCGACGCAGATCGCGCGCAGCGAGTGCCCTTCCTCGGTCGCGGTGGTCATCCAGATTTGATTTTGGCAGATGACCGGTGACGACCAGCCCCGGCCTGGAATCTCGGTCTTGAATCTCACGTTCTGCGTCTCCGACCACGTCAGCGGCAGCTTCGCCGCGTCGGCGCGGCCCTGGCCGGTCGGACCGCGAAGGCCGGGCCAGTCGAGGGTTTGGGCGGGTTTTGAAGTCGCGCCGGCCCCTTCGACAGGCTCAGGACGGGGACGGAATCGCTCGGCCGCCATTTTCGTGGGAACAAATGAATCCAGGGCATCGAGCCGCACCCGGCCCCAGGTCGTGCTCAGGTAGCCGACCATCCGCGGGTTGTTCTGCGCCAGCGAAAAAACCAGCAGCGCGGCCACAGCGGCCTGCTCGTGCCACCCAGCCGGCCAAACGCGAAAACCCTTGGAGAGCAGAAACGGAATCGACTTGTATTCCGTTCGTTTCGCGTAATGCCAGTCGCACAGGACGATGTCCTTGGGAATCCAACCGACCGCCGGCCCGGTGCCGTTGATCGCGGCCTCCCACCGCGAGTATCCCATCGCCTTGGCGTCCAGCAGCCGGTCGGCCCACATGAACATCTCGACCTTCCGCTCGTCCACCAGATGGCGGTGAAGGTCGTTGACCTGCTTTGCAAACAGCTCGGCAGGATTCTTTCCCTTGCAACGCGGGCAATCTTCGTCGGCGAGGATGAACACCTCATCCATGCCAACGTGAAACGCGTCCGCATCAAACGCGTCGATCAATTCGTCGATCAGTGGAAACACGATCTGGTTGGTCTGCGGGTTCAGCGGGCACCAGCTCCGGCAATAGATCCCCTGGTTGTCCGGGAACTTGCCCGGCGTCTCGTCCAGCTCCGGGTGCTTGGCGAGCAATGCGGCGGTGTGCTGCGCCCACGATTGGTGCCCCAGACAGTTGAGCGACGGGATCAGGCGGATGTGATTTTCCCGGCAAAGCTGCGCGAAGGACTTGGCTTGTTCCTTTGTGATATTGCCTGGCGCATTCAGCTCCGGGTGGGAAGCGAATTGGAACCCGTAATCGACTTCGAGGATGAGGGCATTGACGCCGAGCTTCGCGAGGCCGGGGATGCTATGCCGCACGCGATCGAGGCTGGTCGCGTTGCCGGCTGTGACGTGGACACCGACCCAGGGCTGCGGCCAGGAGGCCGCCGCCGAGACCTGCACGATTGTCAGAAGCACCAACAAACCCACGGCAGGGATGCTTGCCCTCCGGGAGGGCGAGGCGGACGAGGCTCCCGCCGAGCCGGGGTCTGCGGTGCGGAAAGGTGCGGCTCGGCAGGAGCCTCGCCCTCCCGGGTGACGGTCTTCCTCGCAAGGAAGAAATCCTGACCGGGCGTAGTGCATCACAGGATTGTACCGGTCCGGCTATCATGTTGCCCGCATCAACTGGAGACATCGCGCCAATGATCTCGGTCATCATCTGTAGCATCGACGATCAGAAGTTCGCCCGCGTTACCGACAGTTTCGCGCAGGCGTTCGGCGCCGATTCGATTCACGTGATCCGCGTGCAGGATGCCAAAGGACTTGCCGAGGGGTACAACCGCGCGCTGCCGCACGCGACCGGCGAGCTGGTCATCTTCTGCCACGATGACATCGAAATCCTCTCCTCCGACTTCAAGGAAAAACTGCTTGGCCACATGCAGCGCGCCGACCTCGTCGGCGTCGCAGGCGCCCGGCGAGTCGTCAGCGGCAAGTGGGCCAACGCCTGCCCGCCCCACATTTTCGGCCAGGTCGCCAGCTTCGATCCGCAGACCAACCTGTTTGGCGTCTGGCTCTGGGGAGTGCCGGCGCGTCACATCAGCAACATCAAAATCCTGGATGGCGTCTTCATGTGCGCCAAACGCGAAGTCGCGCAGGCCGTCCCTTTCGACGCCCAGACGTTCGACGGCTTCCACGGCTACGACGTCGATTTCTCCTTCCGCGCCTACCAGGCCGGATTTCGTCTGGCCGTCGGCTGCGATCTGCTGCTGTTGCACTGGTCGACCGGCAACTGGAACGCCGACTGGGAGCGCTACGAGCAGGCCTTCCGTCAGAAGCACGCCGGCCAGCTCGACGTCATGCCCCAGCGCGGCATGCGTACCGGCATCGCCAGTTGCCGGACGCGCCAGGAGCTGGTCGAGCTGATGACACCGGCGTGGGACAGCGAATAGAACCCCGCGTAGACCACCCGCGGAGTATCACGTCACGACCGTGAACGCCGGGCCGATGATGGTGGCGGTGTCGCCGTCGTCGGTGACGGAGACGTAGGCGTGATAGGCGCCCGGCACGACGGTCGAGGGAATTTTGAGGTGAAGGTGGAGCACGCCGGAGTGGCCCGGCTTGACCTTGATGGCGGCCGATGAACTTTGGAGCTCGGTCGATTCGGTCTGGCCGTCGGTGGAAAGTCCGATGTTGATCGAGGCGGCGCCGGACTGGATGTTTCCGGCGTTGCTCAGCGTGAGGGTCAGGATGCCCGACTTGCCCAGCGCCAGCGTTCCGGGCTTGACAATGCCTGTGCCGCCGGCCCCGGCAAGATGCACGAACGGGGCGGCGACGGTCACCGACGGGCCCGTTGACGAGTTGCTGACCTGATTGAGCGAACTGCTCACCTGGGCCAGCAGCTTGTAGGTTCCGTTGGCGAGGCCGGCCGGCAGGGATTTCACCGTCAACTTCAGGACCACGGTTTGTCCGGGCTTGATGGAAATGCCGTGGTTGGAAGTCTCCGAAACCACCGGCGTGGCGTTGACAATCGCGCCGTCGCCCGAAGCGAAGACGGTGATCTTCTGGGCGGAGACTTCGCTGGTGGTGTGGTTGGTCAGCGATATCGAGACGGTGCCGTGCACGGCGGCGCCGGCGACGATCGCGCTCGGCAACGTGGTCGCCGTGACGGCGGGGCTGAGCTGCGGCTGGTTGACGATCTGCGTCAATGGGGTTGAGGAGCTCGCGGAAAAATTGGAATCGCCCTGATATTGCGCGGAGATGGAGTTCGAACCGAGCGGAAGGCTCCCGGTCGTGTCGAAGGTGGCGCTGCCGGTGGAATCGAGCGAACCGCCCCCGAGGTCTGTGCCGTTATCGAAGAATTCGACGTTGCCGCTGGGCACGTCGCCGGCGCCGTCGTTTCCGCTCACCGTCGCGGTAAACACGACGTCGTCGCCGGCCTGGGAAGGATTCTCGTTGGACACAAAGCTTGTCAACGTGGGGGCGGTTACGGTCTGGGCCAGTGGCGAGGACGTGGCGGCGCTGAAGGTTGCGTCGCCGCTGTATTGGGCGGTGATGGAATTGGAACCGCTCAGGCTCGAGCCGGCGTCGTAAGTCGCGGTCCCGCTGGACAGGGGTTTCATACCCAGGGCGTTTGCGCCGTTGAAGAACGTCACTTCTCCCGTCGGCGTCGCGGTGATGCTGGAGGCCGCGGAGGAAACGGTGGCGGTAAACTGCACGTCGGAGCCCGGATTGGCCGGATTGTTGCTCGACTCCAGATCGATGGAAACGCCGACGTGCGAGTCGTTGACGGCGGAGACGACGGCATTCCCGGCAGCCGCGAAGCCGACAAAACCCTGCCGGCCGTTTGAGAGGATGTCGACGGCCTGCGACGTATTGGAGAAGTTGTTGCCACCGCCGATGCTGACGGGCAGCGCCTGGGGTGTGGTATTGAAGGTGCCGTCGCCGTTGCCGAACAGGATGCCCTGGTTGGTGATGATGTCGAGATTGCCGTCGAGGTTGAAATCGCCGGTGGCCAGTGCGGTGATCGGACCGCCGAGCGTGATCGGCCCCTGCGGGTCGGCCTGGAAAGTGCCATCGCCCTGGTTCAACAGCAACGAAACCTGGTTTCCATCCGCAACGGCCAGGTCCGGGGTGCCGGCAACAGTCGCCAGGGCGAGCAGGCCGGCGGCGAGGGGCGTGGGTGTCAGTTGGGTGAAGGTCCCGTCGCCGACGCCGCTGAACACGTCGAGGTTTCCGCCGCTGCCGTCGTAGACGACGATCTCGTTGGTGATGCCGGTGAAAACCTCCTCGTTGGAAATACTGCCGGCGGCGTTGGAGCCGGCGATGGGATAGTCCGCCTTTTCGGTGAAGGTCCCGTCGCCATTGCTGATGAGAATTGCCAGGACGAGCTGGCTGCCGGTCCCCGGCTTTCCGATGATCGCCAGGTCGCTTTCGCCGTCGCCGTTGAAATCGCCGGTCCTTCCGGAAACGGGAGTGAAGCCGTTGCCGCCATCGGTGATGGTGCTGACGCTGCCGGCGGTAAACGTGCCGTTCCCGTTGTCGGTTTGGTAGGTGATGTCTCCGTCGCCGGTGCCCGAGTCATGCGAGTCCAGCACAATGTCTGAAGTTCCGCTGCCGCTGTAATTCCCGACTTGGAACGGACTCTCGGCGGCGGAATTGGCCGGGAACGGGACGCTGCTGCCGAGAGTGAAGGTGCCGTTGGAGCTGCCGGTCAGGATTTGCACCGCGGTCGCCGTGGCGACGGCAAGATCGATCGGATGGCCGGAGCCGTTGAAGCGGGCCGCAACCACCGGCGCCCGGGCGCCGGACACAGAAACCGATTGCGGCGTGGCGAAAGATGCAACGGAAAGAAGCACGCGGCGTTCGACCGGCTCACATACGCAACCCGGGCCCGTTCTCTTCTGCATGTTCGATTTGGAAAGAACGCGCAATCGACTCACGCGACGGCGTGCTGGAAATACAGACATGAGCCTTCTCCTTCCAACGACTGGATTGGGGCAACAGCGAATCAAATTATGCAGCGGAACCGGTGGGGCAATTTTACGTTATGCGATCGTGATAGTCACGGGGAATTCTCAGCGCGGTCTTCCGAGATTTCATTTTCGTCTCCATCCAAAAGACCTGTCCGTGCGTTGTCAGGAATCGCCGCGGCCTTCGACCAAGATCGGCAGTCGCAAACCCTCCTGCTTCGTTATGCAGTTGGGCGCCGGACGGTGTTCGTCTGCGCCCGCAGGGAATCCGCGCGATCTGGAAAGGATGAGAGATGTCGAAAATCAAGAGAGGCAAATTGAGTGAGCGGGCGTTCGAGCCGCTGGAGAGCCGAAAGCTGCTTTCGGTTTCCGCGCCGTTTGACGGGCAGGGTTTTGATCACGGGCAAGTGACGACGGTCTACACCGAGTCCAACAACCCCACGCCGGGCAAGAACGCGGTCATCGCCCTGCGCCGGGACCCTGCGGACGGCTCGCTGCACCAGATCGGCACGTTCCTCACGGGCGGCACCGGCCAAGCCAACCCCACGCAGGGGCTCGGGCCCGACGATTCTGACCAGGAAGTCATCGCCAGCCCGAATGGCCGGCTGCTGTTCGCGGTGAACCAGGGCAGCAATTCGATCGCCGTCTTCCGAATCCACCACAACGGCAACCTGACGCTGGTCGGAACGTTCGATTCGGGCGGAACGCAGCCGGACAGCGTCGGCTTTGCCAATGGCCGGCTGTACGTTTCCAACCGCGGCAACGCGCTTCAGGCCGCCACCGCCACCATCGCACCCAATTACACGGGATTCAATGTCAATCACGACGGCTCGCTGTCGCCGATCCCCAATTCCACGGTGACGCTGCCGCTGGGGCTGTCCCCGTCGCAGACGCTGATTTCCCGGGACGGGAAATTCGTGTTCGGCGACAACTTCGGGATCCCGACCAACCCGACGCCGCCGCTGGGCAATACGATCGATCCGTTCCAGATCGCCGCCGACGGCACGCTCCAGGCGGCGCCGGGCGGCGCCGTTGGCACGACCCCGGCCACGCCAGTGCTGGGACTGACGACGCACCCCACGCAACGGATCATTTACGCCGGCCTGGTCGGCGCCAGCGAGATCGGCGTGTTCACTTACGACGCCAGTGGGAAGGTGACCTTCGTCCGCGCGGTTGCTGACCAGGGCAACGGACCCTGCTGGGTCGTCGTCAGCGCCGACGGGAAATACCTGTATGCTTCGAACACCGGGACCAGCTCGATCGGCGTATATTCGCTGGCCGACCCGCTGAAGCCGGTGGAGATCCAGGATTTCAAGCTGGCGCTCCCGCCGGCCCCGGCCGGTGCGACCAAGGCGCCGGTTGCGTCCTTCGAGCTGGCACTGGACCCGTCGGGTGATTCGCTGGACGTGATCACGCAGACGACCGCCGCCAATCACGACTTCCCACAAGGCAACGCCGTGCATGCATTGACCGTCGCTTCCGACGGAACGCTCAGCGAGACCAATCCCCCGGTGACGTTCTCGACCACGGACGTCCCGGCCACCGCGCGGATTCAGGGACTCGCCATCGTGCGCAGCTTCGGCGGTGATGCTGACGGCCACGACCACGGCTTCAGCGACGTGGCAATTCGGTGACGTGAAACATTTGTGATCGATTGCCACGAAGGCAGGCGGCAAAGGACGAACCGCGGATCCCGCAGAGCGCGCGGATGGGATTCGATTCTTTCCTATCCGTGCGATCGGCGTGATCCGCGGTCGTCCTCCTTTTTTGAAATCTGCTTTCCTTGCGGGTCCGTCGCGGCGATGGCGGGAAGCTTTCCGTCGAGGAATTCCTGAAGGATCGTCGCGGCGGCGTGGGCGTCGAGCATCCGTTTTTTCTGGCCGCGGGTGATTTTTTCGCCGGCGCGTTTTCGCTCGCTGAGCCGATGTTCGGCTTCAAAGCTGCTGAGCCGCTCGTCGACGAAGGTGACGGAAATTCCGCAGCGATCTTGAAGCTTTTGTCCCCATTGCATTGCGGCCGTAGCCGCCGGGCCCGCGGTGTCATCCATGTTGAGCGGGAGCCCGACGATCACCCGATCGACTCCCTCCCGGGCGATCAGTTCCGCGATCGGCGCCAGTGCATCGTCGGACGAACCGACCGTGAGCACGTCATAGGGCGTGGCGAACTTGCCGCCTTCGTCGCTGACCGCCAAACCCACGCGTCGCGATCCCAGATCAACCGCCAGAGTACGCATGAAACTCTACTGATACCTGCCGCTGTATTTTTCCTTCACCTTGCCCACGAGTTCCTTCACGCGTTCGGCGGCGTTCTTGGGGCAGACCAGCGTCGCGTCGCGGGTGTGGACGATGATCATGTCGTTGAGTCCGATGGTGCTGACCAGATGCTCGGGATCGTCGCTGACAACAATGTTGTCCTCGGCGTCGAGGAAGACGCACGCGCTGCCCTGCGTGGCGTTGTTGTGCTCATCCATCGGCAGCGTCTCGGCCAGCGCCGGCCACGAGCCCACATCGAGCCACTGCACCGGCATCTCGACCACCGCAACCTGCGCCTTGCCCTTGCGCTGGGCCGCAAGCTCCATGACCGCATAATCGATGCTGATCTTCGGGAGCGATGGGTAAATTTCGCTCAAGACCACTTGCCGTGCCGGCGTGTCCCAGGCGTCGGCGATCTTCATCAAGCCGCGGTGGGACTCGGGAAGGTGTGAGGCCAGCTCGCTCAGCACCGTATCGCACCGCCAGACGAACATCCCGCTGTTCCAGTAATAGCGCCCGGATTCGACGTAGCGATCGGCGGTCGCCTTGTCCGGCTTCTCCTTGAAGGTTTGAACCCGGTAGGCGCCTCCCGAACCGTCGCTCAGACGCAGCGCTTCCCCGCGATGAATGTAGCCCAGGCCCGTGTGCCCGTGGGACGGGACGATTCCGAAGGTCACCAGCATCTGCGGGTACTCCCGCGCCACCTGAAAGCCCTTTCTGACGCAGGACTGAAACGTGTCGATCGGCTCGATAACGTGGTCGGCGGTGACAACCGCGACGGTCGCGTCTTTGTCGCGGCGCTGAAGGATGGCGGCGGGAAAACCGACGGCGTTGGCGGTGTCCCGCCCGATCGGCTCTCCCAGCAGGTTTTCCGCCGGAAGCTCGGGAAGGTTCTCCAGGACCTGCGGCCCGTGCACGGAGCCGGTGCAAACGAAAATCCGCTCGGCGGGCAGGAGCCCGCGCAGCCGGTCGAAGCTCAGCCGCAAAAGCGTGCGGCCGTGAACCACCGGAAGCAGTTGCTTGGGCCGGTTTCCCCGCGAGAGCGGCCAAAGCCGCGTCCCGGCGCCCCCCGCCATGATCACGCCGTATTCCATATCAACAGTCTACATCAAATACTTCGAATCGCGCTTCGCCACCGATTGAATCTTTTTCGCAAGCTCGGCGAAACCCGCTTTGCCCATCAGGGCGTAGGTCGCATCCTTCCCTAATTGTACGGCGGGCTGGTCGTAAGTGTTTATCTCCAATAATCCGCCCATGTAGCTGACCGCTGTCTCGTAAAGGTAGAGAAACTGCCCAACCGCCTGCGGCGAAATCTGCGGAAAAACGACCGTCATGGTCGGACGCTGGCTTTCCAGCAGGGCGTATTCCGTCCCGAGCTTTTCGCTGTTGATCAGCGTTTGAAATGTCGAGCCCGCCAGGTAGTCGAGGGCGGCAACGTCCTTCATGCTCGAGGGGATCGCAAGTTTCTGGGCGAAACGCTCCACTTCCATGAAGGTGATCATCTTGTCGTTGGGACCTTCCCGATAGAGCTGCATCTGCGAATGCTGGTCGGTGGTGCCCAGCGCCTTGATCGGCGTCTGCCCGGCAAAAACGTTCTTCCGCTTCAACCCGTTCTGCTTGCCCAGGCTCTCGGCCCAGAGCTGGCGGTACCAGTCGGCCAGGGAATACAGCGACGTGCTGTAGGGCATCATCACGCTGGTGGTCTTGCCCTTGCGATCGAGCAGGTAGCTGATCGCGCTGATCATGGCGGCGGGGTTCTTGAAAAGGTCGCCGTCCTTGAGTCGTTTATCCATGTCCGCGGCGCCGGCCAGCGCCGCGTCGATGTCGATGCCGCACATCCCCGCGCTGAAAAGCCCCACCGCCGACAGCACGCTGAACCGCCCTCCGACGCCTTCGGGGACTTCCAGCGTTCGATATCCCTCCCTGTTGCAGATCTCCCGCAGCGTTCCGCCCTTGGGATCGGTGGTGGCGAGGATGTTCTCCTTGTATTTTTTGCCGAGCTTCTGCTGAAGCAGTTCGCGGAAGAGAATGAACTGGCTGGCGGTCTCGGCGGTTTCGCCCGATTTGCTGATGACATTGACGACGGTCTTGCGGATCTTCGGGGCGATCAGGTCGACCACCGATTTGATCTGATCGGGATCGACGTTGTCGAGCACGAACAGTTGCGGCCCCGGCCGCGTGCGGTCGCTCATCAGGTTGTAGGTGCAGGGGTTGAGCGCGCTGTGCAGCGCGATGTTCCCCAGCGCGCTGCCGCCGATGCCCAGCACGACCAGCGCGTCGCAGCGGTCGCGGAAATGCTCGACCTGGCGATGGACCGCGTCCACCATCTCCTCGTCGTAGGGCAAATCGCGGTATTTCAGCTTCCCCGCCTTGCGATCCTCGCTCATCTGCCGCGTCAGTTCTCTGATTCGCGGCGCGATGTCCTTCAGCTCTTTATCAGTGACCCCATGTTTTTCGCCGACAGCATCGGCTGTCGCATTTTTCCAATAGAGACGGATTTGATCCATTGTCCTTCCCTTAACGTGCGGATTGAAAGCCGGGTAGTGTATGATCCGCTTTCACAAAGGCAACGTTTTTTGAATTGCCGGAATTTGGACGGGTGGCAATGCCCCTGAGCTGCAACATTGATTCGCGTGGGAAGCTCGCGCGGCTGATCTACGGAATCATTTTGGTCGCCATTGGAGTTGTGCTGCTCGTCTTCTGGGCGCTGAGCGGCGGCGGAACCCTCGCGTGGCTCGTTTCTGCGGCGTGCCTGCTGAGCGGGGCTTTTGCCATCTTCGAGGCCCGCGCGGGCTGGTGCGTGATGCGCGCGATGGGGTTCAAGACCCCGATGTGACTGAAGGGCCTTCGTCCTGCTGCGCCGTGACGAGCTTGAGTTCCGGATACCAGAACTTCATCACGCCCCAGTAGAGATGGTCCTGAACCGGGACCGGCGCGAGCCGCGTGCCGGCAAACTCCTTGCGATATTCCTTGAGCCCACCGACCCAGGTGCCCGCAGCCGACCAACCCGAGCCTGTATCGCTGTCGATGAACATGGCGCCTTTGTATTTGTGCTCGAAGTCGAGCCGGAAGCGCGGAAACAGCTCCTGCTTTTTCAGGTAGCAGGAAAACGCCTTGACCGGCATTCCCGGCGCGTCGCGGAATATGAACACAGGTTCCCGATCCACCTGCAAGCGCAGCGGGTCCGGTCCCACCTGCTCGGATTTGACGGCGGCCGGCTGCACGGTCCCGACCAGGACGATCGAACTGTTGGCGGGGTAATCCAGAATTGCCGGCGGCATCGGATTGAGTGGCAAAATCGGCTCGTGCGGCGGGGGCTGCGCGGAATTCGTGCGCCGCCCGTCCCCGCGCATCACCTTCGTCTGCGGGTTCAGCTCGCGCCATTGCCGCCAGGTCATCGTGCTGGCCACCACCGGATTGCCAAAACCGATCGGCTTGTGCCCATCAGGCAGTTGCCCCTTGAGCCCGTTGACGAATTGCCCGTTGGCGCGGTTGTACAGCAGCAG
>DATHPP010000377.1:0-6792 GCA_035483795.1 Tepidisphaeraceae bacterium | reverse complement strand
GAGTTTCTTCGCGAGCTGGGCACTCGAATTCCCAAGCCGACGCGAATCGCAGTCGGTGGCTCCATCGCTTTGATCCTCCGCCACCAGCTCGAGCGTGCCACCGAGGACATCGATGTCGTGGACGAAGTGCCGGTCGAAATTCGCGATAATCACGAATTGCTCGATGAGCTGGCCGGCCGGTTCGGTTTGCGAATTGCCCATTTTCAATCCCACTATCTCCCCGCGGGATGGGAGTCGCGGCTGCATTCGCTGGGGCGTTTCGGCGATTTGGATGTGGATCTGGTGGATACTTACGACATTTTCGTCGGCAAGCTATTCAGCGCCAGGACCAAGGACCAGGACGACCTGCGCATGCTGGCCCGACAACTGGACAAATCGCAGATCTCCCGGCGCCTTCGCGACTCCGCCGCCGCTCTGGTCTCCGACAGCAACCTCAAATCCCAGGCAACCCGGAACTGGTACGTCCTCTGGGGCGAGCCCCTGCCACAGTGAATTTCCCCGTTCGGTCAGTCCCCTCCGCGACCTCCACGTCTCGGCGGTGAATCCTGCCCCACGGGCTGCAAAAATGTGGTAAAACATGTGTTTGTGGAGGACCCAAAGGAATTACTGGCTGACGGGATCGCGGCGTTGCGGGCCGGGGAGTTCTGGCACGCCGAGGCGTTTTTCTTGGAGGTTTATCAGGCCCTTTCGCGACGGCCGCGAGAACTGAACCCCCACGAGTTTGCGTACATGAAGGCCGCCTGTTACGGGCTGGGCAGGGTGTACCGGCTGACAGGGCGGCACGAGCTGGCGGTGACGATCCTGGAGCGCGCCCTGCCCAATCCGGTCGCCTTCAAGGACCTGATCAAAGCGTTCCGCCACCTGGCCGAGTCGGCCCACGCGCAAGGCAACCAGGAGGCCCGCGCCGGCTGGTATCATCGCATGTACAGCCTGGCGAAAATCCACTCCGTGGTGGCGACCCTGCACTCTCCCCAGAAGCCGCAAGCGATGGACTGGCAGTTGGGAGCGCAATGGATCGACGAGCTGCGCGGCAAACACGGGACAATCTACGCCTACCACTTTGACGGCGAGCCGATCGCGGGCGACACGCTGCTGAGCGAAGACGATTATGAGGCGCTGCGGGCGTGCCGGGAGCTTGCCGCCGCCTCCGTAACCGAGGCGCCGACGGACAACCCCCGCACATCGGCCCTGTTCGAGCCGGCCGATGCCGAAGAACCGCCGCCACTGGAGATGTCCGCGCTCCGCGATTTCCCCCTCGACCAGCTTGAAGCGTGGCCCGACGAGGACGAAAAATAGCTCCCGACCCTATTTTTCCTCCGGAGGAAAAATAGGGTCGGGAGCTATTTTTCTCCTGACATCGACGCGGCAGTGACAGCATCGTGGTGAGTCAGCGCGGTTGGGGATAGGATTGTTGCGGTGAGACCCTGGCGGCGATGATCGATACGACGCTGCGACAGCATCTGTCCGAGGCGCTGCGGCATCACAATGCCGGGCGGCTCCGGGAAGCGTCGGCACTCTATCAGCAGGTCCTTTCCTACCAGCCGAATCATCCCGAGGCTCTGAGGCTTCTAGGGATTCTCGCGCACCAGGCGGGGCAGAATCCGCAAGCCGTCGAGCTGATCCGGCGGGCGATTGCATTCCACCCCAACGAACCGGATTACCATGCAAACCTGGGCGCGGTGCTGGCGGCGATGAGCCGCGACGACGAGGCGATTTCCAGCTTCCGTCGGGCGCTGGCGCTGCGGCCTGATGATCCGCCCACGCTCATGCGGCTGGGCAACGTATTACAGAACAGAGGACAGCTCGAGCAGGCGATCGCCCATTATCGCCAGGCACTGGCGTTGTCGGCGGATTTCCCCGAGGCCCATTACAACCTGGGCCGCGCGCTGCACGAACAGAAGGCAATCGCGGAGGCGATAGGTGAGTACCGCCAGGCGGTGTCGCTGCGGCCCAACATGGCCGAGGCACATCACAACCTGGGCGCCGCGCTGCGACAGACGGGGCAGCTCGACGATGCGGCCACGGCCCTCCGCCATGCCGTTGCGCTGCGGCCTGAGCACGCTGAGGCGCACGCACTGCTGGGGGGCGTTCTCACCGATCTCGGACGCGACAGCGAGGCGATTGCCGCCTTGAAAAAGGCAATTTCGCTCGGCGTGCAGACGCCGCACGTCTTCAACAACCTGGGGTTGGCGCTGAAGGGGTCCGGCGATTTTGCCGGCGCCATCGAATCCTTTGAAAAGGCGATCGCCCTGGGGCCGGAACTGATGGAGCCGTACAACAACCTGGGGATCACGTTTTATCCGCTGGGCCGGCTCGACGAATCGATCGCCGCCCTGCGGAAGGCAATCGAGGTCCGGGACGAGCCCTACCTTCATTCCAACCTGGGCAACGCGCTGCGCGACGCCGGGCAGTTGGATGAGGCGATCGTCGCGTATCGTCGGGCCGCGACGGCCAGGGACTTCGCCGCCTACGGAAACCTTCTGGTTGCGCTATATTTCCATCCGGACTACGACTCCAAACGCCTCTACGACGAGCACGCCGCCTGGGCCCGCAGGTATGTTCAGCCGCTCGGGCCGCCGGGGCCGGCGCACGAGAATAATCGCGATTCGAACCGCCGGCTTCGTGTCGGCTACTTTTCGCATCGGCTGGGGAACCGGCCGATCGGCCGCCTGCTCCTTCCACTGCTGGCCAACCACGATCGGCAAACATTCGAGGTCTATTGTTACTGCGACAACGCAGCCGAAGACGATGTGACGCGCCAGCTCCGCTCGCACGTCGACGTGTGGCGCGACACGGGAAAACTTTCGGACGAGCGTTTCGCCGAGCTTGTCGGCAAAGATCGGATCGACATCCTGGTCGACCTGACGATGCACATGGCCGGCTCGCGGCTGCTGGCCTTCGCCCGGAAGCCCGCGCCGGTGCAGGTGACGTATCTCGCCTACGCCGGTACGACCGGTGTCAGTGCGATCGATTACCGCCTCACCGATCCGCACTTGGACCCCGCGGATCGGGACGATGCGGTGTATTTTGAGAAATCGGTCCGTCTCCCGCGGACATACTGGTGTATCGCCGCGCCGCCCGAAGCCCCGGATTTGCCAGAATTTCCCGCCGGCCCGTCCGGCCCAATCATGTTCGGTTGCCTCAACAGCTATTTTAAGGTGACGCCCGAGGCGCTGCGCACATGGGCCCGGCTGCTGCGCGAAATTCCCAACTCGCGGCTGATCCTCCACGCCGGCGAAGGCAGCCACCGCCACCGTGCCAAAGACCTGTTTGCCGCCGAGCAAGTCGATTCCGAGCGGATCCGTTTCGTCGGGTTTGTGCCGCTCGACGCCTACTTTCAGCAATACCAGCAAATCGACATCGCTCTGGACCCGTTCCCCTATCCGGGCGGCACGACCACACTTGACGCCCTCTGGATGGGTGTGCCCACCGTGACACTGGCGGGCCAGGCCGCCCATTCCCGCGGCGGGCTGAGCATCCTCACCAACGTCGGTCTGGCCGACCTCGTCGCCAAGTCGCCCGAGCAGTATGTCGAAATCGCGGCTAAGCTCGCCCGCGATCTTCCCCGATTGACGGAACTGCGAAGAACCCTCCGATCGCGCATGCAATCGTCGCCGCTGACGGACGGCCCGCAATTCTCCCGCGATGTGGAGGCGGCGTACCGCCAGATGTGGAAGAATTGGTGCCAGTCCGACTCGAAAGCCGCGCTCTAAAGCTTTTTCTGTCCGAAAGATTCCTTACAATCCGCAGCCACAGGGGAAGTCGCGGAAAATTCTTCGATGGGTCTTGTTCAGAGACGGTTGGTCAAGAGCGTTCTTTGGATCGTCGAGCGGCCAAAGCTAACGCTTCTAGCCGCGGCGATCGTGCTGGTGGCGGCGGCGCTCTACGCCCATCAGCGGCTCTCCATCTCCACCGATCAAAACGACCTGTTCTCGCCCAAGGTCAAATTCTTCGGCGACTATCTTCGCTTCGACCGCCTGTTCCCCGAGAACCAGGCAACGTACGTCGTGATTGAGCCCGCGGACGTGAAGCATCCCCCGCCGGTCGGGCAATGGGTCGAGTTGGCCGACCGGATGGCGGCGAGGCTGCGGTCGATGCCGCAGTACATCGAGCCCAAGCCCGACAAGGTCGAAGAAAAGATTCCGCTCCTGACGCCCAAGGCGCCCGGAATTCTCTTTGAGGATTCCGACAAGCTTCAATCGGACGTCGAGCAGTTGCGGGACTTTTTGCCCTTGATGCAGCTTTGGGGAGAGAAGCCGTCACTGCTGACCGGCTGGATGGGCCGCACGCCCATCGAACGGTTCATCACTTCGCTGTCGCTGCGCAAGCCGGACCAGGAAATCGTGCAGTTCATCAGTGTGATGGCGCAGTCGTGGCGACAGACGGCGCAAAGCCCGGCGGCGGTGCAGGTGCCGGACCTCCTGGCCGTGCAGGCGGACGATCCCGACGGGCTGGGGTACTTCTACGTCCCCGACGCCGATACTCACGATCCGCCGCACAAACTCCTTCTGATTCGAATTTACGAGAGGGATGACCAGACAGGGCTGACGTCGTCCGCGGACACGATCGACGCGATCCGCAGCGCGGTCGCCGATGTCGCCCGCGGGTACCCGCAGTTCACGGTCGGCCTGACCGGCCGCAACGTGCTCAATGCCGACGAAGACCGAACCACCGACCGCGACGGCCGGCGCTCGGAAATCGTCGCGCTGATCGTCGTCTTCCTCGGCCTGGTGACGCTTCTGCGATCGGTCTGGCTGGCGCTGGTGGCAGAAATCTCTCTGGCGGTGGCGATCGGTTGGACGTTCGGCTGGGCGACGATCAGCGTCGGGCAGTTGAATCTGCTTTCGACCGTGTTCCTGATCGCGCTGATCGGCATCGGGATGGATTATCTGATCCAGATCCTCGCGGCATATCGGCGCGAATCGCGGCGATACGTGCGGCCGCCGGCCATCTGGGCCCGGGTGTTCCGCTACGTCGGGCCGCCGGTGAATACCGCGTGCTTCGGGGCGGCGGGGGCGTTTCTGGTATCGGCGCTGACGGATTTCAAAGGCGCTGCCGAGCTGGGAATCATCGCCGGCGGGGGGCTGCTTTTGTGCCTGGTCGCCGGCTATACGGTGTTGCCGGCGCTGCTCGTGCTGTTTCCGGCCAGGATTCGTCCCTATCCCTCTTCCAACCGCTATGCGCCCGCTCCCCGGCGGACGCGCCGGCGGCTGCTGCTTCCCTGCCTCTGGGGGCTGATGCTGCTGGGGGGCCTCTGGCTGATGCAGCGAAATGAATTCAATCCCAATTTGCTCGAGCTCCAGGCCCCGAACCTGGACTCGGTGAAGCTGATCCGCAAGCTCCAGAGCTGGCAGGCGGTGGTCCTGTCGCCGGACCGGGCAATGCTCCGTCGCGTGCGCGACGCCGTCCGGCCCTTGCCGACCGTCGCCGGCACCGAGAGCATCCTCACGGCGCTCGACAACGATGACTGGTTGCGCTCCCATGCATCGGACGTGACGCGAATCCAGTGGGTGGAGCCTCATCGGGTTGGCCCGGAAGACCTGGCCGCCATCGCCGGCAAGGCGCGCGGCCTGGCTGCTCGGATCCAGTCATCGTCCGCGACGGCGCCGGCTTCTACCGAGGCGGCCCAGGCCGCCGACGCCCTGCGGGCGTTTGCCGACCAGATCACGGCGCCCGGCGCCGAGATTGCGCGGATCACCGCGGCCCTCTCGCAGTGGCAGGTGCAGTTCGTCGAGCAGCTCAAGCAGATCCTGTCGATGCTGGACCCGCCAACACTCCAGGTCGCCAACATTCCCCCGGGATTGCGGACGCACCTGGCCAGCACGATCGAGCAGCCGCCCGGGCAGTACGTCTACGCGCTGTACATCGAACCCAAAGAGGACCTGTGGGTTCGCGAGAACCTGGAGCGCTTTCAGCGGCAGGTGGAAGCCGCCGTGGCGGCCGTCCCGGGCGCGCCGTCGGTCACCGGCATCACCTCCGACATCTATCACACTACCGGCGCCATTGAGAAGGCATTCATGCAGGCGACCCTCTATGCCCTGTGCCTGATCGTTGTATTGGTGTTCATCGATCTTCGCAATGTCGGACACACGCTGATCGCGATCAGCGTGCTGGCGCTGGGGTTGCCGATGCTGCTGGCGTTCATGGGGTTGTTCCATGTGAGCTGGAACTTCGCGAACTTTTTCGGGCTGCCGATTCTGATCGGCGCCGGCCACGAGTACGGCGTGTTCATGATGCACCGCTACAAGGAAGCGGTGCACAATCCCCGCCGCGTCTGGCTCCGCCGCGACCCGGCCGACCGCGCCCTGTTCCTCTGCGCGTTCGTCACCTCCAGCAGCTTCGGATTCTTCTGGGCCTTCGCCCATCACCAGGGCCTGCGCAGCCTCGGGCTGGTGATGGCGGTGGGGACCGCCTGCATCTATTTCGCGACGATCATGGTCGTTCGCCCGCTGCTCACCTGGCGGCTGGAGCACCGCCGGCTCACCCAACAGCAGGCCGCTCCCCAGACAGAACCCCAGCCCGGCGACCTGGACACGCGGCTGGTTACGTGATCGCGACCGGTGCGCAGCACCTCCCGGTCGGAGATTGAGGCCCCAGCCACGTCTTCGGCTATACTCGCGCGCAAATGCCGAGGTCATGAGGCATCAACATTGCCCCAACTCGAAATCTCCTGCCCGCGCTTTGGACCCTGGGCTTCGTCTTCTGCTGCCAATCCGCCTCCCCCAGCGCGCCGGAATCATCCGCCTCGCAAACCGCGCCGACGACGCGACCGGATCGCGAGTGTATCCGCAT
>DATHPP010000376.1:0-15253 GCA_035483795.1 Tepidisphaeraceae bacterium | reverse complement strand
CGTCTTGAGCCAGCGACGTTCGCCATCGCGCGTGGCTAGATAGGCGCCGTGCTTGTCGAGCGTGATGACCGCCGCTTCGAGGCCGAGCCGCTCGATGAGCCAACTTCCCGCCGCGGCGAATTCGGGCTCGCTGGTCATCGGCAATCCCGTGGCCTTCTCGGTCTCCGTCCGGTTCAACTTCAGCGCCGTAGCCCCGGCATACTTGGAATAATCCTGGATTGCCGCCGGATCGACGAAGACCGGCACGCTGAATCTGCGCGCCCGCTCGATCGCCTGTTGGCAGAGGTCTTTTGAAAGCAATCCCTTGTTGTAGTCTTCGATGCAGAGCATCTCGGCTTCGCCGAGCACCTTGCCCAGGTTCTCCAGCACGTTCTGGCAGGTTTGCTCGGCCAGCGCCGCCGGGTCCTCGAAATCCAGCCGCATCATCTGCTGCGGATGGCGATGTTGCGCCAACCCGACGAGCCGGACTTTGGCGATCGTCGGCCGGCCTGAATCCTCGACCAGCGTGCCGCAATCGGCCCCGCATTCGATCAGCAGCTTGCGAAGCTGCTTCGCCCCGTCATCGGCGCCGACGACGCCGATCACCCGCACCGTCGCCCCCAGCGTCGCCAGGTCCGCGGCGACGCCCCCCGCCCCGCCCAGCCGAATCTCCTCCCGCTGATAATGCAGCACCGGCACCGGCGCCTCGGGCGAAAGCCGCTCGGCGTTCCCGTACAAATACCGGTCCACCATTAAGTCCCCCAGCAGCACCACCCTGCTCCGCGGCAGGTTCTCCACCAGCTCAATCAGTCGCGTTGACATCAATATACATTGTACAGCAACTCAGGCATTCGCGCCGCGCAAGCCGATCCTTGTCCCAGCGCCGGTCCCAGCCGGGCTTGCCCGTCATCCACTCGATAGGCCCGTCAGTCGTGCGGCCCGGCGTGAGCGAGTTCGGAGTCGTCGATCGATTCGATTTCCGGACGCCCCCGCTCCCAGATTTGCGTCCCCAGCACGACGCGCCGGCGGGCCCGCCAGCGGGCGCACAGGTTCACCAGCGCATACAGCGGCAGATCGGGCCAGAGGCCCGGCCGCCGCAAGATCGCCTTGATCCGCCCGCCCAGCGGAAACGCGCTGCGTCCCCATTCGCCGCCCACGTCGGGGCGGAGTTGGCGCACGCCGCTCAGCCAGCGCGTGCGAATCCGCAGCAGGTCCGACCAGCCATCCGGCAGGCGAATCACGAAATGCGCGGACTTTGCGATCCGGCGTTCGCATTTGCGGAACTGCGCCTGAACGAACGTGTCCTCGGCGAGCACGTCGGGAAACCGCCCCCAGCGCCGCCGGCCCTCGGGGGTGACCGCGTAGAACCCGCCCCCGATGGCATCGTCGCTCACCCACGGCAGGTTGGTCCAAACGCGGGCGTACCTTCGCGTGACCCACGCCCGCGACCGCGCCACCACCAGCCGGGGCGCGCACATCTGCACGCCCGGCTCGTCCATCGCCTCCAGCACCGCGCGCACGCATCCCGCGGAAAGCTCGACGTCGGCGTCGAGATAGATGTAGCACCTGCCCGCCGCCAGAGCATCGCCGGCGTTGAGCGCCTCGGACTTGTTCCCGCGCTCCAGCTTGAGGACCACCGCCTCATGCCCGGCGTCGGCCAGGCGCGCGGCCCAAGCGGCGGCGATCTCCGCCGTCCCGTCCTGCGAGCCGTTGTCCACCACGATCAGCCGCATCACCCCCTCGAACTTCTGTTCGAGCAGGCTCCGCAGGCATCGGGGCAGCAACGCGGCTTCATTGTGCGCCGGCACGATCACCGAAACGCAAACCGGCCCGCGGCCGGTGCGAAACTCGCTGACCTGCGCCCCTTCCCTGTGGGCCGCAAGCCGCACGGATTGGTCCGTCAGCCTTGTCACCGTCAAACTTCCAAGATCGAATGAAGTAGCATGTAACGCTTCTGCGCGAAAGGCATAAAAAATTCATGCCGGGCGTTTTTCTGCCGAAATGAATATGCTGCGAATCCGGTTGGTCCAGCCCGGTTGAGCCCCGCGGCATTTAACCACACGTTGCCATGTCCGTCCAGATCGAAATTGCCAGTGAAGCGACGCCCAGACGCTCCTGGCGATGATGCGGCGGTTCTACGAGGGCGAAGGGTCTGGCCTTCCCGCCCGCTCGCCCCAAGCGCTTGTGCTACGCACCGCCGGCTTCCGCGAGCGGCACGTCAACTACGACCTGTTGACGCTGACGATGGATTCGCCGCCAGAAGCGGGTTCGCGCCGCTCGAATTGATGATCCATCAAGCGCGGCCCGCTCTTCGGATCCGCAACATCCGCGTCTCACCAAGACGCGGCTTTCGATGAGACGCGGGAATTCCCAATCGTGCGGTTCAAATGCCCCCTGTTTCGGGTTTTCCCGGAGGTGACATTGCCCAACCCGCCGGGATCGCCGAGCAGGGCGCCATCTCCCGTCGCCGCCGCTCCGAGATGGCACTTTTGGCCGATTTTGGCACAAAAAATGGCACGTGCCATCTGTGCCATTTATCTTATTGTTGCGATGAATTCGCCGGGCGTACCCCGGCGGGCTCCGCCGGCCTCCAAAGGGGGGGCAAAATGCCCAAAGTGTCGCATTTTCGCAATATTGCGATATCATATATGCCCGCAACTGTTTACCAGAAAAGGTGTTGCGGAGTTTCTCCTCGCAGCCATGTCATGCGACACTTTTCGCGGCGATGCTCCTCGTGTCGCAATCCGCCAGGGCTTTGCAGCCAGCCGTGCCAGCCAGATTAAATTCCGCAAACTTCCGGAATTCCTTAGCTATTCATGCTTGACTCTGCGATGCTGTCCGTCCTCACCGCTCGGGCAGATCTGGAGAAATCATGGAAGAAAGGCTTTGCATCCTCGTTGTTGATGATGACGCAGATACCCTGAAGTTGATGACCCGATTGCTGAACCGTCACGGGTACGACGTGCATCCCGCTCGCACCTCTGAGCAAGCCGAAGAGCGAGCGAACGGCTGCGGACTGATCATAAGTGACATCGTGCTTGGGGCGGGCGACGGCCTTGAGTTAATGCGCGACCTCAAGTCGCGTTACGGGTTGAAAGGGATCGCTGTCAGCGGACACGCCGAACCGGATGACGTTCAAGACGCGAAGGAAGCGGGATTCGACCGGTTCATCGCCAAGCCCATCTCCCTGGAAGACCTGCTCGATACGATCCGGGAATTGATGGCGCAGGCAGTGCCCATCGGATCGCACAATTAGCGAGTTTCTACTCGCAGCCATCTCGTGCGCCACTTTTCGCGGCGACGCACGCAGTGTCGCATCCCCACGGACAGTTGACGAGATTTGCAGTTCCCCCGCCGCGCCGCCGGGCTTACCCTGCAATCCCTTCGAGCCGGCAAAAAGGGGTGGCCATTGAATCGCCTTCACGACCTCAGCATACGGACTCGATTGAAACGAAAGGACCCATATGCGTCGGTCAATCATTCTGTGCGTGGTCGTTGCTGTGGGCGGCGCGTTCGCATCCGCAACGTTCGCTCAGATCAGCCAGATCTCCTGGTCGCAGTCGGTTTCCATCACCCTGCGAGGAATCACCGAGTCCAAAGCTGCGCCATACGCCAACCTGCTCAATTTCAATGAGAGCGTGCAGGACTCGTATCCCACGGAAAACGCTTCCAGCCAACAAATCTCGTCGGTGACCGCCCCAATGTTCATGTCCCCAGGCGCTGACGTATCGGTGGGCGGCTCGGTCAGCTTTCAAATCACCGCCCCGTTGGACGAGATGGAGACAAGCAGCGCATTTCTAATGACGTTCACGTTGGACTCGCCCGCCACCTTCAGCCTGACGGAGAACAGCAACCTCGAATCGGCCCCGTTGGGCGGTGACGGCGAAGTCGAGTTTCCGGGCGGACAATTATACGTCGGTTCGACGGTCAATCCGCCCAGCATCATTCCGAATATAGACACGCTTTGGCTACAACAGGGCCGTCTGACCGGCAACCCACCGCTGACATACAGCGGAACTCTTGCGCCGGGCACTTACACCTATGACGCTTCGGCTTTTGGCAACGGGGACATCTATGAGGGCGGCTCCGTGACCTACGGCACCGACTTTCAGCTCTCGCCGGTCCCCGAGCCGGTGGCGCTGCCCTTGCTGGGCATGGCCGCTCTTGCGATGCTCCGCAGGCGAGGGCGCGCGACGCGGGCTAGTAGCTTAATCGCAACATTATGAGATTGGCGGGAGCCAGCGACGAGCCCCCAAATGACTCGCTTTGAGTCCTTCTGCAATCGCGATAGCATGGTGGCACGGGCCGAATCTGGAGGGAAGACGGAGACTCGCCGATGATTGAAATCGGCTCGGCTTGACGGTGCGGGCGCACCGGGGGACTCCGGTAGCCCGAAAGCAACCGCGATGTCGCGTGACCATTTTGTCCCATGGAGCACAGAATGCTGCGCAATTTGTGGTCCCTTCCGCCCAGCCAGTTCGCGGGGCTCGGCGGGCGATGTGCGCCCGGCACACACGAAGCCGCCGCTGATCTCATTTGCCATCACGTCGATAAGAGCGCATCGGTCCTCGACCTGGCCGCGGGGACCGGCGCGTTCCTCGCCCGTCTCAGCGAACTGGGGTTCACTGGCCTCAGTGCCGTCGAACTCGATCCCCATTCGTTTGGTTTCCCATCGGTCACGCCGCGGGCGATCGACCTGAACGCTGTTTTTGGCAAAGAGTTCGATCGGCAATTCGATCTGATCACGGCGATCGAGATCATCGAGCATCTGGACAGCCCGCGCCACTTTCTCAAACAGATTTGGGAGCTTCTGAAACCGGACGGCCACCTGGTTGTGTCGACTCCCAACATCGCCCATTGGTTCGGCCGCGTCCGCTTCGCGCTCCACGGCGAGCACCGCTATTTCCGCGAGCGCGATTACCACTGGCACCGGCACATCTCGCCGATCAGCGATCTTCATATGCGGCTGATGCTCAAGGAGATCGGCTTCGACCTTCTCGAATTCACCACGGCCGGATCGTTCTACGGACCGCTCAAGCGCGCCGTGACGGCACCGGCGGCGGCGTTGTCCCGTTTATTGCTCGGCCCGCTTAGTCAGGGCGACGTGTGCATGTACGTTGGTCGCAAAACCAAGCCCGATACGGAATCCACCGGCCGAAATTCTCAGGTGAATGCGACGTCCTATCGACATCCCGCAGACGCGACGGCATGATGCCACGGCGTTCCGTTCCCGCGCAATCGTGTTCCTCATTCCACAATGACACACATGCCGATATCATGGAGTGGGGCGGGTTGTTCGAGAGGGACCCCATGCTTAGATCGCTAGCGCGGCTAAAGGATCACACAAATGACCTCAATTTTGCGACGGACCGGGTTGCCCGTTGGGCTACGGGTCACCTGCGCACCGTGCCGGCCCCCCACCGCGTGCTTGACATCGGCTTAGGGAGCGCCAGGGACCTACTTGCCGTCAAAGAAGCGTTTTGTCAGGACATTGAGCTGCACGGAATCGAAAGCCAACCCCATTGGATCAAGCAGGCCAACGAACGGGGGATTCAGACTTCCGACATCGACATCGAGCGGCAAAAGATTCCCGCGGACGACGAATTCTTCGACGTCGTCATCGCCAACCACGTCATCGAACACACCAAGGAACTGTTCTGGATCTTCAACGAGATCAGCCGCGTGCTCAAGAAAGGCGGCATCGCCATCATCGGCTGCCCGAACCTGGGCTCGTGGCACAACCGTGTCGCGCTGCTGCTGGGGATGCAGCCGCCGTGCATGAAAATCCTCGGCCCGCACTCCCGCGGGATCACCCGCCCCGGCTTTGCGGAATTCATCGAACGCGGCGAATATTTCGAGCTGCTCCAATCCGTGGGCTCCAATCTTTATCCCTTCCCCCACCGCCTCAACGAGGCGCTGTCCAACGTCGTGCCGGGCCTGTGCGCCTCGATGCACTTCCTGCTCCGCCGCACCGAACAGAGAGGCTCGTTCCTCGAAGTCCTCGACTCCGGCGTCCCCGGAATCCAGGACACGCCGTACTTCCGCGGCATGGCGACTTGATCACGGCTTCGAGAAAAGAAGACCGGTGATCCACAGATTACGCAGATTACGCAGATTCTGGGAGGAAATCGGAAGCACCGGCGCACCACACGCGGCGCGTCTTCTCACTTGCTACGGGCCGGCCACCTTTCCTTCGGATCAGTCTTCAGCTTCACCGCTGAGGGCGCGGGGGGCCCGCGGAGGGTTCCAGCTTGTTGACCATCCGCTTGAGGCCGTCCTTGAGGTGAAGCACGTTGAAGTTGATCAGGAGCCCTACCTTGATGCCGCTCAGCTTCAGATACGTCAGAAGTTGCGCCCTCATCCGCAATTCTCCGCAATTCTCCGCGATCCTCCGCGGCCTCCGCGGTTTGCTCTTTCGAGCCTGACATGATACCCAAAACGCCTGCGTGGATTGTGGCGCACCCACGGTCATCATCGGTTCTGCGGCTCGTGTGTCGCCTGCAACGTCCTGGCGGTACAATCCAGGGATGTACAAAATCGAGACCGAACTCGAAAGCGACGGCAGATGGATCGCCGGGGTGCCACAGTTACCCGGCGTGCTCGTCTACGGCGCCTCGCGACAAGACGCGGTGCGCAAAGCGCAGGCGTTGTCATTGCGGGTTCTGGCCGAACGTCTGGAGCATGGCGAAGACCTCCCGCAAGTCGAAAACGTCTTTTCTATGGTGGCATGATCCTCAAGATGCTCTTCGAGACGCCGCTGCGTCCGCGGGTGATCTCGTTCGAGAGCGCCCTCCTGAGCCGCGACGACAAGCTCGCCTGCGCCGCCGCCCTGCGCCGCGAGGGGTATCGCTACGTGACCCTCGACCGCGACACGATCGCGGTAAGTGAAGCGGCCACGCCCGCAGCTGCTCCGGAAGATTGCGCGGTCGGGTGAGGTCATCACCGAGCCACGAGTTCGCGCGATTCGAGAATCCGGGGCGGCGCTGCGCTCTGCCCCGGCGTGGGGTGCGCGCGACTCAGGGACGCTTTCGTCCGGTGCAGCCCTCTGGAGCAGCGTCCTTGAATGACCATGTCCACGCACTGCGGCCCTGGTCGTACAGGATGTAGTTATATGCGCTCCGCTGGTGCTGTCGCGATTTGACGCGCTTGTATGTGCCTCCCGCTGCCCAAATTGTACCCGGAAGCTCCCGCTTGACCGCGCGGGACGCCTTGCGCTTGGCATCTCCGACGATTGCTTTGATCTTCAGGTGAATGCGATGTCCGCGATTACGGAAGCCCCGTTCGTCCCCGTGCAGCCACGACGACCGCGTGTTGATGATCACGTGACGCCATTTCTTCCCAGGCGCGGGCATCCCGATATCGTCAGCGCCTCCCCTTGAGAAAACAACACCCCACGCCGGGGCAGAGCGCAGCGCCGCCCCGGATTCTCCTACAGCAGTTCTGCACCTGGACCAATACCCCCGCCCCCCCACCTCCTTCACCCCTTCCCTCCCGGCCGATACAATCCCATTTCACTCAAAACCGAGCGGAGGACGCAATGGCAAGTCGCGTGCGGGTGGCGATCGTCGGGCTGGGGTTCGGCGCGGAGTTCATTCCCATCTACCAGAACCACCCGGATGCCCAGATGTATGCCATCTGCCAGCGCAACCCCGACTCGCTGCGGAAGATCGGCGACGCCTTCAACATCAAACAGCGCTACACGAGCTACGACGAGCTGCTCAAAGACCCGAGCGTCGACGCGGTGCATATCAACACGCCGATCCCCGATCACGGGCCGATGAGCTTCGGGGCGCTGCGGGCCGGGAAGCACGTCGCCTGCACGGTGCCGATGGCGACGACCGTGCAGGAGTGCGCCGCGATCGTCGAAGAGGCGCGCAAACAGAAGAAGAACTATATGATGATGGAGACGGTGGTCTTCGCCCGCGAGTTCCTCTTCGTGAAGCAGATGTTCGACCGCGGCGAGATGGGCCGGCTCCAGTTCCTGCGCGGCTCGCACCAGCAGGAGATGGCCGGCTGGCCCGGGTACTGGGAAGGACTGCCACCCATGTATTACGCCACCCACTGCGTCAGCCCGCTGCTGGCCCTGGCGGGCAGGCTGGCCGAGTCGGTGCAGTGCCTGGGCTCGGGGCACATCGAGGAGAAGCTCGTGAAGAAATATGGGTCGCCATTTGCCGTGGAAAGCGCCCATGTCCGCCTGCGCGGCAGCGACGTCGGCGCCGAGGTCACGCGGTCGCTGTTCGAGACCGCCCGGCAGTACCGCGAATCGTTCGACATCTACTGCGACAAGGTGAGCTTCGAGTGGTCGCAGATCGAGCACGAGCCGGCGGTCCTGCACCGCGGCGAGTCACCCGAGCGCGTGAAGATCCCCGACTTTGCCTACCTGCTGCCTGAAGGCATCCGCCGGTACACGACCAGGGGCGTCTACGACAGCGACGCTAACGTCCATCTGTCATTCAAGCAGGGCAGCGGGCACGGCGGCTCACACCCCCACCTCGCCCACGAATTCCTCCGCAGCATCGTCGAAAACCGCAAACCCTTCGTCGACGAACAAAAAAGCGCCAACTGGACCAGCACCGGAATCTGCGCCCACGACAGCGCCATGAAGGGCGGGGAAAAAGTCGCCGTGCCGGCGTTTGATTGAGGTGATCGAGCGTTGGGGAAGCCACGGAGGCACGGAGACACGGAGGCGCGCTCGACGAATCGGGGATCGAGCCGTGGGCCGGGGGACAGCCAAGAGAAAGATTAGGATCAAGATTAGGATTAGGAAGAGGATTAAGAGCAAGAGCAAGATTAAGATGAGGATGGACTGCGGGGAACAGGGGCTCCTAATCATAATCTTTCTCCTACTCGTACTCGTCTTCCTAATCCTGATCTTAATCTTGCTCTTTCTCTTCCGTGGCTCCTTCTTCCGTCGTCCCATAACCCCACTTTGTCCCCATCGCGCGCCAATCGTATGGCATTGTGTGGAGGCCGCCGATATGCCCTGCATGATCCAGACGCTCGAGCCGCGGACGTTGTTGTCGGTCACGGTCCCGTCAAGCCTCCTGTCGACGATCGTGCAGGCGGAGACCGACGCGATGGCCATCCAGGGATCGCTCCAGCACGATGCGCCGGTGGTGGCGGCCGACCTGGCGGCGATCGACGCCGCGTTTCACGGCCTGCCCAACGCCGCCCAGGATCACGCCCTGCTGTCCCCGGTTCGCAGGCTGGAGATGAAGGCGATGGTCGTGCTCGAGGGCGACAGCACGAAAACCCGGCGCGTCGGCGGCCCGGCCTTGGGCAAGTCGCTGGGGGCCATCGCCAGGTTCAAGGCGCATCCTGGGACGGCGACGCAGGCCGCCGCCAACACCGACATCGCCAACCTGCAAAATGCCATGAACTCGCTGTTCGACAAGTTCGGCGCCGACGTCGCATCGATCGGCGCGACGATCAGCGGCGACCTCTCGGCGATCCAGTCCGCCAACAGCAGCGTTCCCGCCGTGCAGAACGCCGTCGCGAAACTGGAGTCCGATTTCACCAGTGATTTCGCCGGCCTGCGGACCGAGTTCCAGTCGCTCGCGACGGATTTCCAGAACCTGCTCACCGGGCTGACCGCGCTCGTATAACTGTGCAAGGTTCGCAGCATTGCCAGCGCCGCCCCTGAGGCGATATGCTATTGGTTATTAGAGGTATCGAATGGGCATTTTCCTGAGCCGCGAAACCCAGGAACTCATCGAGCAGCGAATGAAGTCGACAGGTGTCTCTGCCGACGACTTGGTGCAGATTGCCATCAGGACGCTCGATCAAGTAAGCGGGGAGGATTACGAGCACCTCGACCCGGAAATCCGCGCCGCAATCGAGGAAGCCGAGGCGGAATATCAGCAGGGAGGTGGAATCCCCCTGGATGAGGCATTCACACGCCTTCGCGAGAAGCACTTGGGCAAGTGAACATCGGCGATGGTTCCCACCTATCGTGTCATCGTGCTATCGCGGGCATTCGCGGATTTGGATCAGATCATCGATTACATCGCGGAAAGATCGCCTCAAAACGCAGCTGCCACGATCGATCATCTTTGGAAGGCAATGCAGTCACTCGATCAGCTTCCCCACCGCTTTAAAGTGCATGAGCATCGCCGCGATCCTGGCAAGACGGTGCGATCGATGCCAGTGAAGCCATATCTCGTTTACTATCGCGTCGATGACCAGATGAAAGTCGTTCGAGTCTTGTCGGTGTGGCATGGAAGCCGCCGGCAGCCGCGCCGGTTCAGATAGGCGTTCTCCTGCTCGTACTCGTCTTCTTAATCCCGATCTTGATCTTGCTCTTTCTCTTCCATCGCTCCTTCCTCCGTCGTCGCGCGCACCTCTGTGTCTCCGTGCCTCCGTGGTTCCAATTGGTCGTCCTGCGCGTCGTCCGGCAGAAATTGCCGAATTTCCCCTTGACTTGATTGCCCGCGGGGTGGGTTTGGTTATAATCCGCCCCGATCGGCTGGCCGGGCACCGGCCGCAAATCAGTTTCGCATTTTTTCCGTGCAGGAGGCACCATGGCAGACGCCGGAGGTCAAGAGTTCCCCACCGTGCTCGGACCGGACGCGAGTTTCAAGGGGGAGTTGAGTTTCGAGAAAGGCATGCGGCTGATGGGCCGGTTCGAGGGCAAACTGAATACGCCCGGCCGGCTGCACATCGCCAAGGAAGCCAAGATGTCCGCCGACGTCGAGGCGGGCGCGATCGTCGTCGAGGGCGAGGTTCAGGGCAATCTTTCCGCCAACGACCGCATCGAATTGAAGCAGACCGCCCGCTACGAGGGCGATTTGCGGGCCAGCAAACTCGTGGTCGACGAGGGCGCCATCTTCAACGGCCACGTGAGTGTCGGCCCCGACGGCCAGGCCAAGCCGCAGCGGCCGCCGCAGGGCGCACCGCAGGCGCATCGGCCGCCGCAGGCGCAGCCTCAGCCCCAAGGGGCCAAGTAGCACGCAAATGGCGGGAAAACGTGAAACGTGACCGAAGGCCTGTCCGGCTTGATCACGTTTCACGTTTTACGTTTCACGCGCGGCATTTGCGCTTGGGGTGAGCCCGCCGGTCGCCTATTCTTCGTTCATGCCTCCCGTGGAATACAACGTGCCGTCGCCGGACGACCGTTCGACGATCGTCTGCCTTTATTGCCACCGCCCGCAGGAGGTTGGCCGCAAGGCGATGACCGTCACCTGCAAGTTCTGCAACAAATCTCTCCGCCTGGAAGACCAGAGTTTCAGTAAGTACGAGGCCCGCCGCGTCATCGACACCTGCGGAACGGTGACGGTGGAAAAGAAGGGGAACGTGGTCGCCGACAAGATCAACTGCGGCGGCCTGGTGGTTCGCGGGAAGCTCAAAGGCACGATCATCAGCCGCGGGCCCGTGCTCGTCGGCCCGGAAGCGGAAATCAAGGGCGATGTCACCGCTCCCACGCTGGCCGTCGGCGCCGGCGCGATCCTCGAAGGCAAATACGACATCGGACCCAAGGCGGTGCCGACCCTGCCCGGCTGACCGTCAACCCTGTTTATGCGCGGCTCAACAGAAGCCGGGCCAATGACGAAACTCGAATGACGAATGACGAATCAAATCCAAATGACCGAAATACGAATGACGAAACCGGACCCTGTGACGACAGATGTTTCGAGTTTCGGTCATTTGAATTTCAGAATTTGATTCGTCATTCGTCATTCGTGCTTCGTCATTGGCCGTTTCCGCCTACGGCACCTGCCCCGGCGGAACCGGTCCCCCGCCCCACGCTTCCAGTTGGTACAGGTCGGGCGTTTTCTGCGGCCCGCCGCTGATCCCACCGGGGAAGATGTAGTGCTGCCCCTGGTTCGCCGGGAAGAATAGCGACTGATACTGCGTGGCGGTCGTCGGTATGTTTTGCAGATTCTGGGCGGCGATCAGCGAAGTCGATCGCGAGGCGTACTGCCAGAAAATCGCGTGTCCGTCCGCAAATGACACCGCGCATCCGCTTCCCATTCCGTTCACGTGGTTCTGGCCCGGCGCGCTGCCGAACGCGGCCTGCGGGTAGAGCGGCGTCTTGAACGAATCGATCAGCCACGTCCGCGAGTCGTACGCCTCGATGAATAAAAAGGTCCGCTCCGGATGGCGGCACTGCGAAAGAACGAGCCAGGTCTGGGGCATTCCGATCTCACCGGCAAACAGGCCGTTGATCTGGTAGCTGACCGGACGCCCGAAAAAATCGGATGGGCACTTATAGATCCCGGCGTTCTTCGTATAAGGCCACAGCCGGCCCTCGGTAAGGCTGAACCCCTGCGTGCCGGCGCCGATCCAGCTCCAGAAGACGTCCGGCTGCGGGTCGGGGTAGCCGGCCAGGTGAAAAGCGTTGAACAACCCGCCGTTCGTATAGATCAGCCACTGGTTGGGATCGTTGGGCGGCAATCCCTGCGTCTCCGAATTGCAGAAATGCCCCTTGAAATCGTTGGCGTACATCAGCCACGCCATCGTCAACTGGCGCACGTTGCTGACGCACTGAACGCGCCGGGCGTTCTCCCGCGCCCGGTTGAGCGCAGGCAGCAGGATGGCAATTAACAGCGCAATGATCCCAACGACAACCAACAACTCGACCAGCGTAAAACCGCGTCGGCAGCGGCGGGGGCGTACGACGTGCTTCATCGGTCCTCCCTGATAGGCCGACGAACTTATACCGCACGTTTATGAAAGTACGATGAGAGCCGCAGCAACTTCCTGCATCCTATGTCAATGTGCATGAATACGCGCTTTGGCGGACAGGCTTGCCGTGGCACGAGGTGGCACGGGTGGCACGGGCATCCTGCGCATCCTGCCCGTGCGTGACGACTTGCGAATCCGGAGAACTGTGTGCATCGACGGTGCTTTGTGAGTTCATCCCACCTGCACGGGCAGGATACCCGTGCCACAAGAACACGTCCCGCTAAACCTTCAGCAGGTTCCGCGCCTCGGCGTAACCCGGCGCCGGCCGGCCGTATTCACTGGCGGTGACGCGTGCCAGCGCTACCACTTGCCGCCAGCGGAACGGAGCGCGGGTTGCGGCGAACTCTTCGCTGGTCGTCCGGTAGAATTTCTCCGCGTGCAGCGACCCGTCCTCGCTCACCGCATATTTCAGCATCAGGTCGAAGACCGGACGCGGCGGGTGGCCCAGCTCGCCATAGCGATGCACGATCGCGCAGGCATGGGCCTGCATGTTGCCGCGGATGGCATCCTCGGCCTGATGCAGAAGCTCGTTGGGATCGGTCGTCTTGATCGCCGAGACGTGCTGCGGCAGCGGGAGCGGCTGCCAGTGCAGAAAATCCCCGCCGCGGCCGATCCGGTCGTACGCCGCCTGATAAGCCCCCAGGATCAGGCAGGCGTATGTGTTTCGCGCGTTGCCGGCCCGGGCGAGATTTCGCCAGGCGTTGGCGGAGTCGCAGGCGTGGACGCCGATCGAATCGCCGTGCACGCTGCCCATGGGCTTGCCGGTTACTTCGTCATTGGCCGTGCGGCCGATATCGCGCAGGATCAACTGGTTTGCGGCAAGACAGATCGCCTCGCCGACCGCGTCGGGCGCGACGCCGTCGGCCAGCGCCGCCGCGGCCAGGTCCGCCGCCTGGCTCGGCGCCGCGTCGAAGATCGCCATCGACATCCGATCGACCCACTGATCGTCCACCGGCTTGGCGCCCGGCTCCCGCCCCATCAGATGATACTGGTCCATCATCTTCGCCAGCACAATCCGCGGCTCAAAACCCTGCTCGCTCCGGATGTACGCTTCGGCTTTCAGGCAATATCGCACCGATTGCCTCAGCAGCGTCTGCGCGTGTTCTCTGCCGATCAGCCCGAACATGTCCCAAGCCCGGTACGGCAAGACCACGCGATGCACGTCGGCTCCGTCTTCGACCGCGATCAGCACGTCGTTGAATCCCTCCTCGGGCGAGATCTGCGCCATCGATGCGAACGTCGCCTCGGCGCGCATCTTATCCTGCCGCCGAATCGCATCCCTCAGCACTTCGCCGTGCACCGAATTCTCCGGAAGCGGAGCGGCCTCGACCGGCTTGAGCACTTCGCTCTCACGCCCGCCGTGCTCGTGAATGCGGTTGGTGTTGCGGTAAAGGACCTTGAAGAGCGGCAGCGGCTGCATGGCCGGCGGCATCTCGGCGGACATGTGCACCGCCGGCGCCAGCGCCATCATCGTATGGAACCCAACGTAATCTTCCCCGCCAAAGGTGCGGGCGTTGGCCAGCGCCGCCGCCGCGGCCAGACGTTTCAGCTCGACGCCACTCTTGAGCTGATCGACCAGCGTCGGCAGCAGCCGCTCGACCGGCGTCTCCTGCATCAGCCGCACCAGCGGCTCCAGCTCCCCGAATTCCAGCGACTTGTCCTCCTCATCCGCCCTGGCCGGCGCAAGCCCCAATTCCGCGGCCATCGCCAGCCCCACGCTGCTGGCAACCATTCCCCGGCCAACTTCCCCCAGAAATTCCCGACGGGTACGCGGCGTCATGGCGGACCTCCGTAAATAAGTGAGATCAATCATCCCGCGCGGCGATCTCCGGCGTCAATGAAAAACCTGCCTGTGATGCCAATGGATCGTCCGCCGAAACCCCTGGCGAGCATCACACCGCCTTCTGGTTCTGATTTAATGCCTTATATGACGATTTCACTGAGCCCGGAAACGCAGCGGCTGCTCGAGGCGCAGATGAAAAAACACGGCTACGCGTCGCCGGATGAGACGGTGCGCATTGCCCTTGAAAGACTGGAACGGGACGGGAGCGAGTTTCTGGAGGACTTGGATGACGAGACCCAAGCCGCAATTCAGGAGGGCTTGGCTCAGGCGGATCGCGGTGAAGGTCGTCCCTGGGAAGAAGTTCGGGAGGAAATCCGCGCCCGGTTCATAAAGGAATAAGTGACGTGCCGGATCGGTTTTGGGAAGAACTCGACAAGCTGCCTGACGGCGCTCGGTCACAGATTACGTTCGTCCTGTTGCTGGCGCCCGGGGAACTTGAGGAGTCGCTGCTAAACCGGGAATTTGAGAATCCGACTCGCTCCCGGCTGTAAACGGCGATTGCAACTCGGTCCTGTGCAGCAGTGCGGGGTGGGACGCGCTCAGCACCGTCACTCTTTATACCTCTATTCCCCCGCTTTCGGGGTACGAGCGCGCTTTGTGGTCTCTCGCAAGTTGAGGTCGGCGTCATAGAGCGCTGTTAGGATCGCCAAAGTTGGCTGTGCTGCATTTGCAATCGGGTCAGTGTCGCCGTACGAGACTCTGACGGTGAACAATCCACCACCCTTTGTGATCTCACAATTTGTCGGA
>DATHPP010000375.1:0-25152 GCA_035483795.1 Tepidisphaeraceae bacterium | reverse complement strand
TCATGCGATAACTGTGGCCGGCGTGATCAAATTCGCAAACGATCCGGCATAACCAAGCGTCGCGCTTGGCCGCATTTTCGCTGCCGGCAATCATTCTTCTGATTTCCTGATCGGTGCAGCGCGCCTGGACGGATGTCCATCCCGCGCGCTGACGCCTCACGATAAGTCCGCCGGCCAGGTAGAGCAGTACCCCGGCTACAAGCGAGCCGACCATCAGGATGCCGGGCAGATAGCTGGTGCTCTGATTGGCGGTCAAGTCGAGGGCGCCGATGAGAAACAGGACGATGATCGGACCAACCAGCAGCGCGACGACGATGCGCCCGGCCGCCGGCCTGGCCCCCGTTTGGATGAATGCGATTCGCCAGCCATCGTTAAGCCGCTGCTCCTCCTCCCGGCGCCCGGCATCCGAAGCGGCGAAGGACCGGGAGCGAATCGCCGCCACGATCCCAGCGACATAGCCGACGACGACGATCACGATCAGAATAACGAAGATCCACGCGATCTCTTTGCTTGTGAGATATAACATGGCCGACTCCGGGTCAGAGCAGCCCCAACCGCAGCAAGTTTAATCAAAGACCGGCCGCGCGGCTATCGTGCCGTCGCTTCGCCCCCGGCGGCCTTCATCATTCCCAGGTCGGTTACCCATTCGATGAAGCGGTGATGCCAGGTGCCGAAGGGGATGCCGTTGCGGGGTTTGATGCCGTTGGCGTGGCCGCCGTGGGCGTAGATGTGAAGTTCGACGGGAATCTTCGCGTTGAACAGCGCGTTGTAAAACTCGACGGTCTGGCGGGCATGGAAGGCATCGTCGATTCCGGCGCAGGTGAGAAAGCAGGGCGGGGTGTTGTGCGGGACATTGCTCAGGTCCATCCGCGCCCAGCCGGCGTAGACCAGGACGGCAAAGTCGGGCCGGCAGCTTTGGCGATCGATCGGATCGGCGGCATCGGGATCGCCCTGGTCGAATTTGAGCGCGACCCACGCGGCCTGCTCGCCCCCGGCGGAGAATCCCATGATCCCAATGCGGTGCGGATCGACGCCCCATTCCTTCGCGTGGGCGCGGACGACGCGGAACGAGCGCTGCGTGTCAGCCAGGGCATCGGCCGCCGAGCGATAGGGCTGGAGGCGGTAGCGCTCGATGAACGCCGAGATACCGAGGCTGTTGAGCCACTCGGCGATGTCGACGCCCTCGGTGCCGACGTTGAGCGTCTTGTTCCCGCCGCCCGCGGCGAGGATGACGGCCATGCCGTTGACTTTGTCCGGGGGCGCAAGGTGCAGCTCGATCGACGGGTTGTGAATGTTGACGATCGACTGCACGCGAGCCGGCTGCCCTTTGCTCATGTTGAACACTTCCGGCTTGTCGAAATCCTTGAGGGCTTTGAGAGCGGGTGAGCCGGGCGGCCAGAGCGTCACCACCGTGGCGCCGGGGATGATCGGTCGGGGTTGCAGCAGTTCGTTCGGCGCACCGGTGGGACGCGTGGTCTGCGCGAGAGCAGTGCCGGTTGCCAGAGAGACGACGAGCATCGGAACCCAGGTTCGAATTGGCAACCGCATCGGTGTCTCCTTTTGGCGGGAAGAAGGAACTGAGCTGACGACGATAGCTTGTAGCCCGCGCCCGCCCTGCCGTTGATGGAAGTCATTGCGGCAGGGCAAAGCCGTACTTGGCGAGGATGCTTTTGCCTTCGGGTGCGGTGATGAACTGATGAAACGCGTCGGCGGCGGGCCGGTCTTGCGCCCAGGAGAGAATCACCCCCGCCTGCTCCAGCCGCGGATAATCGCTTTGGGGAATCAGATAATACCGTCCGTCCTTCATGCCCGGCGACATCGCCAGGGAGAGGGCGATGATGCCTACGTCGGCCGAGCCGCTTTGCACGAACTACGCGGTCTGGGCGATGTTCTCGCCGAGGACGAGCCTGTCCTGTACTTTTTCCCAGAGGCCGTTTTTCCTGAGCGCGGCCTCGGCGGCGCGGCCGTACGGCGCATGCGCCGGGTTGGCGATCGCGATCTTCTTCACCGATGGATCCAGGAGCGATTGCACCCCCTGGGTTGCCACGTCCAGCTTCGATTCCCCGGGCGCCCAAACGACGATCTGGCCGATGGCGTAGAGGAACTTCGTGTCTTTGTCGGCCAGGCCAGCGGCGATCAGCTTGTCGACGTATCCGACATCCGCCGAGAGAAACAAGTCGAACGGCGCTTTATTGGAAAGCTGAGAATAGAAATTGCCGGATGATCCGTAGGTAATCTGCACATCGGCGTTGGGATGGAGTTCACGGTAGGCGGCGGCAAGTTCGTCGAGGGCGAACTTGAGATCAGCGGCGGCGGCAACGCGAACCTGCCGGCTTGGCTGCGTCGCTGCGCTGGGCCCGGCGGTCGTGTCGGATCGCTTGCATCCCAACTGAATCGCCGCAAGGACCGCGACCGACCAAAGCAAAACGATCTTTGTCACGGGAAGCCTCCCATGACAAAGATCGTTGAGGCGAATGCAAATGACAAGGGCCTAGTAGCCGTACGGCCCAGCCCAGCCGTACTGCGGCGCCGCGACGCCGTCCCAGCGGTGGCGATAGAACGAATAGTCGCTGGCCAGGGCGGTGGCAACGCACGATGCATTCAGATAAGCCTCGGAACTGATCAGGGCGACGCGGGTGTCCTCGAGATTTCGCCGGGCCTGGAGAATCTGCGGGTTGGTCCGCACCGAGGTGTCGAAGGTGGCTCGTAATGCGACCACCCTCGCGTTCGCTTCGACCATTCGCTGACGCGTGCTCTTGAGCGCGTCGTCGCGGTCGAGTGCTTCGGTCTCCATGGCGTGGGCGTCGCTGGCGAACTGGAGCTTAAGCGAGGCCAGCTCGACCATGATGTCGCGAGGCAACTCGCCGTGCTTGGCGCGGAGGGCGGCGATCCTGTCGGCGGTCTTGTCGCGAAGCTCGAGGGCGGCGAGATATTTGGGGTCCTTTACAACCGATTCGAGTGCGTGTCGGCGTTCGGCGATGTAAGCGTCGTAGGCGCGCTTCTCGGCGGCGACGGCTTCCTGATATTCCTTCGATTGCTCGAAGGTAAACTGGGCCATGCGGACAGTGTCTTCCAGCTCTTTTTCGGCGCGATGGAACGTGGCGTGCCAATAGGCATATTGGGCGTTGGCGACGACCCAGTCGTGCATCTGGTCGGTGGGGAAATCACTGCCGGCGGCGGCCTGCGCGGCCCGGTTGCCGGGCGGGACGTTGGTCTGGCCGAAGTCGCCGGTTGACGGGGCGGGAGGGGTCATCGGAGGATTCTGGCCGCGAAACCACTCCTGAGTGCCCGGAGGTGCGTCCGCCGCGAGGGTGAATCCGCAGATCATTCCCAGGAAAATCGGCGCCGCACACAGGGGATTAAACAGTCGGTTCATGGCGAACCTCCAAATAAGCAGACACCGCCTTGCGCCTGTCGTTTGCCAGTGGGTTCAACACATGGTGCTTTGACATAAAGCAATCGGCAGGCCGCGGAACGATGCATCTTTTTTCGTACCGCACCGCCTATCATATCGACGCTGATGGGTAAAAAGAAAGAGAATATTATCGGACTAAGCTTTGGCGCAGTATAACTTTAGCCATACGGCAAAAACCGTAGGATAACGGCAAGATTTGGTCATGCGCCCAGGTGTTTCAGAATGACGCCAAGCACTTGAGTGGGCGAAAGTTCTGCCTCCGGGAGCAGATCGGAGTGCAGGCTGATGAGCAGCGGGCCATGTCCCGAATTGGCCGGCGGACGCCCGTGCGAGCCGCGAACCAGCGTCGCGTCGAGCGGCGTCAACTCCATCAGCGCCCGCTGCCCCAGCTTCCGTCGCAAGAGCGTCCAGGCGATTTTGCCCTTGGGAAACCGGATCGCCGGATCCAAAAACAGCTCCGCCGGGTCGTATCCGGGCTTGCGATGAATGTCGACCGTACGGGCGAAATCAGGTGATAGTCGATCGTCCTGCCAGTAGTAATAGGTGAACCAGGAATCCGGGGCGGCAATGGCAACCAACTCGCCGGCACGCGGGTGATCGAGGTGCGACGTTTTCTTGCCCGCATCGTCCAGGACCGTTTCGACGCCCGGTGTTGATTCCAGCATCGCGCGGACTTCGCTGAGGCGCGCGCGATCGTTCACATAAATGTGCGCCACCTGATGATCGGCGACTGCAAAAGCTGCACTTTCGCCCGCGTCCAGCAACTCGCGGCCGAGTTCTTCGCGGATCGTCAGTAATCCTGCCTGTCGAAGCACGCGGTTCAGATGAACCGGCCGCGATACGGGGGCGATTCCGTACTCGGACAATACGATGATCCGGGCGTCGCGGCCGAGAAAATGATCGATCAGCTTCCCGCACTCGGTGTCCAGCTCGCGCAGGTCCTGGGAAATCGCCGCGGGCGCGGTGCTGGTCCGCTGCAAGCCGTAATCCAGGTGCGGCAGATAAGCGAGGGTGAGCGTCGGATTGAATCGCTGGTCGACCTTGATCGCGGCGTCGGCGATCCAGCGGGTCGCGGCGATCGACGTTGCCGGTCCCCAGAAATGAAACAGCGGAAACTGCCCGAGCTCCTGCTGTAACCACTGCCGGAGGTCCGGGGGATGCGTCCAGCAGTCGGGGATTTTGCGTCCGTCCGCCGGGTACATCGGCCGCGGCGTCACCGCGTAGTCCGCCGTCGAGTACATGTTGTACCACCAGCAGATGTTGGCGCAGGTGAAGCTCGGATCGATCTGCCTGGCGATCTCCCAGAGTTTGGGCCGCTCGACCAGATGGTTGGACTGGCGCCAGAACTTGATCTCGCACTCGTCGCGAAAGTACCAGCCGTTGCCGACGATGCCGTGCTCGCTGGGCCAGGCGCCGGTGAGATAAGTGGATTGCACCGTCGTTGTCACAGCGGGCAGCACGTGACCGGCGTGCACGAGTTTGCCGCGATTGGCCAATTCACGCAGCCGGGGAGTAAACTCTCCCAGCAGGTTCGGCGTCAGCCCGACCGCGTTAATGACGAGGGTTTTGTTCACGAGCGAATGACAGTCGATGCCGGTATTGCGCCGACTGGCGTTAATGTGACACGGGTTTTCAACCCGTGCTAACGGTGCGGAACGGAAATAACCGGCTCCTCGGGCTCTTATTCTCCCACTGCACCGTCAGCACGGCTTAAAAAGCCGTGTCACGGGGAAGCCATTTCGCGCACCCGCTCATCTGGCCGCCCAAACGGGCGGATCAGGTTCCCTGCGTTTTTTCCTCCGGCTTGTATTTCATGCGGTTGACGACGGCGTCGTAGCTGAACCAGTCGGCGGCGAGCTTCTGTTGGGCCTCCTGGCGCTGCATCCGGACGACCTCTTGCCGGCAGTCCTGCTCGGGGTATTCGAGCTGCGCCGCTCCCAGCTCGGCGATCACCACGCGCTGGGCGCTGGGAAGCTCGACGAGCGACTGGGGATGGCGATCATCGGGCGTGGCCTCTTCGAGCAGCTTCTGGGCGGCTTCGCCGAGTTTCGTCTGCGCCGCCTGATCGCTTAGCGGGTAATTGGGGATGGGACGGCCCGATCGCGGGGCGAACTGCCCGGTGGAAACCATCAGAACGCCGCTGCTTTGCGCCATCTGCGAGAGCCCCAGGGTCTTGGCGGAGTTGAAGGCCTTCTGGGCGGCGGCCTTGGCCAGCTCGTAGGCCTGGGCGGTTTTCCAGTCTTTGGTGACCTGCGCGACGACGGAGTTGAGGTCGGCCGGGGCATGGGCGGGCTCGGCGGCGGTCAGACGGAAGATATAGGCGTTGTCCTTGCCGTCGGTAAGTGGTTGCGAGGGTTCCCATATTTGCAGTGGACTGGCCGAAGCGCTGGCCGACTGGCCGGTGAAGCTGATCGCCGCCTCGGGGAAGCGCCCTCCATCCTTGCTCATCGCCGTGCCAATGCCCGCAAGCGTCCCCAGCACCCTGGCGTCCTGCCAGTCGTTGATCTCGTGCAGCTCGATCGAGACGTGCAGCTTCTGCTGAAGCTCGGTTCGGACCTGTTCGAGCCGGGCCAGGGTCATGGCCGGCTGCGCCGGTTGCGACGTGGCTGCCGAGGCCGGCTGCGTGGCGGCGGGCTGCGTTGCCGCGGGATCGGTCCTGGCGATCGCGCTCCAGTCGCTGGAAAGTTGCGAGATAATCTCGTTCTCGATCGCGGCGGTCTGCCTGGCGATGTCGTCGCTCATCAGCTTGTCGATGATCTGCTGCCTGACCTCGTCGAACGGCTTGACGATCGGCTGAGACGACGCCGGCTGACTCGAAGCGGGCCGGCTGGCCGGTGGGAGGTTGCGGAACTCCTCCGGGTGATCGTTGTAGTATTGCGCCGCCTTCACGGCCCACTGGTAGCGCGCCTCGGGCGTGGGCAAAAGCGACTCGGCCACCGATTGCCGCGGGACCACGATGTACTGCAACCTGACGCGGGCCGGAATCTGATAGCCGAAGCCGAACGAATCTCCGCCGCCAAAGGAATCATTCTGCCGCGAAGGCGTGTTCTTGTACTTGTCGAACTGTTCCTGGAGCTGCCGCGGAGAGGGACTGGGCACGCTCTTTTCAAACTCGTCGGCGCGAAAATCGACGAGGTTCAGCCGCACGTCCTGGTACTGGCGGGCGACCTCGTGCTGCCACTGCGGCTGGCTGACTTTGATGGCCTGGCCGAGGTTACGCAACTCACCGACCACCGTCAGGAATCCGCGAATCGCGGCAATCTCCTGGGGCTGGGCGTACTCGGCGGGCTGCTGAAGCTGGTTGACCCAGAACTCCATCGCATTGTCGCTACTGACCGAGACGCCGTTCTCGCGGGCCTCGGTCTGGAGCAGCAGGAACAGCTCGGGATGCTTCTGGATATCTTCGACGACCGGAAACGGCAGCGCGGCAAAAGGCAGCGGAATTTGCTGGCCGAAGGACGATTGGGAGCGCACGCCGGTCCGCATCAGCAGAGCCCACTGGTCCTTGGCGTCTTCCAGATCGCTGTGATAGACGGGGGTTTTGCCGATATAGCCGGCCACGGCCTGGCTGCGGGTGCGGCCGCTGGGCCCGCGGTAGCCGAGCGTGGCGACGAACGCGATCATCAGGAAGACGCCGAGCACGGCCAACAGCTTCTTCTGATTTTTCTTCATCCACTTATACATGGGAATTCAACTTTCTCGATTTTTTGGAGTGGGACTGTTCAGCCCTTGTCGGCGGGACCGAGCCTGGCGGCCTCTTCCTTGGCACGGGCCGCCGCCGCCGTTCCTTTGAACTCGTCGGCGATCTGGTTGTAAACCGCGAGGGCTTCCTTCTTGTTTTTGAGTTTTTCCTCGATCGCCGCCACGTTCATCAGCGAATCGGCCACGTGCGGCTTGCCGGGCAGCGCCTGGCAATACGCGACGACGCGCATGTACGCCAGCGCCGCGTCCTTCAACGGGTCGGGAACATCCGAGTTACCGAGCGCGCCCGCAGTGGATTGCGCCAGCAGATACAGCGCATCGGCCCGCTCCTGCGGCTCGGTGAAAAGACCGCCGCTTGCGTTGAGGACCTGAGCCGCCCGGGCATACTGCCCCTGCGAATAGGCCTGGCGGGCTTCGGTCATCTTCAGATCGGCGGCGACGCGACGGCTTTCCTGCGTCGCGTTTTCAGTATTCGTTCCGCCTTTGGAAATCTGTCCGAGCGTCGCGTTGGCCGACGCCGTGTCTCCCTTGGCGTTGTACAGCTCGACCAGAAAGTTCCCCAGCACGGTCTTCTGATCGGGCTTGAGCTGCGGGCTTTTGGACGCCTGCTGTACGAATGTGATCGCCTGACCGATCGAGGAAGCGTCTTTGGGGATGGCCGGCTTGTTGTCAGTGGCCAGGGCCGGTGTGATCTGAAGCAGATCGACGAACCCCTCGACTGCCGCCGGGAAATTGTTGCTCTTGTTGGCCGCTTGAACCAGCCGGAGGGCGGATCGTTCCTTCAGCCAGGACTTGGCCGTCGTCCCCAGCGTCTTGCGGTAGTTGTCAACCGCGACGGGAAACTGCGAATCGCGGAACGCTTCCTCGGCGGCGCTGAAATTCGGCTCGTCGTCGAGCTTGATCTGCGGGATTTGCGCCAGGGGCTTGCTGGTCTGACGGCCGGCGCCGGTCGTGAACAGCAGCGCATCCGCCTCAACACCCGTTACTTTTACATCGCTGATGGCGATCGGGTTTCCCGAGCCGGACTGAATCCAGACCGTGTCCGCCCGGGCCAGAGTTGCGATCAGGCCGACAAGGGGCAAGCAGATTGTGCGCGACAAACGTCCAGATCGCATGCGGTTCCCGGAGCAATGCAGGAGAGGGGGGTCGAACCCCTACACCTTTCGGTACAGGATCCTAAGTCCTGCGCGTCTGCCAATTCCGCCACTCCTGCCAAAGCGGATCACGAAAAGAATCTTATCCATCCAGTTGGCCAATTTGAAACGGAGCCGGGTTCCATCGCCTAATCGGAACTTGGTTCAAACCATATCTGGTAATACGAATTGCCCGCGTCGATGGTTACCTTTTCCTGCTCGCCGTTGACGGAGATGGAGCGGGAGACGGGGTCGACGACAATGGCCTGCCCCGCTCTGATCCAACCACTGTAGACGATATATCGCTCCTGTCCCGGATGTCCCGGGCCCGCAACCCAGACCGATCCATCGTGCGGCGCGGTAAACGAGGCGGATTTCCCCGCCGCCTCGCCCACCAGCGAGGCCATGAGTGGCACGCCGTACGGGCGGACACCCGCGCCGCAACCGGCAAGCGCCCCAGCCAAAAGCGCCGCCAACAGACGAACAGCTCGCGTCGATATCCACCTCTCGTGCATATTTTGAATGTATCCTCGCGCCATCGCTTGATCCAACGTGACGGCGGTAATGAAGGCGCATTAAGATGACCCCGGTTCACGATGCAGCGACACCCGGATTACACGCAGCAGCGACTGAAGCTTCTGGCCGAGCGGATGAAGGAGAGAATCTACCCGCAGACTCGGCCGGTTGAGCAGATTCTGGTCAGCGGGCCGGTCGATCGCATTTCATTTGCCGCGGCACAGGAACTGAGCTACCGGCCGGCCAAACTGGGCGAGCAGTTTGGACCGCTTTGGGCGACATTCTGGTTCCGCTGCGCGACCAGCGTTCCTCGGGATTGGCACGGCCGGCGCGTCGATCTGCTGTGGGAATCGCGCTCCGAGGCCATGCTCTGGATGAACGGCCGCAGCATCCAGGGGCTGAACCAGGATCCGATCAAGCGATACAACGATGATCGGCCGGATGCGATTCTCGCTCCTCACGGCACCAGCGGACAGCACCTCGAGTTCCAAATCGAGATGGCCTGCAACCGGATGTTCGGCGAAGGGTACTGGCAGCCGCCGGATACGACGGCGCGGACGTTCGTGCTCGACCGCTGCGACATCGCGCTGTTCGACGAACAGGCGTGGAGGCTCTATTACGATTTCTGGGTCCTTCAACAACTCGTGGCCGAGGAACCCAAGGACCAGGACAAGTCGTGGGGCGGGCTTTTGCTCGCTGAGTTGAACCGTTTCGCCAATCTCTACGACGCCGAGGACCGCGCGACCTGGGCGCCTGCTTCGGAGATCCTCGAGCGGCTCTATCAACACCGCAACGCGACGCACACCCATGAACTCTCCTCTATCGGTCACGCCCATATCGACACGGCCTGGCTCTGGCCGATCGCGGAAACGAAGCGCAAATGCGAGCGCACGTTCAGCAGCCAAGTCACGTACATGGACCGATATCCCGAGTTCAAGTTCGCCTGCTCGCAGGCACAGCAATACGCGTGGATCAAAGAACGAAATCCGGATTTGTGGGAACGGATCAAGAGAAAGGTAAAAGAAGGGCAGTTCATTCCGGTCGGCGGAACTTGGATCGAGCCCGATTGCAACATCCCATCCGGCGAATCGCTCTGCCGGCAATTCCTCCACGGACAGCGTTTTTTCCAGCGAGAGTTCGGCGTCATCTGCCGCGAGTTCTGGAACCCCGATGTCTTTGGCTACAACGGGCAGTTGCCGCAGATTTGCCGATTGTCGGGGATCGATCGCTTCCTGACGCAGAAGCTCTCGTGGAACCGGATGAACAAGCCGCAACATCACACGTTCGTGTGGGAGGGAATCGACGGCAGCGAATTGCTGACGCATTTTCCCCCGGCCGACACTTATAACGCGACGGTTTCGGTCGCGCAGCTCCGCGACAACGTCCGCAATTACAAGGACCACGACCGATCGCGTGAGTCCTTGATGCTGTTCGGTTTTGGCGATGGTGGCGGCGGGCCGACCAAGCAGATGCTCGAGACGCTGGCGCGGGTGAAAGACCTACAGGGCCTGCCGCGAACTCAGATTCGCACGCCGGGCGAATTCTTTGATCGGCTTGAGAAGGACAACATCGATCGGGCCCGAATGGTCGGCGAATTGTATTTCGAATACCACCGCGGGACCTACACGTCGCAGGCCGCGGTCAAACGCGGCAACCGCAAGAGCGAGCAGCTTCTGCACGATGTCGAGTTTCTGTCCACGGCCGCGGGGCGCGATTACCCGGCCGCGGAATTGGGTCGGCTCTGGAAACTTGTCTTGCTCAATCAATTTCACGACATCCTGCCCGGCTCGTCGATCCGTGAGGTGTATCAGGACGCGGAACGCGATTACGCGCAGGTGGCGCGGGAGGGCGGCGTGCTGCGGGATTCGTCGCTCAAACAACTGGTCGGCCAGGGAGAGGTCGTCGTGCCGGTGAACACGACGGGCTTTCCCCGGCGCGAAGTGGTCGAGCTCACGGGCGGCGGGCTTGGTGTTGTCGAAGCGCCTTCTTACGGGATCGGGAGAATCGTCGACGCGTCGGATTCAGTCGAGGCGGCGCAGGTGGGGCAAACGATTGTTCTGGAGAACATGTATTTACGGGCGACGCTCGGCCGTGACGGGGCGCTTCTGAGCTTGATCGAGAAGGCGACCGGCCGCGAGGCGCTTTCGGGGGCGGGGAACCAGCTTCTGATGTATGTCGATGAGCCTAACGCCTGGGATGCATGGGACGTCGATCCGCAGCACATGGAAACCGAATCACCATGCCCGGCCGCAGAATCCGTGCTGCTTGTGCAGACCTCTCCGTTGCGCGCGGAGGTCGTTTTCGAGCGGAAGATCGGTAGCCGCAGCCGGATGCGGCAAGCCGTTCGTCTGGACGCGCACTCGCGGCGGCTGGAATTCCATTGCGATTGCGATTGGCACGCATCTCACCGCATTCTCAAGGTCGCGTTTCCGGTGAACGTGCGGGCGATGAACGCGACGTACGAGATGCAATTCGGTTTCGCCGAGCGGCCGACGCATTTCAACACGACCTATGACCTGGCCCGCTATGAGGTGCCGGGGCACCGATGGTCGGACCTGTCCGAGCACGGATTCGGCGTGGCGCTGCTCTCGGAAAGCAAATACGGCTACAGCACCTTCGGCAACGTGATGCGAATGAGCCTGCTTCGCGCCCCCAAGCATCCGGACCCGCAGGCGGACATGGGGCGTCACCAGTTCTCGTATGCGATCATGTCCCACGCCGGCAACTGGCGCGAGGCGGGCGTCGTTGCCGAGGCACACCGGTTCAATGCGCCGCTGTTGATCGCCTTAGGGTCGCATCCCGCCCGGTCTTTCGCTTCCGTGGACGATCCGAACCTGGTGCTGGATACCATCAAAAAAGCGGAAGATGACGACGCGATCGTACTTCGTCTCTACGAATGCCACGGCGCGCGCGGCACGGCGTGGGTCCACGTGGGCTTGCCCTTCGCGACGGCCGTTCTTTGCGACATACTGGAGCGCGATGGCGTTGTCGCTGCCATCCGCGACGGCGCGATCGAAGTCCCCTATTTGCCCTTCAAGATCATCAGCTTGAAGTTACGCCGATGAACAGCGGTCCAGTTGAGCGAAACCTGATGCTGGCACGCGACCAGATGAAGTCCGGTCGATTGCCGGAGTTGGAACAAACCTGTCGTGCAATCCTGTCCCAACATCCCGAGCATCCGCAGGCGATGCAATTGCTCGGTGTAGCGCTGGCCGGGCAGGGGCGGTTTGATGACGCAATCGAGATTCTGGCGGAGGCCGTGCGCCAGCGGCCGGCGGCGCCGCAAGCACACTACAACCTGGCAAAGACGCTCGCCGATTGCGGGCGGGGTGACGAAGCCATCGATGCCTATCGCCGGGCCATCCAGCTTCGCCCCGCCTATGTTCAGGCGCACACCAACCTGGCGATCGCGCTGCACGGTCAAGGCCGCTTGGACGAAGCAATTGCGGAATACCGGCTGGCCGTCTCTTTGCAGGAGAATTCGCCCGAGGCGCATTACAACCTCGCCAATGCGCTCAAAGACGCCGGGTTGGTCGATGAAGCGATCGCGGAATACCGCCAGGCGCTGCAACTGCGGCCACGATACGCACAAGCCCACGCCAACCTCGGTAGCGCGCTGTTCCTCAAAGGCGAGATCGACGAAGCGAAAGCCCACGCGGAAGCGGCAATCGATATCGATCCCGCCTTTGCCGAAGCGCACAACTTGCTGGGCAACCTCGCAAAGGAAACCGGGCAACTCGACGAGGCGCTGGCGCATTACCGGCGTGCCTTTTCCGCCCGGCCCGAGCCGTGGGCGCTGGGGAATTATCTTTACATGTTGCACTTTCATCCGGACTTCGACGCCCTGCGAATTCGTGAGGAGCATCGGCGATACAACGAGCGGTTCGCCGCGCCGCTGGCAAGCCGGATTCACCCCCATGCCAGCGACCGCTCGGCGCAGCGGACTTCGGCGAGCTCGACTCGACTGTCTTCGACCCTGAGGCTCAGACCCGAAGGGAGCTCGTCGAAGTCAGTCGAGCCGCGGCTGCGGGTCGGCTACGTCTCGCCGCACTTCCGGCGGCATCCGGCGGGGCGGTTTCTTCTTCCCCTCCTCGAAAACCACGACCACGGCGCCTTCGAGATTTTCTGCTACAGTGGCGATTGGCGCCGTGATGAAATCACCGAGCGGCTCCAGCGCGCCTCCGACGGGTGGCGCTGCACCGTGGGAGTGTCCGACGAGGAGCTTGCCCGCCTGATCCGCGAGGATCGCATCGACATCCTGGTCGACCTGACCATGCACATGGAGAACTCCCGGCTGCTGGTCTTCGCCCGAAAACCGGCGCCGGTTCAGGTGACCTATCTCGCCTACTGTAGCACGACCGGAGTGGAAACAATCGATTATCGATTGACCGATCCATATCTCGATCCGGCCAATGTAGCACAGCCGCCCTCGGCTGTGTCCGAGCGAAGCTCGGAAACCTTTCCGCCTTCGGCCGAACACACCGGGGGGCCGCTGTGCCACAACTTCTACAGTGAGGAATCCGTCCACCTGCCACGAACCTACTGGTGCTTCGAGCCCCCGGCGGATGCGCCCGCGGTTGCCGATCTCCCGGCGTCTGCAAATGGCCACATCACCTTCGGCTGCCTGAACAACTTCGCCAAGGTGACCGCTCCAACGCTTGCTGCGTGGGCAGAGATACTTGGCAGGGTGCCAGGCTCCAAGCTGCTGCTCCATTGCCCGCCTGGCGGGCATCGCCAGCGGGTCCTCGCTGATCTGGCCGACCGCGGCGTCAATGCGAACCGAGTCGAATTCGTCGCCAGGATTGCGTTCCAGGACTATCTCCGCCTGCACAACCGCATCGACATCGCGCTCGATCCTTTTCCCTATGCCGGCGGCACGACAACCTGCGACGCTCTGTGGATGGGCGTGCCGGTTGTGAGCCTCGCCGGTCAGACGGCGGTCTCGCGGGCCGGGCTGAGCCTCCTCTCCAACGTCGGCTTGTCCGAGCTGGCTGCGCCGACGCGCGAGGAATACGTCCGTCTGGCGGCGTCCCTCGCCCGCGACCTGCCGCGATTGTCAGAGCTCCGCCGCACGCTGCGGCAGCGAATGCGGCGATCACCGCTGATGAACGCCCCCCAATTCGCCCGCGATGTCGAGACCGAGTACCGGATGATGTGGGCGAAATGGTGCGAGCCTGCGCGATGATTCTCAAGGCGGGGAGGGCGAGCGATAGGAGGATTCAGGATGCTCGCCCTCGCCCGCGCTTGATTCCGGGGAGCGCGCGCAAGATCACTTCCTTCTCGATCGCGCCGCTTTCTGCTGGCGATGCAAGTGCTCAGCCTCGAACGCACTACGGCTGGATCGTTTTGAAAAACCTGAAGGTTTCATAAGATAAGACTCCTTTCAAGTCCTCCCGGGTGGGCGAGAGAAGCTTACTTGGGATTCATTAGAATGCGATGAGAGAAACGGGCGATGTTTCGGGACGTATGGACGGAATTAGATCGTTAGGCTCTTATCGATAGGTCGGCAACAGAATCGTGTCCGCGGCGTCGATGGGTTCGCCGGCGGTGGCGCTGCCGGCGCGGCCGCCGCTGGCGACGGTGTAGATGTGGTCCTGCCAGGTGTCGGTGCCCGCGCCGCGGGTTTCGCCGGCGTAGGGGCTGGATTGCCATTCCACGTGGCCGTCGGCGTAGAGAACGTTCTGGCCTTCGCCATCGTGGTTGGCGGAGTTGCCCACGTCGGGATTTGCGACGGGGTCCGTGTTGGTTGGCATCGGTCCGGTGGACTGAACGCGGCCCGGATTCATGTCCGCCGCGAGTGGATACCCTGCATCGAGCGTCACGTCCCATTTGAATCCGCTCTGGATCGCTGTTGCGCTGGGGAAAGGGCACTGCATGCTGTAGCTGAGGTACTGGAACGGCTGAGGGTCCCAGGAGCAGTATCCCTGCGCGCCGGCGGTTGCGCCGCTGGCGAGGGCGGCGCTGCCGTTCGTGAACGGGTCGGGCCCGGCGTCGGTGCTCGGGCAGATCCACACCGACGGCGGCAGGTCCTCGGTGCGGGCCAGCAGAAAGAACGAGGCCTGGACGTTGTTATGGCCGACGTTGTCCGGGAAGGGGTTGGAGAGGTTGTAGCCGGGGGCGGCGGCCTGGGCGCTGGCGCCGACGAGGGTTGTATTGGCGGGGTCCCAATAGGTGCGGGGGAACGACTGGCCGTGCCGCTGGTCCTGGTTGGCGTACATCATCATGGCATAGCCGATCTGCCTCAGGTTGCTGGCGCATTTGGTTCTATTGGCCTGCTCGCGTGCACGGCTCAGGGCGGGGAGCAGTACGGAGATCAACAGTGTGATAATCCCAATTACGACCAGAAGTTCGACGAGAGTAAATGCTCGATGTTGCGGCTTCATAAAAGACGCTCCCTTCAGCAAACGCGTCCGGTTGGGCGGATGGCAGCTCGTAGCCGGCGGATCAGATAGATGGATGAGACGCTGACGAGTCTTCCCGCCGTGCGCGGACACTGGCTGGCGGCGCCGGTGGGCGCCACCGGCGCGGATAGATTCTTCAACGATTTCACGATCCCCAGCCGCGCAGAGGCCCGGCGGACCTGCGGTCCGTCGGCTAAGCGGGGTCGAGGATCGCGGCGGGGGCGCGGTCAGCCCGATGGGCTGCGCAGCGCGAATCCGCTAGGACGGACGATGGGCTTCATGGCGAAGCTCCTTTCAGAATGCGTCCTGCGGCGGGAAGTGGGGGCCGGGCGATGGAGGAATGTGAATAGATGATGATTGCAGATGGCCTTCACCAGGCCGATACGCCGGTCACGCTTTCCGTCTATGCCAGGACTGGGGTTTCTGCTCTGCCGGCGAACGTCGCCGACATCAAAAGACGGGAACCCAATCGATTCTTGCATGACAAAGGAAAAACTTGTCGCTACGGAATTGGAATGAGTCGTTCTCGGTTGGAAAGACTTCACCCGTGAAAACGACCGTGTCCGCAGGTAGACGCGGCCTTCGCGGCCACTCGGAAAGCCACGTCTCAGCTGCGTCTCCTCCGAGACGCGAGTGGGGTTTGACCCTTCCCCATACTGCCCTTACGATGAATCCGCGATAATTCCTATCGATATCCTATCGGTAATGAGGAGCCATTCGTTGCGGTTGTCGAAGCAGACGGAATACGGGCTGCGAGCGGTGGTGCAGTTGGCGCGAATGGGGCCGCGTGAATATGTGCAGTCGCGCGATCTGGCCCAGCAGGAGGGGCTGCCGAATAAATTTCTCGAGGCGATCTTGTTGACGTTGCGGCGGGGAGGATTTCTGGAGAGCAAGGTCGGTCGCGAGGGCGGATACCGGCTCGCCAGGCCGCCGCGGGAGATCAAGGTTGGCGAACTGGTTCGGCGGCTGGAAGGCCGGCTCACGCTTCGCGAGGCGCGAAGCGGGTCGGATGTCTCGCCGGGGGAGCTTGCCGTTCATTTCCTCAACGAGAAACTGACCGAGGCGACCGACGACGTGCTCGACAAGCTCAGCCTCGAGCAGTTGATCGAGCAGACCAATCGTGCGAGCAGCCTGGGCCAGCAGATGTATTACATTTGAAGCGACGCCGCAAATGACGAAACTCGAATGACGAATGACGAATCAAATCCGAATGACCGAAAAATCGAATGACGAAATGAAGGCCATGGTCGGCGGTGGTTTCGAGTTTCGATCATTCGAGTTTCGAGTTTGATTCGTCATTCGTCATTCGAGTTTCGTTATTGCGTTCAACCATGTCCCCTGGACTTACGATTCAACAGGCTTTTGAGAAGGCCCTGGCGCAGCAGCAGGCGGGGAAGCTGCACGAGGCCGAGGCGCTTTATCGCCAGATCCTGGCGCAGCAGCCGCGGCTGGCGGAGGTACACAATAACCTCGGCAACGCGCTCAAGGCCATGGGGCGAATCGATGAGGCCGGGCAATCGTACCGCAACGCGCTGGCGATCCGCCGGGACATTCCGCAAATCCACAATAACCTTGGCACGATCCTCCACGAGCAGGGGGCCTATGAGCAGGCGATGGCCGAGTATCGCGAGGCGCTCACGCTCAAGCCGGCCTACCCCGAAGCGCTTTACAACCAGGGGAACACGCTTCAGAAGCTGGGTAGGTCCACCGAGGCGGTGGCATCGTATCGCGAGGCCATCTCGCATTGGCCGAGTTACGCCGAGGCGCATTACAACCTGGGAAACGCGCATAGTGCGCTGTCGCATCGCGAGGAAGCGATCGCGGCGTTCCGTCATGCGGTGTGGCTGCGGCCAAACTACCCGGACGCGTGGAACAATCTTGGGAACGAGCTGGCCACGGCGCGGCGCTATGGAGAGGCGGCGGCCGCGTACAAGCAGGCGATCGCCCAGCGCCAGGCCGACCCCCACCTCTGGAACAACCTGGGCAACGCCCTTCGCGAAAGCGGCCGGCAGAACGAAGCCATCGATGCCTATCGCCAGGCGCTGTCGATGCGGCGCGACTTTGCCGAAGCGCTTTACAACATGGGGATCGCATTCGGCGAGCTCGGGCGGCTCGACGAGGCGATCGAAACGTACCGTCACGCCTGGCAGACACGGCCGAACTTTGCCGACGCCTACCACAACCTGGCGATCGCCCTCAAGGACGCCGGGCAACTGGAGGAAGCGCTTTCCTGCTACCGGCGGGCGCTGTCGCTGAAACCCGACTCCAAAATCGCCGGGAATCTGGCCTACACCCTCAACTTCATCGAAGAAGACCCGCGCAAGATTCGCGAAGAAACCCGGCGGTGGAACGAGCGCTTTGCCAAGCCGCTCCTGCCCGCGGCGCCAACATGGGACAACGAGCGCTTGCCGGACCGACGGCTGCGAATCGGTTATGTCTCGCCCGATTTCCGTGAGCATCCGGTTGGGCGTTTCATGCTGCCGCTGCTGGCGAATCACGATCGCACTCGTTTCGAGATCTTCTGCTACACCGACTTGATCCATGCGGACTGGCTCACTGAGAAGATCAAGCCGCACGTTGACATGTGGCGCGGCACGATCGATCTGTCGGACGAGCAGCTTGCCCGACAGATTCGGCAGGACCGCATCGACGTGCTGGTCGATCTGACGATGCACATGCGCGGCAGCCGGCTGATGGCCTTCGCCCGAAAGCCGGCGCCGGTGCAGGTGGCGTATCTGGCCTACTGCGGGACGACGGGGCTGGAAGCGATGGACTATCGCCTGACCGATCCCCATCTCGATCCTCAGTCGCAAGGCGACGGACGCGACGACGCGATCTATTGCGAAAAGAGCGTGTCGCTGCCGCAGACTTACTGGTGTTATGAGCCCTCGGCGGCGGCGCCTGAGCCGGGGCCGCTTCCCGCGCTTGCAGCCGGGTATGTCACGTTCGGGTGCCTGAACAACTTCAGCAAGGTGAGCCGCAAGGCGCTGAACACCTGGGCGGAGGTGCTGCGGGCGGTCCCGGATTCGAGGCTGATCATCTGTTCCCCCGAAGGCAGACACCGGCAGGGCGTGCGCGACCTCTTGCGCTTCAACGGCGTCGAGCCCTCGCGCATCGAATTCGTCGGACTTCTTTTTCCGCTGGAAAAATACCTCGAGCGCTATCAGCGGATCGACATCGCCCTGGACCCGTTCCCCTATCCGGGCGGCACGACTTCGCTGGATGCGCTGTGGATGGGTGTGCCGGTCGTCACGCTCGCCGGTCAGACCGCCATCTCGCGATCGGGCGTGAGCATTTTGTCGAACCTCAGCAGGCTGCAATGGATCGGGCACACCGCTGAGCAATACGTCGAAATCGCAACTCGCCTTGCCGCGGACCCTGCCGCCCTTGGGGCGGTGCGGCAGTCGCTGCGGGAGAAGCTCCGGTCCTCGCCGTTGATGAACGCTCCGCAGTTCGCGCGCGATATCGAGGCGGCATACCGCCAGATGTGGAAATCGTGCCTGCTACTGAACGTTTGAAACAGAATGGACAATTTGTAACATCGGCGTGGTCCCTTCAGCCGACACGCCTAGGATGCTGGAGCGCGATCATGCGCCGGGGTGGCTTAACGTGACACGGGTTTTCAACCCGTGCAAGCGGCGTAAAGCGAAAAGAAACCGCGGATTTTCGCGGTTTTCCAGTCCGAGCGTCGTCAGCACGGCTTGAAAAGCCGTGTCACAAACAGCGCGTGATCTCGCACAGGCAGTTAGAGCTTGGGAAGCCGGATGAGGTAGAGACGGCCGGAGCCGGAGAACCAGAGGTTGTGGTCGGGGTCGATCCACATGCCGTTGCAGGGCCCCTTGGGGATGCCTTTTTCGAAGTAGTCGCCGTCCGCGGAGATGTTTCCGGAGAGGTCGGCGGTGAGATGTTTCAGGCCGCTGCGGGTGTTGAGCCACCAGGACGTGGGGTTTTCCTGGACGATCGTCGAATCCTCGGACAGCGCATCGTCGCGGATGAATGCGCGGGCGCCGTTGGCAGAAAGGATGACCAGTTGACGCGCTCCCGGATCGACAAACCAGATTCGGCTGGCTGAATCTTCGAGGCGGGGGAAGCCGGTTTGGTCGATGGTTTGTGCGCGGTCTGCTGAGATGAGAACGGCGGAATCCTGGTTTCGAGGCAGCCAGGCGCGGCCGCGGGAGTCGATTCGCAGGCCCCCGGGCGTGGAAGGTGCGCTTCCAGCTCGTCCGATCGATAGAGCGCTGGCGGCGATCTCCGAGGCGCCGGTGTGGGCGAGAACTGCGTCGCCGCCGTCGGACAGGACGACTTTTCCGTAGGCCAGCGGCAGGCAAAAGAGGATTGCGCGGGAGGCCAGCCCGCGGCCGGTGCCGGCGGTGAAGGACTGCCACGCCTTGCCGTCGTAGGCGTCGATGTGGTCCCACTGCATGCACCAGATGCTCCCGCGCGCGTCGACGCGGAGGCCGGCATAGCTGTCGACGCCGGTGCGGCGGTTGTCGATCAGGCGCCTGAGCACAACGTGGCGCGCTTCGACCAGCGCATGGAAGCTGCGGAAAGCGGTCCAGGATTTTCCGCCGAAGAAAAACACGTCACCGCCCGGCTGTTCCTGGGCGACCAGCGCGCCGTCCTTGAGGGGCTGAAGGTAGGCGACGTCGGAGATCCAGGCGCTGCCGGGCGGGATCGGGAAATCGACGAACTGCCCTTTGTCGTAAATGCTGAGAAAGGGATGCTCGGCGCCCGAGAGCTTGGCGACGATTTTTCCGGTGGAATCCTGGCAGGCGGCGGCGCGGGAATTGGACAGCTCGAACACGGTCACCGGTAGCGCCGGCCGCGTATCGGCAACGTCCAAATTGACTGCGGCGACGTGCCATTTGTTGCGCACGTAGATCCGGCCGGCGGCGTCCTGGCCGAGGATCTCGTCGAAGGGAACATCGGTATCGTCGGAAAGCGCGGTGAGATTGCCATCCTGGAGCATTCCCAGCCCCTTCTGGTAGCGGGCCATGAATAGCCTGCCGTGCGAATCGGTGAGAAGCGAGTGGGGCGCCCAATCGGTCATCGGCTCGGGGGCGGGGAGGACGCGGGCGTCGGGGGTGATGAGCCATGCCGCCGTGCGGCCGGCGCGGCCATCGGGCCCGACGGTGTCGGCCCACAGCACGGCGTTGCCGTGGTTGTCGTAGCCGGCCATGCGGGCGTTGGCCAGGGCGAAATCGTTGATCCGGGGCTGCTGCGGCGCTTCTTCGAGCACGTCGATGATCCGCTCCAGGCGATTCCGCTGTTCGGGTGATGCCGCGGTCGAAAGGGATTTGCGCAGCTCCGGGAGCACGTGAGGTCCGAGGTCCAGCACCCGTCGCTCGGCGTCGCGGCGCTCGCGGAAGTCGCGCGAACCCAGCAGCTCAGTGTCCTTGCGAAGCTGATCCAGGTCGGTCGAATCGTCGAAATCCACCCGGGCGACCGACACGTTTCCCGATTCGGGGCAGAGCAGGACATGGCCTTCCCGCAGCGGAACCACCGCGGACATGCGCCCGGTGGAGGCCTGATGCCAGCGGGCGCCTTCGTGGACCCAGAATCCCAGCGTGCCGGCGCAGCCGTCGGCGCCCCAGATGGTCCAGGCGAATATGCGGCCGCGATCGTCGCGCACCAGGTGCGGGACGTCGAAGCGATGGGACGGGCCGAACACCAGCACGTTTGCTTCATAGAAGGGCTGGTAGCTCCACGACCCGTGGTCGAAGACGTGGCAGCCGCTGCGGTCGCCGACGTAAATCCGACCGGCGGCGTCTTCGATCGCCGGCCCGCAGAAGTCGTGTTCGCCGGATTCGGTTTGGGCAGGGGTCTCTGGAAGTGCGCGACGTTCGAGCCATCGCGAGGTCGCCGGGTCGAACGCCAGAAGCAGTTTTGGCCCGGCGATCAGCCAGATTCTGCCGGTCGAATCAAAGAGCAGAATCTGCGCCGACTTGAGCCAGTGAGTGCGCGATGCGAATGAATGCTCGACCTGGGCCTTGATCTGGGAAGCGGAGGCTTGCCCGTCGAGTTCGAGCCACGGTTGCCCGTGGGAGTCGATTTTCACGGTGCGTACGTCGGAGGGGAACACCTGCCAATAGGCGTTGCGGGGTTGAAGGTCGGGGCGGACGATCTGGGCTGCGGGATCCGGGGCTGCGCTGCGCTCCGCACCCGGCTTGGGGGCCAACTGAGCCTGAGAGGTTAAGGGGCATAGGAGCAGAATCGTGACGACGATTTGAACAGCGCCTGTTGCCCCCGGACGGGTTAGTCCGATAACCCGATCAAGGAGATGTTGCGCACGATGATCGAGAGTATTCCAACCCGCACTCGCAATGCCGCCGAAATCGAGGCGGAAGCGAACTATCGTGGCAATCTTGAGGAACTGGCCGGAACCCAGCCGGCGCTCGGAGCTCGTATCAGTGATGTCGGCGCCGACGTGCAATGGATTTTCGCCCGCGACGGCTCGCTGACGGCAATGCAGGCGGGCGAGCGGTGGTGGGGCGACTGCTCGCTTCCCCGCCGGGCCGGGCAGTTCATGTTCAGGACGATGGAGATTCACGGGGTGGTTGCCTGTTTCCTCAATCCCATACACGCCGCTCATCTTGGCGTTACGCTGGCGATGCTGGAGCCGCAGCAGGCGATCATTGCCATCGTAAGCGATCCGCTATCGCTGTGGATCATGCTGCATTGTGGCGATTTCGCGACGGAGACTCGATCCCACCGTCTGTGGCTCGTGACGGGTCAGGACTGGGAATCCGATTTGTCGCGGCTCTTCGTGGAAAACCCGGGTCTACCAACACCGTCGCAATTCATTCGCGCGATCTCGACCGACAACGGACCCGCGGATGCGCTGATCGAGCCGGCGCAACGGGTTTTTGCCGACGAGCAAAACCGCCGGGCTGCCTTGATCCGCTCGGCGTTCGAAAATCGCATGCCGCGGGCAAATCAGCGACGGAAACTGTGCCTGCTTGCCCCGTCGCGGTTTCGGCTCTGGAACGACGCGCCGTGCGTTCTGGCGGGGATCGCGAAAGAGGCCGGGGAAACCTGCCGGTTCGATCCGGATGACCCGGCGTCGGCCTCGCCGCTGGCGCTGGCGCAGGTTGCTTGCGAGTGTGATGCGGTCGTGGCGGCGAACCTGTCGCGCGTCGATCTGCCCGGCGTGGTGCCCGACGACATGCCGTGGGTCACCTGGGTGACGCTTGGGCGGATTCCCCGACGCGACGATTGCGGAAAACACGACCGGCTGCTGATCGCCGACACGCAGTGGCTCAGCGAAGCCCGCGGACTGGGCTGGAAGGAGAAGGGCTTGCAGCTTGCGGGTTGGCCCGCGCTGGAATTGCCTCAAGCCCCCGGCGAAGGCTTTATCGCAATGATCGCCGACACGCGGCCGCTGGAAGCGCCCAAGCACGTCACGGAGTATTCCAGCCATATTTTGCTCTGGGAGCTGATTCAGAACGAACTGAGCGCCGATCCGTTTCTGATCAGCAGCGTTGTGCCACAGGCGGCGGATCAGTATCTCGAATCCCGCATCGCGCAGCTCCGCGTGGCGGAGGAATCGTTGAACAAAGCATTCTTCCTCGAACACCTCGTCGTGCCCGCATATCAGCAGGGACTGGCGCGCTTGCTGATTGAGCATCGCCTGCCGGTGCGATTGTTCGGCAGCGGATGGGATAAGATTCCGCCCTTTGCCGAATACGGCTATGGCGCAATTGAAACGCGCGAGCATTTCACGGAGATTCTCGCCCAATCCGCGGCGGTGGTGCACGCCTGGCCTTCCGACCGGGTTCACCCGATCGACGCGATTGGGCGGCCGGTATTGCGGGCGTTCGGGCGCACGCGGGAGGAATTCCTTCGGCAGCCGATCCGCCCTGCGCTGGCCCCCGACGCGGTCAGGCTCTCTCCAAAGCAGTTTGTCGCAGGCATTTAAAAGACGCTTGCCGGGTATAACTCCGCCGTGCCGGTGGATGAAGAGATTCTCGACCGCGCCCGCGAGGGGGATCGCGAGGCGATCGAAAGCGTGATCACCGCCTGCTACCCGGCGGTGCACCGGATCGCCCACGCCCTGACCGGCGAGCCGAAGATCGCGGGGCGGATCACTCGGTTTGTCCTGCGCCGCGCGGTGGCGGCGATTCCGCGCTGGCGCCGGGGGATCATCGCGGAGAACTGGTTTTGTCATTACACGGTGCTGACCTCGCGGGTGGTGACGCACCGTCCGCCGCCTCCCGAGCAGGACCTGCTGATCACCGCCGGCCCCTCGACCGAGCCGGCTTACGCGGCGTTCGTCCGCGCCGTCCGCGCCCTGCCCGTGCAGCAGATGGAAGCCTTCCTGCTGAACCTGGGGGAGAAGCTCAACGAGCGATTGCTGGGCGTGGCCATGGACCTCTCGACGCAGGCCGCCGGGGCGCACCTGGCGGCGGCGATGACGGCGCTCCAGGGCATCGCGGGAGATCAATTCGATTCCGCCAGAAATGCGCTTCAGACCGCGTACATGAGCCTCACTCCGCCGGAGACGATCGTGCGCAGCGCGTCGAAGCAGGAGGTCCGCTCGATCTTCTGGCGGCGGCTGCTCCGCAGGGCGGTTCGCCGGCTGATCTGGCTAACGATCCTGGCCGCCATTGCTTTAGCGGCATGGCACTGGCGTGCGCCTTTGCGTGCGCTTCTGCTGGAGTGGCGGACTGCGATCAGGGCCCGAGCGCAATCGCAGCCAGCCTGAAGCAAGGGCGGAAGGACAGGCGGAAGGGGCAACTCTTGGGACAGGGGGAGGTTCAACTCTTGACTCCTGACAAAATGGGCATCCATTTGTCAAGAGTCAAGATCTGACCCCGCATTCCGATTCGCGGCTACTTGCTCCAAGGCAACACCAGCGGCGTCTGCCCCGAGTGCGGCACGCCGGTCCCGAAGGAACCCGCCGAGAAAAGCCCCCGGCCTGCGTGATTCACAGGTCAGGGGCTTTTTCGTTTCATCGCCGGTGCATCGTGGTTGCGTAGAGGCTGCCGGTGGGCTTCCGCCCGATGGCGTGCTGCAAGTAACGCTCAAGCTCCTGCTGCATGAGCTTGTCCCGGTTCGCCTGCACGACCTTCTCAGTTTCCACCGACAGGGCCTTGGCCCAATACGCCACGGCCATCGCGAGGGCGTCGAGGCGGTCGTCCTTGGCGAGGGCACCCTTGTCCCGCGTAATGCGGGTCAGTTGGAAGAACAGTTGATACCGCTGATGGTGCTCGATGCTGTAGCTTTGCGTGCTCTCGAAGTCCCGCTGCACGAGATCGGCGTTGACCACGATGTCGACGGGCGCCCAAAACCGGCCACCTCGGGGCGCGTTGAAAACCGGCCATTTTGAGAAGGAACGGATTCGCCAAGTAGCTTTTGTCCCGGCGCTCGCCGGGAGCAGAGGGCAATGGCGAACCAGCTCAAGATGGCGTTGGTGGATTCGATCATCGCGTTACACGGCCACGGGTGGTCCCGACGACGGATCGCCCGTGAACTGGGCCTTCATCGTGAGACCGTGGGACGCTACGTCGGTTCGGGGTCGTCGGAGGCAAAACCGGCCAACAACGCGCCCCTCGGCTCGACAGTGGCCGATAACGCGCCCGCGGCGGGACCGAGTTCCCCAGAGTCCGGCATCGACCCCTCAAAACCGGCCAGCAACGCGCCCCCCGGGTCGCCCAGCACGGCGGCGCCGTTCCAGGCGGTGATCCTGCAGAAGCTGGATCAGGGTTTGACGGCGCAGCGGATTTACCAGGACCTGAGCCGCGAGCACGGGTACGGCGGCAGTTACTACAGCGTGCGGCGGCTGATCCGCAAGCTCGGCGCCGCCATACCGGTTCCTTACCGTCGGATGGAGTGCGAGCCGGCCGCCGAGGCGCAGGTGGACTTCGGCCGCGGGGCGCCCATCCTTACCGCCGAGGGCAAGCGCCGGGGGACGTGGGTCTTCCGCATCGTGCTGTCCCACAGCCGCAAGGGCTACAGCGAGGCGGTCTTGCGGCAGAGCACCGAT
>DATHPP010000374.1:0-6863 GCA_035483795.1 Tepidisphaeraceae bacterium | reverse complement strand
GCTGCGGCGGTGCGAAAGCGGAGCATGGGGGTCGAGACGGGAGGCCGCTTGTAAGGCGGATTGCGTCCCGAACAATATATGCCACGGCGAATTCGCAGAGCGAGACGCGGCTACTGAGCCTGAAAAATGGCGGCCTGTTTGGCGGGAATCGTGAGGGTGAGCTGCGAACCGGAGGCACGCACCACTGCGGACGATCCGATCTGGCCGGTGAAGGTGGTGCAGTTCTGGAGCGATGTGTGGTCGAGGTTGAGCTGCAGATCGCGGGGCTGATCGGAGTCGTTCACGACGATTATGGAATGTTCGCCGCTGCCAGGGGCGCAGCCTTGCTGCAGGTCGGCGGTGCGGACGTAGACCATCGCGGTGGGATCGACGAAGAGGTCCTGCTGCAGGCCGGTGGCGAGGGCGGGATGGTGTTGGCGGTATTGAAATAAGGATGCGACCCAGTCGTGGACGTCGGCCTGCTCGGGCGTGCGTCCGGCTGCGGTGAAGGCATTTTGCGGATCGCCGGGAAAGCCGCCGGGGAAATCGTGGCGATTGTCAGGGTCTCCGCCGCCGCGTATGGCGACTTCGTCGCCGGAATAAATTTGCGGCGTACCGCGCAGGGTGGCCAGCAGGGCGAAGGCGAGTTTGAGGTCCGCGACGGTGACGCCGGGCTGGGAAAGGAAGCGCGTCGTGTCGTGATTGCCCAGGAAGATGACGAGGCGCTCGGGGTGCGGATAGAGCCAGTCGTCGCGCAGTACATCTTCGAGATTGGTGAAGCCATCAGGGTGACCAGGCGTGGCGGCATCGTGATGCGCGAAGGCATTGCGGATGGCGAAGTAGGTGGGGAAGTCAAAGGGCGTGCTCAGACCGGTGTCGATGTCCTGATGTGTGACGCCGCCGGCGAAGAACGAAGTGATGACGGGGTTGCCGTTGAAGACTTCGCCCACAGTCGTCAGGTGCGGATAAAGCGTGCGCAGTTCGCTGTCGAGCGATTGCCAGAAGGCGCGGCCGACATACGGGAAAGTGTCGTAGCGGAGGCCGTCGGCGCCGGTGCTTTCAATCCACCAGATCACATTTTGAATGAGGTATTGGCGGACGAGCGGATTCTCCTGGTTGAGGTCGGGGAGAACGTTGGCGAACCAGCCTTCGGTGACGTCGCGGCTCTGCTCGGGAGTGGCGTGGGGATCGACGAGGGCGGAGAAATGACGGTCGCTGGAGAGGAGGTGATGGTCGCGTGTGCCGTGGAACCAGTCGGGCGTGGGCGAATCGAGGGCCCAGGGATGGGCCGCGCCGACGTGGTTGGGCACGGTGTCGAGGACGAGCTTCATGCCCTTGCTATGGAGGGACGCGGAAAGGCTGCTGAGGTCGTCGAGGGAACCGAAGTGCGGATCGGTGCGGTAGAGGTCGGTGGCGCTGTAGCCGTGATACGCCTGGCGTCCGCCGTCGTTGTCGTAGACGGGGGTGGTCCACAGGGTGGTGACGCCGAGTTGTTGCAGGTAGTCAAGGTGTTGCTGGAGGCCGCGGAAGTCGCCGCCATGCCAGCCGCGCGGCTGGTCGCGTTCAGCGGGTTGGGGATCGTTGGCTGGATCGCCGTCGGCGAAGCGGTCGGTCATGACGAGGTACATCACGTCCGATGAGGAGAATCCGCTGTGCGGCGCGGAGTTGCGACGGTTGATGGACCACGCGACGGATGCCGTGCCGGAAGGCGCAGCGACGCGGATGCGGACGGTCTGGGGAGCCGCGTTTTTTTCATCGAGCCAGAGAAATGCGTAATGGCCGTTCGAGGAAATTTGCGATTTGGCGATGGAGACGGCTTTGCCGGTGATGGAAAATCTGGCGTCGGTGAGATGGTCGCCGTGCAGCAACAACATGGGTGAGGGCAGCCCTGCAAACCAATCGGGCGGATCGATTTTGTCGACGCAGGGAGCGGCATTGGCCGGACTCGCAGAGCACGGCGGGAGCGAGTTCTGCGCGGCGGCCGTGAACCAGGGCCCTCCGCAGGCGATCAGCGCCGCTAAACATAGCAGCTTCACGAATTCTCTCCCGTCAGCAAGAGGGTTGGTTCCGAGTGGGATTCCCACAAGTCCGGTGCTTCAATTCTGTGGACCCCTGGCGCTCACGGTCGAGCCAAAGGAGACAGCTCGAGCAGCCGCAGCGCAGGACTGCGTTGGTTCTTCGTGGAAGCGAGGAGACCTTCATCCCGCGTCGTGACGCGAAGCAAGCGGTTCAAGAGAAAACAGAGCCGGGAAACACAGGAAGCTTCCCGGCTCCGCAAATTTAGAACGACAGCCGCAACGCGAACTCCATCTCGCGGTTGGTAGGTGAAAGGCGAGGATTGAGCAACTGGCCGAAGTCCCCGTTGTTGTAATTGGTGTCCGGGATCTGGAACTGCGGCGTGTTGGTCAGGTTGTACACCTGAGCGCGGAACTGCATTTTTGCCCGCTCCGTGATGCTGAAGTCTTTCAACACGGAGGTGTCCCAGGTGTGAGTTCCCGGCCCGGGGAACGCGTTGCGCTCCAGGTCGCCAACCAGCCCAGCGGGAGCCGTGAACGCTCCGGTTGGGCAGGTGATCCAAACGTCCCATGACACGCCGGTCTTGCAACCGCCGTGATAGTCCGGGCGTCCGTTGGGGCTGTTCGGGGCTCCCTGAATGTCCATCGGCGTGCCGGTGGCCAGCACAATGACGTTGTTCCATTGCCAGCCGCCCACGACTTCGTCGAGCGCCCTGGGCATGTCTGTTCCCAGTTGCCTTCCGCGACCGAACGGCAAGTCGTAGATGGCGCCGGTAGCAAACAGTTGGCGTTGATCGTTGTTCGCATTGCCGTACTGGTAGTGCAGCAACGGCGATCCGTTCGGTCCTACGAGGACGCCGTTGGGTGCATTTGCCAGCACGTCATCGGCGTTGTCCAGCGTGTGCGACCAGGTGTACGACCCGATGATCTGGAATCCAGCGGCCATTCTGCGCGTGACCTTTGCCTGCAGACCGTTGTAATTTCCGCTACCGATCATTGCATACTCGTTGATCTGTCCCACACCCGCAGCGTTGGTGGTGCCTCCGACCGGGAACCAGCTGGAGGTTGTGCCGAGGGCGTTTTGGTTGGCGTTGAATTGCATCGCGAGATTGCCCATCTTCGCTCCAACGTAAGCCACATCCACGGAAGTATGGCTGCCGAGAGCTTGTTCGACCTGGAGGTTCCACTGGTTAATATTCGAATTGGGGCTATTTTTCGGGTAGTAGACGACGTTGTCCGAGGAGGTAATGTCGGTCGGACTGACGCCGGCTTTTGAGGGTAGACTTCCGGTTGCGACGGTCGGATTATTGCTTCCGTTCGGGGCTGCTCCGCTCAGCGTGAAGCGGTAACCGGTCCCACACGTCGTGGCTGTGGGGCAAGCGTAAAAGGTTTGTGTCCCGTTCCAGTCTGGATTCTCTGAGAGTTCCTCGCCGACGCCGCCACGGTTCATGAAGTAGAACAAGCCGTAGCCGCCGCGGACCACCGTTTTGCCATTGCCCCACACATCGTATGCGAATCCGAGGCGCGGGCCCCAGTCGTTGTGTGGCGTGTTAATCAGAGCATCGGGCCATCCCGAGGTTCCCGCTTCCACCAACTCGCCGGTCGCAGGATTGAAATTGGACATGTGGTTGTGAGCTTCGGTAGGCCAGCTCAGGATGTCGTAGCGCAGGCCGAGATTCAGGGTCAGTTTGTGGCTCACCCGCCAGTCATCCTGGGCGAAGAAGCCGTTTTCCCAGCTGCGCGTATCGTAGTACCCCGAAAAGGCGCCAGCCGCGTAGCCGCCCATGAATCCAGCCAGCAATTCAGAAGACTCATAGCCGGTAAAGGTTCCGTGACCGGAAGTGGGAGCCGGCATGCCGCCGTAGTCGCCATCGTCGATCCAGAAGTAGCCCTTGGCATCGTTGCCCTGATCCCAGTTCACATCGCGACGAATAATGCTGGCGCCGAACTTGGCAGTATGTTTGCCTTTGATCCAGGTAATCGCATCCGTAACCTGGTTGGTCGGCTCAATGATCAAATACGGACCACCATCGCCCACGTAGCTGAGGTTGCCGTACCATCCGCCGATAATCGGCATGCCGCCCAGCAGGGTAGACGTGTTGGCATTCGCGATGCCCAGCTTGGTGGCCAGCGGAACGCTCGCATCCGGCTGCTCGTATCCGGAAAGATCCCGAATCCAGCCGTAGTGGAATTCGTTAATCAGGGTACTGCTGAAGGTGTGCGTGTATCCGGTCGCGACCTGCCGCGGGTGCGACGGATTCGTGCCATTGCCTGACGGCAGGAAGTGCGTGGCATCCTGCAGGTACGGAATGTTGTCCAGGAAGTCCTGGCCCAGACTGTAACGGGCGAAAACAGTGTCTTTGGTGGATGCATTCCAGTCCACGCGCGCGTCGTAGTCGTTCAGGGTTTCAACGTTGTACACCGGACGCTCGAAGTTCGGAGAGTTCGTCGCTATATTGGCCCCGGAAATATTCGGATTGGGGAAAGCGTTCAGGTAATTCACACCCGCCGTGATCTGGTCGGCAGCCGGAACGATATTGATGTCGGCGCCGGGCAGGTTGGTGGTAGTGTCCCAGCCAAAGGGCAGGCAAGTTTGCGGGTTGTAGACGTATCCGTTGCCGGCGGCGAATTGCGGCAATACGGTGCCGTCTGCATAAAGGTTGGGGCAGATCGCCTGAATGGGAACCGTAGTCGCTGTTCCTGTGCCGCCCGGGCTGAGCAGTTCGGTGAAATTGCCCGTGCGCATCAGTGCCGTCGGTACCCGCGTGGTCGTAATACCGGCCGGCAAGCTTTGACGCCAGCCCTGGTAGTCTCCGAAGAAGAACAGCTTGTCTCTCCACAGAGGTACACCGACCGCGCCGCCGAACTGGTTGCGACTCAATTCCGGCGTCGTTTGCGGACTCGATGTGAGGTTGAAGGTATCTGCGGCGCCAACCTTGGAGCGGTTGAACCAATACACCGCGCCGTGAATGCTGTTGGTACCGGATTTGGTGGCAACCTGTACGACGCCGCCGCCGGAACGGCCAAACTCAGCCGGTGGCGTGCTGGTCGTCGTCTTGAATTCCTGGATGTCTTCGATACTCGGGAAGATGACAATGGTGTTGACCAGGGACTCGTTGTTGTCAATTCCATCGAGCATGAAGTTGTTGGATTGCGGCGGTAGGCCGTCGACGGCCAGGGCAGCGGCGCCAGAATCGGCGTTGCGCCAGGTCTCGGCGTTATTATTCGGAGCGCTCGCATTATCGGAGTACTGGCCACGGCTCACGCCAGGAGTCAGCAGAGCCAGGGTGGTGAAGTTGCGGCCATTGAGAGGCAGATCGACAATTTGCTGTCCTTCGATCACTTCTCCAACGGACGAGCTCTGCGTATCGATCAGAGGGCTCGCCCCTGTGACCTGCACCGTCTCGCTCCCGGACCCTACCTGCAACTTGAAGCTGACTTCTCTCACCTGGTCAATTTGCAGGGAGATCGTAGTGGTTTCAGTGCTGAAACCCTGCTTCGTCGCCTCCACCTTATAGTTGCCAATGGGTACGGCGCTGACGACGAAGGTCCCGTCGGCCTGACTCTGGACCGCGACCACGCGGTTCGTCGCTTGATCGGTCACTTTAATGGTGGCATCGGGGATGACTGCGCCCGATTGATCGGTAATTGTGCCTACAATTTTGCCGGTGTCCGTTTGGGCTGACAGCCGCCCGACGCTCAGCGTCAGCAGGGCTGCCATCATCAGCGCGCCCAAACAGCGTCCCCATCTCATTGTTGTTGTCAAAATCATGTTGCCTCCCAAAAAGCCATTAGGCTCGCAGCAGCAATATGGTCCGCACACTGCGACGCCAGCGTGACTAGACTCGTTTACGGCAACGACCCGCAATGCACGGCGAGCCTTTTTTCAATCAAATGTGGATCACCAGAAAAGTGCCCCTGTTTCATGAGGATAGGCTGGCATTTCATCTGGCGGGACGGTACGGGCGTGCATTGACCAGGATGTATCAATAGAGTTACAAAGTAATGTCCTGCTTCGCGGGACCCATGTATGCCGATCCCAGCAGAGCATCAGGAAAAGACGGCGGCCCGATTCCGATTCGGATTATTTGAAGCGGACGCAGAGTCGGGAGAATTGCGTAAGTCAGGGATTCGCATCCGGTTACAGGCGCAGCCGTTCAGGGTCCTGATCTGTCTGTTAGAGCGTCCGGGCGAGGTGGTGACCCGCGAAGAAATCCAGCAGCGGTTGTGGGGTAACGATACGATTGTGGATTTCGACCACAGTCTGGGAACCGCTATCAATAAATTAAGAGAATCTTTGGGGGACTCCGCCGAGAACCCGCGGTTCATTGAGACGCTGGCGCGGCGCGGCTACCGATTTCTGGCCCCGGTGACGGTGGTGAACGGCCACCCGATGTTGGCCCCGGCGCAAGCAGACGTGGATTTTGCCGCGAGCCTGACGGGTCTGGCGCCACCGCTGGCGCATCCCGAGACTGCGGCGGACTCGGAGAAAGCCCAGCGCGCTCGAGGGCAGAGCGGTGGCCGCCTGGTGTTTGCGGCACTCGCCGGTTGCGCGCTGCTGGCGGGCGGTTATATTGCGGGGATTTGGGGACGGGCGAACTACACACCGCCGCCTCGTGTGACCCAGGTGACTTTTTCCGGACGCGTTGGCCCAGGCGATCTGCTGTTTGAGAGCTTTGCTGGGACGGCGACGGACGGATCGCGTCTCTATTTCTCCGAAATTGAAAATGGCCGGGGTGTACTGGCCCAGGCGCTGATCGCTGACGGCGAGACGGGAGTCCTGCCACTGCCGGATGAACTGGCAGGGCCGTCGCTGGGAGACATTTCTCCGGATGGCTCGCGGTTGCTGTTGCGGAATCATCTGGCCAC
>DATHPP010000373.1:0-6404 GCA_035483795.1 Tepidisphaeraceae bacterium | reverse complement strand
GTTGTTGTTGGTCGTCGCCGCCGAGCCGGGAACCGGAGTGGGATAACTTAGCGCGGTGGTCAGCGGAGTCGTCGAACCCGTGACAGTGCTGCCGGCCTTTGAGGTCGTCTTGCCGATCCCGGGCCGCGCGCTGCCGTGGATATTGGTCCCGCTGACAAGCGTGATGTTGCCGTTGCTGGAGACGTTGCCATTGCTGTTCATTGGAAACGATGTATAAGCCCCGTTGAGCGAGTTCCAACTGTCGATTTTGGGAAGAGGGCGCCCGTTGTTTTGGTTTCCGGTCGTCAACGAGGAGAGTCCGACCACCGAAAACCCGCGCAGGGCCTGGAACTGGAGCTGTATTCCGGCGGTAATCGATCCGGTCGGGCCGCGCCCGTGGCAGGTGACTACCAGCGTGGTCGAATTGGGAAGCTGGCTGATGGTCGCCTGAAATTTGGTGCCGAGCGTTGAGTCCAATAGCACGTAGCCATTCTGCGACGGGATGTAGATCGTACCGTTGCTGACGGTGACCACGTTTGCTCCCATATTCGCGCTCCCATTGAGAGCACCGCCCAACTGGCTGGCGAGGTTGGCCATAAGGTTGGCGCTGTTGGTTCCCAGGGGCAGATTCATCGCGCCAAGCTGATAGCGGATGAAGCGGATACCGGAATCGGCGGCCTCTCTGGACCAATCTTTTGTCTTTTCATTGCCTGCAATCTGAGAGGACATGGCTGTCGCTGTGTAGAAGCCGATTGCCAGGGTCGCTATCAGAACGAGGAACAGCATCGCGATAACCGATGCCATGCCCGGTTGTCGCCGGCCCCGTAAGACAGGCTTAACGCCGGCCAACGAGCATCGCGATGGAATTGTGGAAATCATCCTTTCTACCCGCCGCACGGCCGGACCTCCAAATCCCCCCTTGCCCAGTGTTGTGTCCAATTGGGCACCATAGCTAAGCGACGTTAACTTTAACCTTTTAGGACTTACGATTTAATTGGGACCATGGCCAGCAACGCGGACGCGGTCCGATGCCGCGTCCGAGCCGCTGCTTTACGGGATGTTCGGAATTCCGATGCCAGAGGCACTTTATCGGACCCGACCAATCCGTCCAGGCGATGTGGTCGCCTTTACCGTCGAGCTGCCCCCCGGTCCACGGCTCGCGATGTCAGGGAACCTCGATGTAGGACCCCTGAACGGGCGTGTAGGGTCCGCCGCCGTCGGCGGAAAGCGACTCGTCCACGTGCCAGCCGGTGTTCAGGATCAAGTTGTTCCCCACGATTGAACCGTAGTCGCTGGCGGCGCCCCAGGTTGTGACGGTGGAAAGCGGCGCGTACACCGCGGCGTTAATGGGCTGATCGAAGTCGTACTGCACGTTCGTGGCGTTAGTCACCTCGAAGACGAGATTGGCCGGCCGGTTCTGGAAAGTGGTCACCAGGTTGTTGAACGTCCAGAACCCGTACCCGGGATGGGCCGACGTTCCGGTGCCGGTAATGTAAAAGACAGCCGGCCCGGTGAAGGTGATGGTCGCGGCCTCCCAGTCGACGTTGTTTACATAATACGTGCCGCCCGGGAGCGTGAGCGCCGGCGCGTTCTGGGGAATGATGAAATCGCGCGTCGCCGCGTTGAAGTAGGCGGAGGGGAGCTTCGAGTTGTTGTTGGTCGTGGCCGCCGATCCGGGAACCGGGGTGGGATAACTGAGAGCGGTGGTTAGCGGCGCCGTCGAACCCGTGACAGTGCTCCCGGCCTTCGAGATCGTTTTGCCGATGCCCGGCTGGGCGCTGCCATGGATATTCGTGCCGCTCACGAGCGTGATGTTGCCGTTGCTGGAAACGTTGCCATTGTTGTCCATGGGAAACGTCCCATAAGGTCCGTTGAGCGAGTTCCAACTATCAATCTGGGGCACCGGGCGCCCGTTGTTCTGGCTTCCGGTCGTCAACGAGGAGAGTCCGACAACTGAGAATCCGCGCAGGGCCTGGAACTGGAGCTGTATCCCGGCGGTGATCGATCCGGTCGGGCCGAGCCCGTGGCAGGTGACCACCAGCGTGGTCGAATTGGGAAGCTGGGTGATCGTCGCCTGAAATTTCGTGCCGAGCCCTGGGTCCAGCGTCACGTAGCCATTCTGCGACGGAATGTAGATTGAGCCGTTGCTGACCGTGACGGCGTTCGAACCCATGTCGCCGCTGCCAGTGAGGGCGTTGCCCAACTGGCTGGCGAGGTTGGACATCAGGTTGGCGCTGTTGGTTCCCAGGGGCAGATTCACGGCGCCGAGCTCATAGCGCATGAACCGCATACCGGAATCGGCGGCCTCTCTTGCCCACTGCTTTTTCTTTTCATTGCCCGCGATCTGGGAGGACATGGCCATCGTCGTATAGAAGCCGATCGACAGCGTGGCGATCAATACAAGGAACATCATCGCGATAACCGAAGCCATGCCGCGGTTTCGCCGGCGCTTCGCGGCGAAAGAATCGCAGCCGGCCGCGTGATGCGCGGCGGAAGTGATCATTGGTTTGCCCGACCATCAGTACAGTCGAGCCTCTAAATGCCCCGTGGCCCATTACGACGTCCAATTGGCCCCGCCGCTAAGCCACGCCATTCACTTGAGACTTACGATATATTTGCGACCTCGGCCAGCGATTTCCTGCTTTTGACTCTTACGGGACCTCGATATAGCTCCCCTGAGTCGGGGCCAGGCCGCCGGGGAAGACGATTCCCGTCCGGGTTGGTGGTCACCGGGCTTCCGAAGACGAAGGGGCTGTTGCCTGACTCTGTGAACGGAGCGTCCTTGAGCGCGATGACCGAGCCGTTGATCTGACCCCCGGCGTTGCCCGAGAAAGTAAAGCTGTCGGCAACACAAGCGACCCGCCGATCTGCCAAAGTTGCCGCTCATCGTCACCGCAAACGACGGCGCCAGCAGGAACGAGCCCGCCAACGCCCGCTCGCCGGCCGGAAAATTGGTGGTGGCCGGGAGTGTGTCCATTGTCGTTGCCGAAACGTTGCCGCTGAAGCTCAGCGTATTGCTGCTCCCGGTCACCACGATCGCGCCCTGGATCGTGACGTTGCCACTGAAGCTCACCCGGTTCGGCGTCTGAATGTAGAGCACGCCCTGAATCGTGGTGTTGCCTCAGGAACGATATACGAAGTAGGTCTTCGTCCGGCCGGACCACCGTTGTGAGACAGGTCTTCCCCTGCCGTTGATTCCATCACATCAGCCCGACCATTATTGGAACTGGCGGCGTTCACCGTGCTGCACGACAAGCTGGGTAAGTACTGAGGCGGGATTCATTCAGTCGCCAAAGGCGGCCCTGGTCCGTTTGATAGCGGACACACGGAGAGTCCATGAAATTCGTCGGTGGTCCATGACCTTTCGTCGGCAACCGCCCCAAATCCTGATCGACCGTCAATCCGGCTGATAACCCCCGTCCAAATCCACCACGCAAACACCAGGGCGAGCGGCGTTAGAGTCCGCGAAGCAGAACATGTAGCCGCCGTCGGCGTCGTAGCGGAGCGCGAAGCTTCCAGATGATGCACGCTCGTAAATTCGGACGATAGTGTTGTCTGGTGCCAAGATCAAGCATCGAATCCCCGCTTTCCCCGCGCTTGGCGCACCCCTGTAAGTCCACTGACCGGTGAGCAGGCCGTGGTATTTCCCTTGCGGTGGCAAGACAGCACAGGTCGCGCTGCCACCCGGCGTGAGGCTGAGCGTCCGCCGGACCCGGATCGGTGCACTGATGGAAATGGGGGATGCGAGCGATGCCTTTCGCAACAGCAGCCATAATTCGACTGCTGTCGTCAACTCCAGAACAACCGCGAGCGTCAGAATGACCTTTCTAAACTTCACAATCTCATGATCGGCTACCCTTTCTCCGTGATTTTCATTGCACCAAATTAACTTGACGGATCGCATTCACGATGATGGATGGGAAGCACAGCCCCGCTTCCGTATGCGTTACCCCGCCCCCGGCCTGCATAGCCGGGGGCTTTTTAATTTGCGAGCCGGGGTCATAGTCGTCATAGCCCCCATCATTTGTCCGAGCTTATAGTCGAGTTCGTCGGCGGGACTCGACCGGAAAAGTGCACCCCCCTGCCTTTCCACCCCGCCGACACTTTTATTGACGCCCAACAGAACGTCAGTCTGCCCAACAGAAGCGGCTAAAATTGTCCCGTTAGGCAAAGCCCTAATTGTGGGGCCGGCCATGGGTGCCGTCGTGTCGTCGCGTATACAACGTTAAGCCGTGGCAGATCCTGGACGATGCTCATCACGGGGAAGCGGATGGTCATGCCCCCGACTTCCCTGCCATTCAGGTTGCCTCCGGTTACTCCGGGGGGTAACTTTTCGCCAGAACGGAAAGGGAGCCATGCGAAGCATTTTGAGCTTCATCCGCGACGAGACCGGCGGTGAGGTTCTGGAATACGCCCTTGTCGCCGGGCTGATCGTCATCGCGGCCATCGCCGCCATCACGACCGTCGGCACAAAGGTGCTGGCGCGGTGGACCAGCGTCCAAAACTCGATGTGAGCCGTCGCTAACCGCATTTGCCGAATCCGGGTTCGAATTGGATATGTTGCGGTGTATGAGAACTCGGAATCATCGACAACATCCCATAACTCGCCGGTCGGCACGCCGAGGCTTGTCTTCCGTATTGGCGATGCTGTTCCTGGTGCTCTTCTCGACGCTGGCGATCGGCTTCTACAGCGCCTCGTCGATGAGCGCGCAGATCGCCCGCAACGAGCAATCAATGGCACTGGCCCAGGCCGGCGCCGACGCGGGGATGCAGTATCTGCGCTATCAGTTCAACCAGATGACCATCCCGCCCAACCCGCCCGACCTGCTCACGGCGGCCGCCAACGCGCTCGGGCCGTCCACAGGCCAGGGCTTGAACGGAACCAGCCTGATGAACGGCGGCAGCGTCACCGTCACCAATGGCGCAATCTACATTCCGTCGGCCACCGGGTGGACCAATGTCGACCCGAACGCGGGTACAAAGTTCCGCGCCATGATCGTGGCCTCGGGCCAGTTCCTGGTTTGCACGGTCGACGGCGCTGGCCCCAACGGGACCATCCTGAAGGGCATCCAGCTCAAGTACCAGACCGCCCCCAAGGCCGGCGCGATCCTCGACTATGGCGTGGCCAATGAAGGCACCGTCACCACGGCCGGCTCCACCGTCATTCAAGGCCTGACCGATCCCACCAAAGGCAGCGTCCTCAGCGCCGACATGAGCAGCGCCACGCCGGTCGTCATCGACGGCAAAAGCGTCAGCGGCGACATCAGCGTCGTCAACCCCAGCGCCACCATCTCCGTCAGCGGCGCTTCCATCGGCGGGACCAGCGACCCCACCCAGATCCCCAAGCACGAGCACATCGGCGTTCCGGCGCCGAGTTTCCCCACCATCGATACCAGCGTCTTCACCCAGTACGCCACCACCCAGTACAACGCCTCGATGAGCACGCTGACCAACGTCTACATTCCCCCTAACACCAATCCCAAGTTCACGGGCGGTGTCACGATCTACGGCGTGCTCTGGGTCCAGCAGCCCAACACCGTCACCTTCCGGGGCAACTGCACGATCTGCGGCATCATCGTCGGCAACCCGCCCTCGATGGTCCAGACCTACGACCCCGTCAACAACGTCATCAGCTTCGCCGGCAACGTCTCGGCGACCACGATCGATCAGCTTCCCAGCACCGTGCCCAACTACGCCGCCCTTCAGAAACTGACCGGCTCGTTCATGCTTGTCCCCGGCTTCTCCGTCAGCATGACCGGTAACTTCGGAACCCTCGGTGGCAGCATGGTTGTCGGCTCTCTCAGCATGAGCGGCAACGCCGGCGGCACCGTTGACGGCTCCGTCATCGGAATGACCGACAACCCCCTGAGCCTCAACGGTCACTCCAGCATCACCATCTCCAGCACCGGAACCACCAACTACCCCAGCGGCATGAGCTTCGGGAACAGCTACACCCCGCTTCCCGGCACCTATCAGGAAGTGACCCCCTGGTGACCCGACTCGACCGCAATCTGACTTGTGCGTAATCTGCAAATATTCGACACAGAAACCAAAAACTGACAAATAGATTACGATTTCGTTTGACTTCCTCCCGCAAATTCCTACCATATCGCCCATCGTCACGTAGGCAAAACGAGTCGCTTGCAACGCCCGGCTACAGGTGTGGGGTTGTTGGTGCGTTCGGTCGGCTCGAAGGGGATTCAAGTACCGCCCACGCAGGGAAGGAAGGGTGATAATGTCGCTCTCGGAATCAATCGCGCAGACGGTTCGTCAATTCGTTGCCTCAAATTCAAAATCCAACCGACGGGGACTTAAGCGATGCTCACGCTTTTCGCTTGAACGGCTTGAAAGCCGCATGATGCTCTCGGTGGTGCCCAACCCAATAGTTCCCAGCACCGGCGAGGCCAACCAGATCGCGCAGGCAC
>DATHPP010000372.1:0-21756 GCA_035483795.1 Tepidisphaeraceae bacterium | reverse complement strand
GTGGTTTGGCGCGGTTGGCGCGGTTTGGCGTGGTTTGGCGTGGTTTGGCGTGGTTTGGCGTGGTTTGGCGTGGTGTTTTGAGGGTGCGCAGTGTCGCTGCTTACGCGGCGTCAGGCCTTCTGTTGAACCCGGTCAGCGCTGAGCTAAGATGAGCATCGAATCAAGGCGAAACGATGAAGAAAAACGTCGCTGAGGGGCAGTCTGCCTCCGCGCTGATTGATCAGAGAATCGAGGATCTGGGGGACTGGCGCGGGAAGATGCTGGCCAGGGTCCGCCGGCTCATCAAGCAGGCCGACCCGCACATCGTCGAAGAGTGGAAGTGGAGGGGGACGCCCACCTGGTCCCACAACGGGATTGTCTGCACCGGAGAGACCTACAAGAGCGTCGTCAAGATGACGTTCGCCAAAGGGGCTTCGCTGAAGGACCCCTCCCGGCTGTTCAACTCCAGTCTTGATGGGAACGTCCGGCGAGCCATCGACATCCGCGCGGACGATGCGATCGACGAGGCGGCCCTGAAAAAGCTCATCCGCCAGGCCGTGGCGCTCAATCTGGAGGGCAAGGAGAAGCCGTAGCAGAAACAGTGTCCCCTGAGCCAGGTCCGTGCCAGATCTCAGCGTCTGGTCCGCCTGCGGGCCACAGAAATCATTGTTGGACGCTCCCCGCCTCGGTATCGTATGCGAAGTGGCCGTCGACGTTCGGCTGCCAGAGGTTCATCTGGGGAATCCCGTCAATTTCGTCGGGTCCTGTGGGCAAACCGGGAAAGGATCCGTCATGAACGCCGAGTCCGAACGGCTGGAGAAAGCGCGGGAGCAAAAGATCCCTTGGCGGCGGTGGGGACCGTACCTGAGCGAGCGGCAGTGGGGTACCGTGCGCGAGGACTACAGCGACGGGGGCAATGCCTGGGATTACTTCAACCACGACCAGGCACGGTCCCGCGCCTACCGCTGGGGCGAGGACGGATTGGCCGGTATCTCGGACGACCGCCAGGTGCTCTGCTTTGCCGTCGCGCTCTGGAATGGGAAAGACCCGATTATCAAAGAACGGTTGTTTGGCCTGTCCAACAGCGAGGGCAATCACGGGGAAGACGTCAAGGAATACTACTTCTATCTCGACAGTACGCCGACGCATTCGTACATGAAGTACCTCTACAAGTACCCGCAGTCGGCGTTCCCTTACGACGATATTGTCCGAACCAATCGCGCCCGCACGCGTCACGAATTCGAGTACGAGCTGCTGGACACCGGCGTCTTCGATGAGAACCGATACTTCGACGTGTTTGTGGAATATGCCAAGGAAACACCCGAAGACATATTGATCCAGATCACGGTCCACAACCGGGGGCCGGAAGCCGCCGAGCTGCACGTTCTGCCCACGCTCTGGTTCCGCAATACCTGGTCCTGGGACCGTTCGGTTGCCAAGCCGTCGCTGGGGCGAATTGGCGGCGCGGTGCGCGCCAGCGATCCCAAGTTCGCAGAACGCTTCCTGTACTGCGATGACGATGTACCCCTGTTGTTCACCGAGAACGAAACCAATACCGAGCGAATCTTCGGAATCCCCAATGCCGGCCGGTACGTCAAGGACGGTGTCAACAATTACATCGTGAATGGCCGGCGCGAGGCGATCAATCCCGCCCAGTCAGGGACCAAAGTGGCGGCACATTATCAGATGACCGTAGACGCGGGCGGTCAGCAAGTGATTCGGCTTCGATTGACGAATGCACCCCCTTCGGCCGGTATAACGCCTTTTGGCAAGCAATTCGCCGGGACGCTTGAGAAGCGGATCAGCGAAGCCGACGAGTTCTACGCCGCGGTCATTCCCGCATCTCTCAACGCCGACCAGACGAATGTGGTGCGCCAGGCACTGGCGGGAATGCTCTGGAGCAAGCAGTTCTACCACTACGACCTGGACAAGTGGCTCGCGGAACGCGGCTCCGATCCGTATAAGCTGGCCCACAAACGGGCCTCGCGCAACGACCAATGGCATCACATGTACAACGGCGACGTCCTTTCGATGCCCGACAAGTGGGAGTATCCCTGGTACGCCGCCTGGGACCTGGCCTTCCATGTGCTGGCCCTGACCATGGTGGACGTGGATTTCGGCAAGGAACAGCTTCGGCTGATGCTCCGCGAACGCTACATGCATCCCAACGGCCAGATGCCGGCGTACGAATGGAACTTCGGCGATGTGAACCCGCCGGTGCACGCCTGGTCGACGATCTTCACCTATCGCCTCGACAAGGTGCAGAAAGGCGTCGGGGACACCAAATGGCTCAAGAGCTGCTTCCAAAAGCTGCTGATGAATTTCACCTGGTGGGTGAATCGAAAAGATCGGTATGGCCGCAACGTCTTCGAAGGCGGCTTCCTCGGTCTGGACAACATCGGCGTTTTCGACCGCAGCGCGGCGCTTCCCACCGGCGGCTTTCTCGAACAGGCCGACGGCACCGCCTGGATGGCCCTCTTCGCCGACAACATGCTGGAAATCGCCATCGAGCTGGCGAAGACCGACGACGACTATGTCGACATGGTCCTCAAATTTCTCCAGCACGACGCGATGATCACGTCTTCGCTGGTGCAGTTGGGCGAGGGTACGGGAATGTGGGACGAGGAAGACGGTTTCTTCTACGACGTGCTGCGTTTGCCCGACGGAACGGCGCAAAGGCTCAAGGTCCGGTCCATGGTCGGCCTGCTCCCGTTCTGCGCGGCGACGCCCTTCGAGCCGGCCCTGTTTGATAAATATCCAGAAATCGCGGAACGCTTCCAATGGTTTCTCGATGCCCGTCCGGCATTGACTGCCTCATTTCACGATCCCAGAAAAATCGGGATGCACGGGCGGCGGTTGTTCGCGGTTCTGGACGAAAACAAACTCCGCCGTCTGCTCGCGATCATGCTGGATGAGAGTGAGTTTCTCAGCCCGTACGGCATCCGCTCTTTGTCCAGGCGGCACGGAGATCGTCCTTACCTCCTGCACGTCGATGGACGGGAATACCAGGTTGGATATCTCCCCGCCGAGTCGGACACGGGGATGTTCGGCGGAAACTCCAACTGGCGCGGCCCGATCTGGATGCCGGTCAACATCCTGATCCTCCGCGCCCTGATGAATTACTACGCCTTCTATGGCAACGATTTTACGGTCGAATGCCCGACCGGGTCCGGACGCCGGATGAATCTCTACCAGGTTGCCGAGGAGCTTGGGCGCCGCCTGGCCTGCATCTTTCTCAAGGGCAGCGATGGCCGCCGCCCCGTATACGGGGGCTCGGGCAAATTCCAGGAGGATCCTCACTGGCGCGACTACATTCTCTTCTATGAGTACTTTCACGGCGACAACGGGGCGGGTCTGGGCGCCAGCCATCAAACCGGCTGGACGGGCGCGATCGCGCGATTGATGCACGTCTTTGCCACCACAACCGCGGAACAGGTTCTCGAGCTTGGCCAGAAGGCGGCGATCGTGGAAACTGCGTCGCAATGGGGAGAGCAACTCGCCCATGCTTAGCCGCGATCGAATGTGATCCAATCACTCGGGCAGCACATGCAGGATTCATTCGAACGGGTCGACGCCTCGCTCATCTCGATCATCTTTGCCATCGCGATGCTGGCGTCGTGGTTCCTGGGCTGGCGGCGCGGTCGACGGTTCCCCTCCCTGCCGGGAGACGACCCCGACGCGAAGTTCATCGATGCCAGTGTCGTTCTTCTCGGGCTTCTGCTGGCATTTACATTCTCGATGGCCCTTCAGGGACACGATCAGCGCCGCAGCGCCGTCGTCGCCGAGAGTAACGCCATCTCCGATTTCTACACTTGTGCAACCCTGCTTAACGAACCCCGGCGTTCGGAATTGCAGGTTCTCATCGGGGATTATGCCCGACAACTCGTGAAATTACCCTTTGAAGAATTGACTACCCAACAGGAGAAAGAGGAAAACCAGCGATGCTTGCGGGCCTATTCGCAAATGACGGCGATCGTTGACAAGGCCGATGCCGATGGCACACCGATCGCCCTGGCACTGGTCAACACGTTGAACAATGTCGCGAGCACCAATGCCTTGCGAGCTGCCGCGTACCATATCCGCACTCCGTGGAGCATCGCGGTCCTGCTCTTCGTGGCCGCCGTCGTCCCGGCTTTTTTGATCGGAGAGAAACAGGGCGCCCGGGGTAAGATCCACCTTTCGGGCTCGCTGAGTTTCGTCGTAATCGTGACGGCGGTGATCTTCGTGACTCTCGACCTGGATCAGCCCCACCGCGGCATGATCAAGGTCAGCCGGGAATCGTTGGAGAGGGTTGTCCATTCGATGGACAGGTAGTTCCGGGCGGCGTCGCTTTGGATCGCCTGATTTTGCGAAACTCAAGTTGTCCTAAAGTGGGCGGACCGACAATCACGCCTTCCTCGCTCGCCTTCACGTCTCGGCGGGGCGGGCGGGCCTCGGAGAACGGTGGACTAGGCCGAAACCGGTCCGGTGAACAGCTCGCCCAGGCCCTCGGCGATGGTGGGGTGGGTGAGGACCATGTCGCCGATTGCGGTGTAGGGCAGGCCGGCGCGGATCGCGACCTGCACCACGGCCATGACCTCGCCGGCGCCGACGCCGAAGGCGGTGAAGCCGAGGATGCGGTCGCCGCCGTTGGGCTCGACCAGGGCCTTGATGAAGCCTCGCGTCTCCGAAAGCGTGTGGGTGCGGAGCACGTGGTCCATCGGGATTTTCAGGAGCCGGTAGGCGATCCCGCGCTCTTTTGCCTCGCGCTCGCTGAGGCCGACATGGGCCAGCTCGGGGTCGATGAACAGGCACCAGGGCACCTGCCGGCCCGTCGTGATCCGGTTTCCGCCGGCGAGGTTGTCGCGGACGATGCGGAAGTCGTCGGCGGCGATGTGCGTGAAGTACGGGCTGCCGGCGCAGTCGCCCATCGCCCAGACGCCCTCGGCGGTGGTCTGGAGTCGCTCGTTGACCTTGATGTGGCCAGCGGTGTCGATTTGTACGCCAGCCAGCTCCAGCCCGATGCCGTCGGTGTTGGGCGTTCGCCCGCCGGCCGCGAGCAGGTGTGTGCCCTCGACGACGCCACGGGTCGTCTCCAGACGGAGGGACTGGCCAGACCGGCCATTGACTTGCCGCACCACCGTTCCGGTCAGCACATCGATCCCCTCGTCGCGGAACAGCTCGCCGACCGCCTGGGACACGTCCGGGTCCTCGCGGCGCAGCAGCGTGTCGTTGCGCTCGATGACCGTGACGCGGCTTCCGAAGCGGCGCATCGCCTGGGCGAACTCGAGGCCGACGAACCCGGCGCCCAGCACGATCAGGTGCGGCGGAACTTGGTCGAGTTCCAACGCCTCGACGTGGGTCAGCGGCCGCGAATCGGACAGGCCTGGCGTGTCGTCGATCCGCGCCCGCGAGCCGGTGTTGATCGCGACCGTCTTGCCGCGCAGTGTCCGCGTGTCGCCCGCGTTGAGCGCGACCTCCAGCGTCCGCGGCGCGACGAAGCGGCCCCGGCCCATGATAAGATCGACGCCGGTCTGTCGGTACATCTGGAGGTGGAACTTGACCTCGTCGTCCACCATCCGCCGCTTGCGCTCCCGCACGGCGACCATGTCGATCGGCCGGGAGCTGGGCGCGATGCCAAACTCAGCCGCGCGGCGGACATACGAGGCCACCTTGGCGGAGTGGATGACGTTTTTGCTCGGCATGCAGGCGATGTTCGGGCAGGCCCCACCGACGTATTGCCGCTCGACCACCGCGACCCGCTTCCCCTCGGCTCCCAGCGCCCAGGCCAGCAGTTTGCCGGCCTTGCCGCTGCCGAGCACGACGAGGTCATATTCTTCAATCTTGGCCATGACCTGCTCCCTGTTTTTGTGTACGTTGCCGGCATTGCGATGCGCTCGCAACCCACAAGTAATCCGAAAGCGTATGCCGGCCGTGGGGCCGGGGAAAGCGTTAAATACCCGGTGAGTGATCTCAGGACGACCGAGTCCGAGCCGAAGCGACGCCGAATGAGCGTGTCGGACGAATTGCTCCTGGCGATCCTCCCCACCGTGACTGTGCTGGTGATGATCGCCTTGATCGAATCGTTCGGCCGACACCATTTGCTCTGCGCGTCTCTGGCGTCGAGCGCTTTTCTCATTTACCTGGACCCCGAGCACCAGGCCAATGCGGTTCGCACGCTCATACTTTCCCAGATGACGGCGGCGGGCGTGGGATGGACAATGTGGACGTTGCTTGGCACGGGGTATGCCGCGACGGGAAGCTCGATGGCGCTGGCGATCCTGCTGATGATTTTGCTCGATGCGGTTCACCCGCCCGCGGTGTCGACCGCTCTGGCGTTCGCAATGCATGCTGACCAAAGCAGCAGTGTGACGCTGTTCGGATTGGCCGTTGGAATTACCGCCGTGCTTGTGCTGCTTCAGCGAGTTGTAGTGTGGCTCCTGGCCCGTCGTGCAGGGGTGAAGGCCCAGTCGCACCGGCAACCGCCGGCGGTGTAGTGCACCAAGTATGGGTCTGAATCGAAACGGGGGCGAGCGATCTACGGAAAGGAACTCCCATGTCGTCGAAGTTATCCGGAAAAGTTGCGGTCGTGACCGGGGCGTCCAAAGGGATCGGGGCGGAAATCGCCCGGCAGTTGGCGGCCGAAGGCGCATCGGTGGTCGTGAATTATGCGAGCAGCCGATCAGGCGCCGACAAGGTAGTGAACGACATCACATCCAGGGACGGCAAAGCGATTGCCGTGCAGGCCGACGTCTCGAAGCCGGCGGACGTGAAACGTTTGTTCGCAGAGACGAAGAAGGCGTTCGGCCGGCTGGACGTGCTGGTCAACAACGCGGGCATCTACAACTTTGCCCCGCTCGAACAGATTACGCCGGAGCATTTTCAGAAGCATTTCGAGCTCAACGTGCTGGGCCTGATCGTGGCGATACAGGAGGCGGTCAGGCATTTCGGGCCGGAGGGCGGAAGCATCGTGAACCTCAGCTCGGTCGTTTCCACGGCCGCTCTACCCGGCATGGGCGTGTACGCCGCTTCCAAGGCCGCTGTGGACTCGCTGACGCGATCGTTCGCCGCCGAGTTGGGGCCCCGGAAGATCCGCGTGAACGGCGTGGCGCCTGGTGCGGTGGCCACCGAAGGCAACGTCGAGGCCAGCGACCCGAACGGCGCCTTCGGTAAGGCGTACATCGCCGGCTCGAAACTCGGGCGCCTGGGGCAGCCGGACGATATCGCTCCGGCGGTCGTGTTTTTCGCCTCGAACGATTCCAAGTGGGTGACCGGCGAGACGCTGTTCGTCACCGGGGGATTCCGATAGCGAACGCAAGGCAGCTCGGAATGTGTCAGAGCCGGGCGCGCCTCCGTGTCGCCGCGCCTCCGTGGTTGCTCCTATTGTCCGGGGATGGCTCCTGATGCGGGATTTGAGGCGGGTTCAGGGGAGTTCTTTGTCCACGTCGGCAACCCGGGTCTGACGGGCCTTCAGCCGCTCGCTGCGTCGAAAGCCCATGACGGCGGAAATCGCGAACAGCGGCATCGAGGCGAACATCATCGCGTAATCGTGTTTTGGGATGAGCGTGACGACGATCGCACAGACCAAAGCCATACCCGCGAAGATCCCCAGTTCAATCCGATTGGGTAACCGATCAAACATGCTGCCCTCGATGTTGCCTGATTGGAGCGGACGGGTGAACAGGAGCATTACGCCTGACGTTTCAAAACGTTCAGCCCGGCGGGATTTCTAGCCCAATCCCTTCGCCGCGTCGAGCAAATCGACCCAATTGCCTGGGCATTTCGCGATTGCTAGACCGTTTCGTCGCCTTAGCCACGAACCCCGGGAAACGAGCCTGTCTGACGGACACCTCACTCCGAGTGCCGCGGCCTTGCTGCGAAAGGGCTCGTTCTGCCTACTTTTTGAAACCGCTCACCGTCCGACGAGCTTCCGCCAGGGCCGGCTCCACACGAGCGCGATACGTCGGATTGATCGCTACGCATTTTTCAAGGTCGAGAATAACACTTGCGGCGTGCGTCTTCATGTGCTTGGCAAAGCCCATGCCCCGCCGGTAGTAGCCGTACGCGGGATCATCGGCCTCCTCGACCGTGCACGAGCTGACGGGACGGCCAACCAATTCGCGGTAAAGCAGATAATTGCCAGCGCTGACGAAGTCACTGGCGGTTGGGATTGCTAACCCAAAGGCGCCGGAGAGCTCGATTAGATTTTCCACCTTGAATCGGGCCGACGTCCTCTTGGCGGTATATGGAAAATTAGCTTCAACCGGGTGTGATTCGCCGAAAGTGTCAAAAACCCATCGGCCCCCGTCGTCTGCGCAGGCGACATGGCGAATTTGGTTCCCATCCGGGCCTCATATCTCATGACCACGCACTGGACGCCGTCACTCCACACGCGACCGGGCTGATTAATAATCCAGGCAAACGTGCAATGCCAGAATCGCGAGAGCAAATCACCATAGCCGGGGTAATCGGATCCGTCCCGACGGTTGTTCACGAGTGCCGAGCCTCCCTGCCTCGCAAAAACAACGTGCCTCGTGGCGGGAAACGTCAGCGTGGAAAGAAACTCGAGCGCATCGTGGCATTGATCTGTAATGGAATCCAGCACCCACGGATTCCATGGGCCTTGTTTCGCTTGCGGGCACGCCGACAAACGTGATTGCAATTCCGACGGTGAAATGTTGACGAGTCCAATTCCCTGGACGAAACGGGCGGCGAGCGAAACATTTGTTTGCCCATTCATGTCGAAGACCACAAGAAGATGCTTCGCGTTTCATCCCCCGCGCGACCCGGTGGATTCGGCGTCGGCGAGAGCGGGTACAAACAACACGTTCACATGTTCGTCGCGCTCCAATTCATCCTCGATGTTGGCGAAAATGTTGACCGTGATCTCGCGGGGGACATCTCTGCCGTTTCGCGTGGCCACCACCGGCACATGCCACCATGAATCCTCCTGCCTTACACCCGCGGTTATGACGTCGAAGGCAATCCCATGGCCGACTTTCCCGAGGTGTACTTTCACGGATCGAATCAGCTTGCTCTTGTTCATGTCCTTAGCTCTTTTTGAAGATCCCAAATACCTGATGGGCATCGCGCATGCTCTCGCGGGCTGAAACCCGGTCGACGGTGATGCCGGGTCGATAATCTGCGTCCTCGCGGCGCTGTCGCAATCGCCGTATTGCCCGCCGGACTTCCCGGCGATCAGCCTCCCGCAGCCCCGCGATATTACTCACGTGTGCTGGTAGCTCCGCGTGCGGAGGATTCCTCCACCCCCGCCCAAAAGGTGTAGCGGGGGACAGGTGGGAGGTAACCAGCGCGTAGACTGCATAATATGCCCGGCCGCAGACCGCGCGGTCGAAGGTCGGTTTATCGCTCCCAAACAAATGCTGCGCGGCAGCCCGTTGGGCGCCGGCCAACTCTTCCCAAGTCATTGCCCGAATGATATTCGCGGAAGCTCGGGGCCACCAGCTAGAATGGTTCGGTCCCGCCGGTCCCGTCCAGGTCATGATCTGGCTTCTCCGCGAGACCGCCGACGCCGGGCACGACGGTGCACACGTGGCGAAGCAGCGAAGCGAATTGACACCCCACCTCGTCACCACTAATTTCACTTGGACTTCTCCGTTCGGCCGCTTCAAGGAAAGCAGGAAACAGCCATGGCAAATTTCAAAGACGTTACCGCACCCGCCGACGGCAAAACGATCACGATCTCCGGCGGCAAGCTCCAGGTCCCCGATCGCCCGGTCATCCCGTTCATCGAGGGCGACGGCACCGGCCCGGACATCTGGCGGTCGAGCGTTCGCGTGTTCGACGCGGCGGTGCACAAAGCCTACGGCGGCAAGCGCAAGATCGCCTGGATGGAAGTCTTTGCCGGGGAAAAGGCGTTCAAGAAGTTCAACAACTGGCTGCCGGACGATACGGTCGAGGCCTTTCGGACCTTTCTGGTCGGGATCAAGGGTCCGCTCACGACGCCGGTCGGCGGGGGCATTCGTTCGCTCAACGTCGCACTCCGCCAGATGCTCGACCTCTACGTTTGCCTGCGCCCGGTGCGCTATTTCACCGGCGTGCCTTCGCCGGTCAAGCACCCGGAGAAGGTCGACATGGTAATCTTCCGCGAGAACACGGAAGACATTTATGCCGGCATCGAATACCCCGGCGGCAGCGCCGATTCCCAGAAAATCCTCGACTTTTTCGCCAAAGAGTTTCCCAAGGAATTCAAGAAGATCCGCTTCGGCAACAAGGACGCTGCCCAGAGCTGGCAGGCGCAGCTGGAAGCGATTGGCGCGCCCAAGCGCGAGGTTGGCGTCGAAGTGGGCATCGGCATCAAGCCGATCAGCTACCTCGGCACCGAGCGCCTCGTCCACAGCGCCATCGGCTACGCCATCAAGCACAAGCGCAAGAGCGTCACCTTTGTCCACAAGGGCAACATCATGAAGTTCACGGAAGGCGCCTTCCGTGATTGGGGATACAAGGTTGCCAAACAGTTCTACGGCGCGGTCGAGCTGGACGGCGGCCCCTGGTGCAAGATCCCCGAGGGAAAGAGCGGCGCCGGCATCGTCATCAAAGACGCCATCGCCGACATCACCCTCCAGCAGGTCCTCACCCGGCCCGAGGATTTCGACGTGATCGCCACCCCCAACCTCAATGGCGATTACCTCAGCGACGCGCTCGCCGCACAGGTCGGCGGCATCGGCATCGCGCCGGGCGGCAACATCAACTACGTCACCGGCCACGCCATCTTCGAAGCCACCCACGGCACCGCCCCCAAGTACGCCAACCAGGACAAGGTCAACCCCGGCTCAGTCATCCTCTCCGGGGTCATGATGCTCGAATACATGGGCTGGCAGGAAGCCGCCGATCTGATCCTCCGCGGCCTCGAGCGGGCCATCGCCGCCAAAACCGTCACCTACGACTTCGCCCGCCTGATGAGCGGCGCCACCGAAGTGAAATGCAGCGAGTTCGGCGATGAGATGATCCGGCACATGGGGTAAGATGAGATTTCATGAAGGTTTATCACGTGATCGTCGAGCCTGAGGACGGCTGGTACGTTGCCCGCGCGCTGGAAGACACGGGCATTTTCACTCAGGGACGCACGCTCGACGAAGTGACCGACAATATCCGCGAGGTGGCGGAACTGTTACGTGGAGAAAAGAACGTGCAGGTGGAACTCGTGATTCCCCCGACGGTGAAGCCAGCCGTCCGCAAGGATCGCCGGCTTCAGGGATCAAAGGGGAAATAGCGGGAATCTCTTCGCGTCCCTATTCTGGGTGAGGGATGGTTCGGATTTGGTTCGTCATTCGTAATTCGGATTTCGTCATTCCGCCCGGGCGGCGGTTTGGTCATTCTCGCCAGCAGCAGCGGCGGCGCCACGGGGCGCCGCCGCTCCATCACTGCAATACCAGCGATGACAGGACGGACCTAGAGGAGCTTTTGTTGGGTCAGGTCGTAGGTGAGAGAATCCACGCTCGTCGTTCCGTCCGCATTCTGAGTGAAGGACTTGTACTGAACCTTGAGGAAGTTGAGGCTGAGACTTTCGGTGGGGCGGTCGCCGCCCGAACTGGTGCTGAATCCGCTGAGCAGGACGTCGCTCAGGACATACTCCGCATACGCCGTCCCGGCCTGCCCTCCTTTGCTCAAATTGACAAAGATGTCGATTTCGGGGATATCGGCGCCGGCCAGGAGATCGCGGAGAAGCTCGGGCGAGGTCTGGTCAAGGGTCTTGGTGATCACGACCTCAGAAACGGATGGGGCGCTGCTTTCGCGGTCACCCGCGGCCCCGGTCGGACTGCTGATCCCGCGCCCGACGCCAAACTGGAAGCTGTTGAGCTGAATGTCGCCGGCGAAGCCCTGGACGGAAACGTCGCCGGGCAGACCATTGATCTGCATGAAGATCGCCCGCACCGCCCTTGTGGTGAGCCGGCCTGTGAACCGCGGGTGCCGCGGTGTGATGCGGGTGCGGATGGTGGGCCGCGGGGGCGGCGCTGAGCATCATCCGCCCTCAAGGGCCTCGATCAGAACAGAACCGCCGAACGTTGAGACAGTGCGCATGTCCTACTCCTCAAAAAGGGGTGATGTGGAGGTTTGGAGGCTGCCGCACGGCCGAACGGCCGGCGGGAAACAGCTCCTTTCCCCGACGCGACGGCCCAGCATAGTGTTCCCCCAGACGCAACCTTCAATCATTTTCCGCGACGAGACCGATCAGAAGAACACAGAGACCGCAGAGAAAGCCCAGAGTTGATCCGCAGATTACTCATATTTGAAGCAACCCAATCTGCGTAATCCGCGAAATCTGTGGATGACACGGTCTTTGTTTTCCGTGTCGCTCTCCGGTGCGACGGGCCAGGTTCAAACCGGGCATCGCGCCATAGGCGGAAAACGCTCGGCTGTGAGCGTGCCGCGGTCGCTGGTCAATCCCTTGGCGTCCTCACGTACAGCACGCCCATGAGCTGATCGTCGCGCCCGAAATCCACCGGGCCACACCAACTGGCGCTTTCGCAGTTGGCGTTGCGGTGCTGGGTGAAGTTGAAGCGGAGCAGGGCGGGGAGCTTGTGGTCTTCGCGGCCGGCGATCAGCGGCCAGGGGATGGCGGCCTCGCCGTGCCAGCGGCCTTCGGCGCTTCTCGCCGTGGCGTAGCGGATGCCGCCGATTTCGATGGGCTGCCATGGGATATCCAGGGCCGCTCGCGGGGTCTTTCGTTCGACCCACATCGCGCCGCTGGGTTTGAAAACCACGTGCAGGACCGGCCCGGTCGAGCCATCGGCAAAGACCGGCTGGATGAGCGTCTCGGCCAGGTCCTCGCCCCATGCCCGCCGGGCCTCGTAATCGACGTCGTTATGCACCTCCCGCCGATCCGGCGAAAGACCCTCCAGCGCAAAGGCCAGATACAGGTTGTCGCGGCCCCAGCAACTGTAGATTTTGCACATCGCCGGCGACGGTTGAAGCTGGGCCTTCTGGAGATTGGGCCGGTTGAGCATCAAAACCAGCGGGCCGTTCTGAATCGATTCCGATTCGGTCCAGTCCGTGAGGTTTCCGTCGATTTTGATCGGTCCCTCGCGCCGGTCGGTGGCGGCAATCGGCAGCCGCACCGGAAAGCGATACGCGGCGCTGGTGTACCCGTTCACGAACGTCAGCCCCAGCGGCTGCTGTGCCGCCGGCGAGAGACGATCGAGATCAAAGGACGCCTGGATGGTGGCCGGCTGCACGTGATACGTCAGCAGCCGCGGCACTTCGACGGGCTGGCCCGCCCGCACCTGCCAGCCCGACGTTTCGGGCGGCGGGTCCCAGCGCAGTTGATTCTGGGCCGGCGTCGTGTCCGAGGCGTTGTAGACGTCGAGCCCGAAATCAAGCGTCAGCCAGTTGCCCTGGGGCCTGGCGCCGGGCTGGGTGCGCGGGCCGCTGAGCTTCCAATGCGCGCTGCGGCCGATCAGTACGGGTCGCTCCTGCGGCTCAGCCCATTGCAAGGTCGCAATTGTCAGCGCCTGCTGGAGCTTTTCGTCGGCCAGCTCGCCGGGCTTGCGAAGCATGACCGTGCGGGCGAGCAGTTCCTGTGCCCTGTCCCAGGCGTCCTGGCTGGTGGTTCCGCTCATCAGCGCGTACGCCGGATCGGCCGGCTGGCCCGGAAGCACTTCCAGCGGCTTGGTGATCAGCCGGGCCAGTTGGAGCGCATTGATCACCTCTCCGCGCTGGCGTGCCAGCCAGAGGTACTCGAAATCCTGCTCGGCCCGGCGGAGCCACTTGAGCTGCATGGTCGGCACAGGGGGATCGACGCCGAACCACGAACCGGGGTAAAACCAGACCATTTCATCGGCGTCCGCCGGGGCGGCGGCGTCGGTGGTGGCGGGAAGCACCTGATCCCATACAATCAGCTCTGCCTGTCGCAGAAACGCGAGCCACGCCCACACCCGCACGTCGCGCTCATCACCCCCGGCGCCGGAATTGGGAACCAGGCCCGGCATATCGGTGCGGAGCCAGTGCGGACGGTTGCGAACCTCTGCCCCGGCCGATCGTGCCGTCGAGATGAGCCCCGGTGCGGCGGTCAGCAACCGGTTTAGATTCGCCCGCTCCAGCAGTGCGGAGTTAGAAAGCTGCTCATCGCCCAGCGGCAGGAGGACGCGAAGGCGCGAGTTCCGCTCCAGGATCTGCGCCGCTTCGGCGGCAAGCGCCTGGGCGTCGGCATCGCTCGCGGGGGCTGGGAGGGCGGCGGCGCTGGCATCGAGCCAGCCGAGCTGGTCGAAGTGCGTCGCCGCCTGCGACCAGTAATCCAGCCGCGAGGCCGGATCGTAGCGGTTCAGGCTCTGCGCCGCCGGCAGGGGCCAGTATCCCAGCGGTACGTGATCAGTAAACGCCTGCCCGCTCAGCCACGGTGCGACGACGGCATCGAACTCCCGCCAGTCGATCAGCGGCGTCGATCCCGCCGGCCATTTGGCGGTAGGGCGAAGCCCGGGCACGATCAGCGACGTGCGATTTTCCTGCGCCAGCGAGACCAGTTGATCGAGCGTCGCGACCGTCGCCGCGTAGCGGCTCTCGCGGCGGTTGATCAGGCTCGGGGTGATCGTGTCGCCAAACCACTGCAGATAAATCGCCTCCAGCCGGTCCCAATTCAACTGGCCCACCATCTCGAGGTGACGCTGGTCGGACAGGGCAAAATCGTAGACCGTCAATCGCAGGGGGACCGTCGCTGTGATTCTCCCGCGGGCGTCGTGCAATTCGCAATTGGCGGCGTAATCCCCCGCCGGCGTCTGCGCGGGCACGTGCAGGTCGATCCACAGCAGCACGCTGTTGCCGTTGGGATGGGCCGCGGGGTTGGTCGGCTGCGTCGGGTCGCGCACGGTTGCCAGATCGATCGCGCCATTGCTCATCGACACCGGCAGCATCGCCCGCGGCAGATTGCGGCTGGCGGAATTCAGGCCGGTGTGTCGCACGTAATCCGGATTCACCTCGACCGGCATCGCCAGGACCTCGAACGCCTGAAGATTCGCGGCCTCGAGCGGACTCCCTGCCGACGCCGCCACGATCCGTACCGACGCCGGCGACGACGCGAACACGTTGCTCGCCTGGAGTGTGAAGCTCGTCCACTCGTTTTTCGCCGATCGAAGCTGAATCGGAACGGCGCCGGGAACGGGTCGGATCGGGTCGCTGAGATTGAGCGGCTCCAGCGTGGTCGGCGCCGGCGCAGGAAAATTGGCGCCATCACTACTCGTCGCCGGAGGCTTCGCGCAGCTGCTCAGGATCGACACCAACGCCAGCAGAAAAACCGCCGTCGATCTTCTTGCGACTTTAACAAAGGCTGCATCGTTCATCGCCAAACCGAATGCATATTGCCTGAGCAAAAAGGGAGCGAGTGCTTAAGACTTTAGCCGAATCCAACGGCCGGCAGAGACAACCGAAGAACCATCATGCAGATTTTCGAGAGCCCCAGTTTCTCCGTTTTCGGCGGGAAAATCCCGGTTTTCATGCGCCCGCGGCATCGCGTTGCCGCCGGCATCCCGCGCCGGGTCCTCATTGGCACGGGCTTTGAAATGGCATCGTAGCAAAGGGCCAAAGGGCATGACAACTGTAACCAGGGATGGCGTCGTTGAGTTTCGTTTCTACCGGCCTGACGTGCAGCAGGCGACTGTCGTGGGGTGCTTCAATGGCTGGCGCAGGGACGCGCTGCCGATGAGGGCTCAGGGCGATGGGTGGTGGCGGGCGGAGATTCAGTTGCATGGAGGCGACTACCGTTTCCGCTATCTCGCCGACGGGGCTTGGTTTCCCGATTACGCTTCCAACGGAATCGAAATGGGAAAGACCGGCTGGGACAGCCTGCTGGTCGTCCCCAAATCCGCAGGCCGACGAAAAATCAGGCTCGACGCCAGGCAAGTCGCCTGACGCCGGGCAAAATCCTCTTCGTTTCCTCCTCCGCCAGGCTGCACGGACTCTACCCTCCACCGTGCAGCCTTTTTTATTTAGAAACTCCACATCAACCCCACATATCCCTGAGTCGCGTTGATCGATGGATTCCGCTCCGGCCCTTCGATGCGGGCGTTGGAGAGGTGGAAGTAGCGGACGCCGCCGATCAGGTGCAGGTTGCCGCCCAGCTGCCAGGTGGCGCCCAGGCCAGTCTCTTCGGTGAAATTGAAATACGTTCCGCCGGGCGGCGTCGGATGGGTGGCGTACGTAAGCCCGCCGCCCACGTCCACGAAAAACGAGAAGCGCCCGCGGTGAAACAGGTGTTGCCGCAGCAGGATTCCCAGGTCCGAGAGCGTCGCATCCTCGCCGCTCTGGTCGACGTGAAAGCCGCTGAATTCCGCGTTCAGCGAAACATTTTCCCAAACGTAATACCCCAGCCCCACGGTCCCCCCGGCGAGCCTGACCCGCTCGCCGGTGAAACTTTGCGTGTACGAGCCATACGTGCTGAGCGACCACGATCCCTGCGCGAAGTTGCTCGCATCCTGCCCATCGGCCAGGGCCGCGATGCCCAGAATTGCCCCCATCGTCACCGTAATCACACTGCGATTCGCGATCCCGCCCGCGGCGCCGTTCATCGCTTCACTCCCGTGAATTCCGAGAAAATCCCCATTTCGCTGTGGCGGTTGGCCCGCTCGAAGCCGGCGGCGGTCATCGCCTCCAGCACCCGCCCCGGCGGGACGCAGGCATCAATGGTGTCCCAATAATACCGCCAGAGCAACTGGCTGTCGGCATGCCGCGCTGCCAGCCTGGTGATGCATGGCACCAGCCCGCGAAAGTACGCCCGCGCCAGCATCCGCGGCAGCGGACGCTGCGGCGCCGTGATCTCCAGCAGGCACACCACCCCGCCCGGCCGCAGCACGCGATGGAATTCCCGCAGCGCCTGCGCCAGGTCCGCCAGATGCCGCAGGGCGTAGCCGACGCTGAGGAAATCGAACTGCCCGTCCGCCAGCGGCAGATGTTCGCCGGTGGCGCGGACGACGCGGATCGCCACCCGCTCGACCAGCCGCCCGAGCATCCCCGCGCTCGGATCGAGTGCGACGACGGAGCCGCCCGGCCCGACGATCCCCAGCGCCTCGCGGGCGACGGCGCCGGTCCCCGCGGCCACATCCAGCACCTTCATCCCCGCCGCGAGCCCGGCGCGGCGGAGCGCCGCCCGCCGGTACCACGCCCCGGTCCCCAGGGCCATGAGCCGCTCGATCCGGTCATAATCCCCGGCGGTGCGGTCGAAGATCCCGCGGAGAAACCCGCTCTTCTGCCCCGGCGGGTAATACGCCGGCAGCGGCGCATGCGGCTCCAGCCCCGCCGCCCCGTGCGAATCCAACACCGACTGCGATTCCATCCCCGGTGAGTGTAACGCCGGGCAGAGCAATTGCCGATTGCGGGCTGTCGATTGCCGAATGGAAAAAGACCGCTCCCGCAATTGGCAATCGGACTTCGACGAGCTCAGTCGAGTCGCAATCGCAAATCCTGACCCCCTGGCAATACGAAGCCCTCTGCCGGCACGCCCTCTCTCGCGAATACATCATCCCCATCGGCGACATCCGCACCGGGTACCTCCAAAGCCCCACCAAAACCGGCCGCGACGTCCGCCACCAGATCGATCTCTACTGGACCAGCAGCGACGGCATCTGCGAATTCCTCTGCATCGCCAACGCCAAGTTCCAAAAAAGCAACGTCACCCTCACGGAAATCATGACCCTGCTCGGCGTCCAGCGCGACATCCAGGCCCACAAGGCCGTGATTCTCACCAACACCGGCCGCCAGGAAAGCCAACCCCCGGCGTCCCCCTGCCCCGAGCCCGGTCGAGGTGCCTGCCCCGAGCCGGGTCGAGAGGCGACACCTCCAACCCCGTGTCTCCGCGTCCCCGCGTCTCCGCGTCTTTCCCCCTCCCGCCCTCCGCTCCCCAACAAGATAATCCCCTCCGCGCCACCGCCGGCTCCCCGTGCCCGCTTCGGCGCCCGCAGAAAATGATTTGCGCGGCAGCAATCCCCGGCGATCCTCCGCGGTTTGCTCTTTCGAGCCTGACACGATACCCAAACGCCCGTGTGGATTGTGGCGCACCCGTAGGCTCTCCCGCGGGTCCATGGCAGGCGAGCTTCGAATCGGCACGCTACCCGTTCCAAAAGTCCGTGCGTAACATCGCTTTGGCCAAAGGGTGAGGCATGAACGTTCCGAAGGTCTCGCCCGTGGCGGGTCGTTCCAAAGGACGATCGCGAAAGGAAAGGTGATGTCGTGACACTTGCAGCGCCGCCTGCTTACCCCGAACCGGAGAATGATCTCCAGGCATTTCCGACACTCGACGATGCCGATCTGGCCGTCATTCGCGGGCTGGCGGTTCCGTGCTCATTCGAAGACGGCCAGTCGATCTTTCGCGCGGGCGATTCGGACCTGGATCTGTTCGTCGTCGAATCCGGAGAGATCGAGATTCTCAACGCGGCCGACGGCGATCGGCACATCGTGACGCACGGCCCGCGGCAGTTCGCGGGCGACATCGATCTGCTCACCCGCCGGCCCGTGAATGTCAACGCGATTGCCCGCGGCAAGACCAAGCTGCTGCGCGTGCCGGGACCTCGACTGCGCGAGATGCTCAACAAGGCGCCACACGTCAGCGAGAAGCTTTTGATCGCCGCCACCAAACGCCGTGCTTTGCTCAGCCAGCTCCAGGTGCTTGGGATAAGGGTCGTCGGCCCCGGCAAGTGCCGCGACACGATGCAGGTGCGCGAGTTTTTCTACAAGAATTTCGTGCCCTTCACGTGGTACGACACGGCGGATGCGCGGGGCCAGGAGTTGATCAGGCAGTGGGGCTCGCCGAAGAAGTCGCCGGTCATTAAGCTGCAAAACGGCCAGATTCTGATCAACCCGAACCTTCAAGAGCTGGCGCTGGCTGCGGGCGTATGGCGGCACTGTCCAGGCGACAAGGTCGACCTGGCCGTCGTTGGCGCCGGGCCGGCGGGAATGGCCGCGGCCGTCTACGCGGCATCGGAAGGACTCTCCACGATCGTGCTCGATCGTATTGGTCCTGGCGGGCAGGCCGGGGGATCGTCCAAGATCGAAAATTTCATGGGATTTCCCAACGGCCTCTCGGGCGCGGATCTGGCCATGCGCAGTGTCGTTCAGATGCTCAAATTCGGCGCCACCATGGTGGCGCCGGTTGAAGTCCAGAGCATCGAGCCGAAAACCTCGCCGGATGGATTTGCGTCGCTCAAGCTCGACTGCGGCGTGACGTTGCACGCGCGCACGGTGCTTGTCGCCGCGGGCGTGCGCTGGCGAAGACTCCAAGCCCAGGGCGCCGAGCGGTTCGAATCGCAAGGGATCCATTACGCCTGCACCTCGGTGGAGGCGATGCTGTATGACCAGAGCGACGTCGCCGTCGTCGGCGCCGGGAATTCCGCGGGACAGGCGGTCATGTATCTGGCCGAGTGCTGCCCGAATCGCACGGCGCACCTGCTGGTCCGGCGGCAACTCGGACCGGGCATGTCGGATTATCTGGTCGGGCGAATCCGTGCGACGCCGAACATCAAGGTACACGAAGGCGTGCAGATCGCCGCGGTGGACGGCCAGCGCCGACTCGAAAGTGTCACGCTGAAAACGTTCAACCCGGATTCCGACTCCGGGAAAGGCCAGACCCAGGGTGAGCGATTGAGCGTCGCGGCGGTCTTCGTCTTCGTCGGCGCGGACCCCGGCTGCTCATGGCTCCCGCCCAGGATCGCCCGCGACCCGCTCGGTTACATCCTCACCGGCGTCGATGCCCTGCGCAGCGGCGCCTGGCCGCTGAAGGATCGCGAGCCCTGCCCGCTGGAAACGACCGTGCCAGGAATCCTTGCCGCCGGCGATATCCGCGCCGGATCGACCAAGCGGGTCGGCTTCGCCGTGGGCGATGGATCGCTGGCCGTCACCTGCGTCCACAAATTGATTGCGATTCGAAACTGAACGGCGCGCCTCTTAAATACCCTCGTGCAGCATCTTCTCCATGAGCGTGCGGTCGGTTTGGAGTTGGGAGAGCGCTTCGTAGACCTGTTGGCGGCGGGCTTCGAGGGCGCGCGGGTTTCCCCTGCCGGTGTTCGCCGCGGCGCTGGCCTGGATGAATCCGATCATCGCATCGACGAACGGCAGCACCTTCGGGTCGACCTTCCCCCGGATATGGACCAGGCTGGTCAGGCCGGCGCCGACAGCGGCCGACGACTGGCGGACCACACGCTGCGCGGCCCAGAGCTGGATGAAGACATCCGGCATCGCCTGCTGGCTGCCCACCATCGTGTAGTAGATCGAAGCGGCGGCAGACATCGTTCGCGGCTGCTTGTTCTGCGAAATCAGCAGCAGCAACCTGGCCGATAAATGGTCGGGAGCCAATTCAACGATGTGTTTGAGCCGCGTCTGGTATTCAGGCAGGTGCACCTTTTCCGGGCTGGTCTTGAGGTCGGCCGCGATTGAATCGAACGCCTCAGTCGCTTCCTTCAGTTTGGGCGCGCGATCGGTTCGGGCCACCGCCGTGGCTTCTTCGAGGGTGCCCGCGCCGAGGACCTGGATATTGGTGATCAGCGAACGGCCTTCATAGACCATCGCGTCGGCGACCTGATCGTAATTGGAAGCCGGAACGATGACGATCCTGCACTCGGCGGCAGTGGCGCCGCGGATTTTGGCGGCGACCCCGCCGATATGACGGATCTTGGCGTCGGCGGTCACGTCTCCGGTAATTGCGACTTTGTCATCGATCGCGAACCCCTGGAGCATGGATTGGATGAGGGTGCCGATGGCCGCGCCGATGGAGCCGCCGTCTTTGGGCGTGTATCGGTCTTCGAAACTCAGCTCGACTTTCGACGCCGCCCATTTGGGAGCGGTCAGCCAGATGGCGCGGAGGACATCGTCGAGCACGGCGGTCATCTGGGGGCCGACCTCGGAAACAAAGAGAACCGGCGTGTGCCCCGGCCGCGAGCCGGGCGTCGCAGTCAGGATCAGCTCCGAGGCCAGGCCAAACATCTCGCCACTCGGTTGTTCCTGCACGTAGAGCGCCTTGATTTCAGACTGCAGCCGCTTGATCGGCGCGGCTGGTCCAGGAATCGCTGTGTCATCTTCCACCTCCGTCGCGCGCTGCCGGCGCATTTCCGGTTCGCGCGATGGAACATTGGCAATTCGGCGCTGCGGAGCATTCGCAATTCCGCTCGGCGGAGCATTCGCAATTGGATCGCTTTTGATGGTCAGGTGAGGCGCCAGCACCACGACGCCCAGGAACCCGACGCAAGGAATGTTGATGCGCTTTGCCTGCGCGAACGTCTGCGAGTAGAGGGCGGCGGCCAATTCCTGCTTTCCGTTCTGCAACAGCTTTGGATAAGCGATAGCGGTAAAGCCCAGGGCGGTGGCGGCATCGCGCGACGGCCCTCCCAGTCCGCCGTTACCGATCATCAAGTCGACTTTCACGCCGGCGGGGATGTCGATCGTGACCAGCCCGCGACCGCCAAAGCGGCGTTTGGTGAATTGAAGCCCGAACATTTCCGCCGTGACCGGGCCGAAGCGGTAATCGTCGTCGATATAGAATTTCGTGCCCTCCTGGACGACGCCGAGTTGGGTGTCACCCTCGGAATAGCTGACGACCACCGGCGCATCATTCGCGCCCGCGGCGAGGCATCGCGGCACAGCCCAATGCGCAACCAAGCACACGAACAAAGCCGCCCATCCGCGAAAGAGACCCAGTTTCATCGCAGCCTCCCAGAATGCAACGAAGTGTGAAAAGAGCGATTATCCGCCGGGCTGAGCGGACGGTCAATTACTAACTGTTGCATACAGAACTTCTCGCAGTCTCGGAGGCGCATCTCGTTCTCGTAATCGCTTCTCCAAACACTCGAGTACGAGCACCATCTC
>DATHPP010000371.1:0-3620 GCA_035483795.1 Tepidisphaeraceae bacterium | reverse complement strand
CGCGGCGTCGGCGGGGTTCCTCACAGGCTCCTCGAAACCGTTGACATACACGTAATCGTTGCCGATCCCGTGCATTTTCGTGAACCGCATCGATTGGATCGTAGCGATGGCGGCAGTGACGTTCCAGCCAGTGCGGCTCATTCACTGCCGGGCAGGCATCACGCAAGGCTCCGGGCTGACCGTATCGAGTTCACGCGGTGGGTGCGGTATCAGACCGTGGCTAAACGCCAGGCGGTGAAAGAGCCGGATCGCATCCAGATGACGGTCGGTGATGTCGAATTGCAGGTGGCGCGTCAGATACTCGCGGGCGACATCCGCTGGCCATCCTCGTGGGACGGCGTCGCGAGCAATGATCGATTCGATATTGGCCAGGCCCAGGTGCTTGGCCGCTTCGAGCCGAGCGGCCAGCGCCGCAGTTGGCACGCCTGGCCGGACCATCCACGCCGCGAAAACGAACGGCAATCCGGTGTGCAGTTTCCAGGCGTAACCGAGATCCAGCTGGTGGGAAAGTCCTCGGGGTTCTTCGCAGACGACTTTGTCGCCAATCAAAAGCCGGGCGACTGAGGCATTCTCAATGACCCGGTCGAACGGAACAAATTCCGGCCGGATCGAATATACCTCCCCGAGCAGGATGCGCGCCAGAGCGACGGACGTGTGGCTGTCGGTATCGCAGGCGAGCGTGGTAATCCGATCGATGGGAACTGGACTGAAGATTCGCACGGTGAGCGTGTGCCCGTCACAGCCGATTCCTCCGCTGGTGAGAAGCCGCAGGCCGGGCATCCGCTGGTAATCGATGACCGGGAGCAGGGCGACGTCAAAGCGCCCCTCCCGCAGCCCGTCAAGAAGCCGCGAGGGAACGTCGAGATTCACTTCCAGTCCGTCTGCCTCTTCCAGGCCGTAAATCAGCGGCTTGGCATTCAGGAAGCTGACACTGCCAATGCGCAGCCTTTCACCGGGAACCTGGCTGTGAGGTGGGGTCCGTGCGGGCATAACAGACTTTAGCATCGCCGCGGTGAAAGTTAGAGTTTCAGCGGTTTTGACGCCGGCGATCACCTAATAACTGAAATCAATTCCCACTCCACCCCAGAGTCGATTGTCGGCCAGGAGGGTTGACTGCACGGAGCCCGTGTAGAAAAGGTATCCCTTGACCTGCCACGTTCCAAAGCGCCGCGGAACGTTGAAAAGGGTATCGAGATCGTAACTGAGTTCGACACCCCCGTCGTAGTGCTGGAACCCGGTGCTCTCGGCGTTGGGGCCGGTTCCGGTGAAATAATGGTCGTGCGAGACGTACGCGAAGTCGCCGATGGCGCTGAGGACGACCCCGGAGTTGCCAAAAACAAAGTCGTGACGAATCCCCCCTTCCAGATAAAACCCGTGATATTTCACGAAGTCGTAAGCGCCGTAGACGTAAGGCTGGAGGAATGGCCGCTCGGTGTGCCAGAGTCGCGAGTCGTCGACTGTGATGGACATCCATCCTTCCTGCGTGTCCTTGCCCGTGCGGTTGGGAAAGATGTAGGCGTTGAATCCGCCGGCGACCGTGATCGGCCGGATGGTCCACGCGACGCCGCCGTACGGTCGGACTTCTTCAAAGCGCGAAACCGGATCGTGATTAAAGATGTTGGAGAAGACGCCGATAAACGGGTGCGGCAGCTTTCCCAGGTCGAAGTCGAGTCGACCGTCGAACTGAAGCGCATGTTCGTTGCGAATCGGGGGCGTACTCTGGTCTACCCCACGGTACATGTAGGTACTGAGGTAGGTCGTATCCAGCGAAAAGTGGACTCCGCCCTGATTGGTCAATTGATCGGGCGTCGGACCCTGCGGGGGCAGGTAAACGTTTTCCGGCTCCTCGTAATCCAGCTCGAAAGGCGTGCGAACCTGGGCGGTTGAAATTCGGGCCAGCAACACCGCCGCACCCGCCGCCATCATCCAAACCCACCGACGCATCCGTTGTCCTTGCTCCAAGGTCCCGCTGCCGCGGGGAAATGTACCGGCCCGTCTGAAAGAGCGAAAGAGGCGTCACCAAGTACGATGAACGAGCCTGGAAATTCCGGTCAGTACCCCTTTGACCGACACGTCTTATGTTAGAATGGAGGCGGAGCATGGCGTATCGATGGTGGTTTGGCGCCTCCCTGTGGTTTGCCGCGTCCGCGGCGGCGGCCTCACACGAATTCGTAATTCCACTCGCCCAGGGGAAATTGTCCATCCGCCAGGTCAACGCGCCGATCGCCCAAGAGTTGCATCTGCCGAACCCTCCCGGCGGCGGTGAGTTGTCGCTGGCCGACCCTGCCGCGACGGATTTCCTGGGTGCGATGAACGCCTGTCTGTGGCGCGGCTGTTCGATGGCGCTTCGCGGAGACACGGCGGTCCTCCGGCTGACCGAGCTGGCTCCGGAAAGTCTCTGCCGGCGGGCAAGCCGAATGACGCGGATCATCGCGGCCGAAGAATACCCCGCTGCCACGGCGGCGCAGGCGCGGCGCTGGGGCCTGGCCCTTCCCGGACGCGTCGAACCCAATCGTCCCCTGGTCGTTCTCATCCATGGGCTGGACGCCGATCGCAATGATTGCGTTCCCATGGGCGAGTTGCTCCGTCAGTTGGGCTGGCAGGTCGCCTATTTCAGCTATCCCGGCGACCAACCCATCGACGACAGTGCCGCACTGCTGGCACGGTCAATGCGTGATTTGCGGGAGCGATTTCCCCAGATGCGAGTCGACTTTGTCGCCCACAGCATGGGTGGACTGATCGCGCGGGACTACGTGGAAGGACTGGAATATGCCGGCGGCGTCGACCGCCTCATCATGATCGCTCCGCCAAACCACGGGTCGAGCTGGGCGCACTTGCGCAGCGCCTTGAGCGTTCAGAAGAATTTCGATCTTCGCCGCGATGATGCCGACTGGCGATGGTCGTGGCTGATTACCGAGGGAATGGGCGAAGCCGGCTCCGACCTTCTGCCCGGCTCCGAATTCCTCGCGGAACTGAACGCGCGCCCGCGCCGGGCCGGCGTGAACTACACGATTGTCGCCGGCAACCGCAGCGCGGTTGCACGGGTAGAAGCCGACTGGATCGAATCACTGGGCTCCTGCGTGCCCGCCTTCGCCCGAACGTGGTGGGGATTGCGATATTGTTATCGCGGGCTGCACGACGGTGCGGAGCGCATGCGGACTGCGGCCGCCGATACTGACGGCGTGGTTTTGGTCGAAAATGTCACGATTGACGGTGTCAAGGATTTTGTCATCCTACCGGCAGACCATCGATCGCTGTTCCTCCCCGAAGGCGGGCAGGCGCCGGCTGCGTTGCCGGTGGTGATCGACCGCTTGAGAAGGTAGCTGCGCATGGACGGTCCGGTTCCTCAGAGGGGGTCGGTTTACGACGCACTGCGAAGAATCGCACTGATTGCATGGACGGTCGCGGTGTGCGCGATCTGCATCCGCGTCAGCGTGCAGACGCGTCACAAGCAGAGCAGCTATCACGATTATTACGACGCCGGTTTGCACTGGCGACAACGCTCACATCTCTATGGGCTTCCGAAAGATCACGATTTGTCCCGGGTGCCGGCGGTCAATCGGCTGCCCGGGCGGGACAACGTCGCCTGGGGCGGCATCCGTCATCCGCCGGTGATCGCC
>DATHPP010000370.1:0-16421 GCA_035483795.1 Tepidisphaeraceae bacterium | reverse complement strand
AGGACCTCGGCCGCGACTATTTCGAGAAGCTCAACGAGGATCGCGTGAAACGACATCTGGTCAACCGCCTGGAGAAACTCGGCTACACCGTCACACTTCAGAAGAAGGAGGCCGCGTAGACGAAGCTATTTTCGGAGCAGGACACGAAGGGAACGACGAAATTCGAATGACGAGCCTGGCGAAGCTCGAAACTCGAATGACGAATGACGAATCAAATCCGAATGACTGAATTAGGGTTCCCATCCGCGATCTATCGCGGATGGGAGGCCCTACGAATGACGAAACGAAGAACCTCGACCCGTAGCAGTTTCGAGCTTCGGTCATTGGTTATTCGAGTTTGATTCGTCATTCGTCATTCGAGTTTCGTCATTCCGGCTGCGTTGGTGCAAGGTTTTCTTCGTGTCCTTCGTGCCTTCGTGGTTTCCGATCCGACGCCGGCGGTCTTTTCAACTTGGGCAGGAGTTGTAGAGTAAGCTATAATCGACCCGACGGGAAAGCCGGAGGTGCAGTATGGCCCAGGAAAACAAAGAGCAGCCGCAGGAGGAATCGGGATCGGGGACGGCTACGGCCAAACCCAAGCGGGCGCCCAAGAAGGCCCCGCAGAAGAAACCACCCCAACCCCTGCCGCCGTGGAAGGTCCTGCTTCACAACGACGACAAGAATGACGTAGGGTTTGTCGTCCGCACGGTGACCGAGCTGACGCCGCTCAATCAACAGGAAGCCAAGCAGCGAACGATCGAAGCTCACGAGAGCGGCGTGGCCCTTCTGCTCACCACCCATAAGGAACGGGCCGAGCTGTATCAGGAACAGTTCACCTCAAAAGGCCTGACGGTGACCGTCGAGCCGGCTGAATAGGGCAGCCTATCTCAGGAAAAGCGCTCCCGCCCCTAAAGCGATGGCGGCGGCGAAGAAGAGACTCATTTCAGCAACCTGGGACATGGCCGAAGCGAAGCGGGTCATGAGGCCTCCGATGCGACCGGCGGAACAAAGTGGGTCTTGATCCGCAGCCGCTCAATCCCGCTCTCGCCCGCGCCCTTAACGTAACGTCATGTGGGCGGCGAGAGCAACCTCAAATCCGACGCTAACCTTCCGTCGCACTGTTGATCTGCAAAACATCCATGGTCCGGGAAACCTGGAGAAACCAGAAAAGGCTGCGGCTTGTCAGAAAGTAGCGCACTTCTACTTCGGGTAAGGAGCTTATCGGGCCGGTAACGCCAGGTCGGGGCCGTTATCGGACGCCCAGATTTAGCAAGATAATGATAAATGTCCCATTTTGCCCAAAACGTGGGACATTTTGGGACATGTGGGACATTGGCTTTGCAGTCTGGGATCCTTCCCGCGACCGCGACTCGGCAGGAGTCTGGCCCGCCCGCCACTAGACGTTGATGGCGGTCACGCGGACCCGGGTGTACTGCTGGCGGTGTCCGATCGTCTTGTGATACCCCTTGCGGCGCTTGTACTTGACGGTGCGAACCTTGGGGCCTTTGGTGGGTCCGAGTACATCGGCAGTGACATAAACACCGCTCACCACGGGGGTTCCGATGCGCGGTTCGCCTTCGCCGCCCACGAGAAGAACTCGATCAAATTGGACGGTCTTCTCGTCGAGCCCGAAGGTTCGGTCGATTTCGATGGTGTCGCCGCCGGTCACTTTGTGCTGTCGGCCACCCTCTTCGATGATTGCGTACATGTTGGCTCCAAAATCCCAAAAGGGCGGGATTCTCTCGCTTTTGGGGATTTTGTCAATGATCGCCGATCGTATCGGACCGCCTCCTCAGCCCACCCCGAGCGCCGCCAGCTCCTTGTCCCACGGCGTGCGGTAGGGCCGCAGGAGCATCTGGTTGGCTTGGGGATCGTCGACGATTTCTTCTTTCTGGCTATTCCAGACGAGCTTGCGGCCGGTCTTGAGCGAGATGTTGGCCAGGTGACAGGTGGTGGCAACTTCATGGCCGGCCTGGAGATCGGCGATCGGCGGCTGGCGCGACTTCATGCAGTCCAGGAAGTTGCGGGCGTGTCGGGAGTAATCGTTGACCGCATTGCCGGTTCGGTCATGTTCCGGCTCGCCCCAGAACTGGCTTTCGTCTTCCGGAATCGGCTGGGGCCCGCCGACCGGGCTGCCGCCGAGAATTTTGGCCAGGGTGTTGATCGGGTTCACTTTTCGATCGGGAACCAGATCGTAGCCAGCCCGGCTGGCCGAAAGGTTTCCCTCAGTTCCATAGAAAACCACGGCGCCCATACCCATGGCGGTGCGGCCTGCGGTCGCTTCGCGGTATTGGAGCACAGTGGTGAAGCCGGGGTATTCGATGATCACGTCCTGCGTGTCTGGGGTTTCGCAGTTGTCCTTGAGGAAGAACCGGCCGCCGGAGCTGTAGATGGTTTTGGGCGCCCCGACGCCCATGACCCATTGGACGATGTCGAGGGAGTGCTGACCGAGGTTGGTCATCTGTCCGCCGGACGTGTCCCAGAACCACCGGAAATGGTAGAGCCCGCGGTTGGGGTTGTATCGGTGGTATGGCGAAGGGCCGAGCCACATTTCCCAGTCTAACTCCTGAGGCGGATCCTGGTCCGGCGGATTGCCCAGGCCAGGCATGAGGTTGCGGTAGTAATTGTCCTGGGCGGAGACGACCTGCCCGATGCGCCCGCCGCGAACCAACTCGCGGGCGCGACGGAAGTTGGGGGCCGAGCGGTTCTGTACACCCACCTGCACCACCCGCCGGTAGTGTTTGGCCACCTGCTGCATCCACTGCCCCTCGCGTTGGAAGAGGGTCAGGGGCTTTTCGACATAGACATCTTTGCCCGCCGCACAGGCCAGCATCGTCATCAGGGCATGCCAATGGTCCGGCGTTGCCACGACCACCGCGTCGACGCTCTTGTCGTCCAGCAGCTTTCGAAAGTCGGGATACCTTGCGACGCTGCCGCCGATCAGGGCAACGCCGGCTTCCATCCGCGGCTGGTAAGTCTCGGACACCGCGACAATCGAGACATCCGGCTGGTCCATGAAGCTTCGGGTGTGAATCCGGCCGATGAGGCCGAAGCCGATCACTCCGACGCCGACTCGTTCGTTCGCCCCCAGCACCCTGCTGGCCGAAAGGGCGGTCAGTCCCGCGACTCCCGCACCCAGAAAGCCCCTTCGGCTCACGCCTTGCCTGCCGGTCGGTCCCATGGATTGCCTCCTGCAATTGAGATGAATTGGTAAGACAGAAGATGATACCGCGAGTGATCAGGTCTCGTTAAGGACTGGGGGAATCGAAAATTCTCTGGAAGAACAGCATGTCGCTGTGGTACTAACGACGCAAGCGACAGCATTGCCGCATCCTTTTCCGTTGGATGCGATCCGAAAGGAACGTCTGCTTCCTTTTGTAGACTTCGTTGATTTTTCGATGACGTAAACCCGGACGTTTGACGGTCATTCGTTCCGGTCATGAAACTGGTAGAGGGAAACTCTCACTTCTGGAGGATTTATGCTCAGAACAGTATTGTGCAGCACGCTGGCCCTGGTCGCCGGCTCGGCGGTCCTGGCCCATGCGGATGCAAAGGAAGACGCGACAGCCGCAGCTCAAAAGCTCGGCGACGCGCAGAACTACAGTTGGAAGCAAACCGTCGAGAGCGCCGGTGGTGGCGGCGGCCGCGGTGGCTTCGGCAACATGGAAGGCAAGACCGAAAAGGGCGGGGTCACCATGACCAGCGCCCAGCGCGGCGACAACACCGTTGTCACCTACCGCAAGGGCGACAAGGTCGTCATGCAGAACCCTGATGGCGACTGGATGACGGCCGAGGAAATGGCCGCCGCCCGTGCCGCCAACGGCAACGGCGGTGGTGGAGGTCAGCGCCGCGGTCGCGGCGGACCCCCGCAATTCCGCCTCCCGGCTGAGACTGCCAGCGACCTCATCTCCAAGGCCAATGACCTCGCGGCGGCCGATGGCGTGATCACCGGCAATCTCTCCGAAGATGCCATCAAGCAGTTGCTCGCGGGCGGCCGCGGCCGTCGCGGTGGCGGCGCAGGCGGAACCCCGCCCGAAATCAGCAACGCCAAGGGAACCGTCAAGGTCTGGACCAAGGACGGCGCGATCTCCAAGTTCGAGTACCACGTCACTGGTACCGTCAGCCGCGGTGGCAACGACACTGATGTCGATCGCACCACGACCGTTGAAATCACCGACGTCGGCAGCACCAAGATCGATGTCCCCGAGGCCGCAGCCAAGAAGCTGGGATAAAACTGGGGAGTTCATCCCACGCTTACTTGCAGCCCCGACTCCGGTCGGGGCTGCTTTTTTGCGCTCCCTCGGGCTCGGCCCGCCGATTCCCCACGCCCCTTTACTCCCGCGTGTTTTTGCCGTTAAGTTGGCCTCGCTAATAGCCCGATTCACAATGACATCGCCCGCTTAACGAGAGAAATATGACCCGACGTGACAGCGCAAAGAAGGCTTTGATTACCGGTATCACCGGCCAGGACGGCTCGTACCTGGCGGAATTCCTGCTGGAGAAAGGGTACGAAGTTCACGGCATCGTCCGCCGAAGCAGCTCGTTCAACACCGGCCGCATCGATCGTGTGTACGTCGACCCCCACGTTCCCGATGCGAAGATGATCCTCCACTACGGCGACCTCACCGACGGCATGGGCCTTCGCGAGGTGCTCACCCGCGTTCAGCCGGATGAGGTTTACAACCTCGGGGCCCAGTCGCACGTTCGCGTCAGCTTCGATCAGCCCGTGTACACGGTGCAGACCGACGCCCTGGGGACAATCAACCTGCTCGAAGCGATTCGCGACACCCGGCTGCCGATCCGCTACTACCAGGCTTCCAGCAGCGAAATGTACGGCAAGGTGGTCGAAACGCCGCAGCGCGAATCCACACCCTTTTATCCCCGCAGCCCCTACGCCTGTGCCAAGGTTTATAGCCACTGGCAGACGGTGAACTACCGCGAGGCGTACGGGATGTTCTGCTGCAACGGAATCCTGTTCAATCACGAAAGCCCCCGCCGCGGCGAAACCTTCGTCACCCGCAAGATCACCCGTGCCGCCACCCGCATCAAGGAAGGTTTGCAGGACAAGCTGTACCTGGGCAACCTCGACGCCCGCCGCGACTGGGGATTTGCCGGCGATTACGTCGAGGCCATGTGGCTCATGCTCCAGCACGAGAAGCCCGACGACTACGTCATCGCCACCGGCGAAACCCACAGCGTCCAGGAATTTCTCGACGAAGTCTTCAGCCTGCTCGGCCTGGACTCCCGCAAGCACGTGGCCACCGACCCCCGCTATTTCCGCCCCAGCGAAGTCGATCTGCTGCTGGGCGACCCGGGCAAGGCCCGCCGCGTGCTTAAATGGGAGCCCAAGATCACCTTCAAGCAGCTCGCCCGCATGATGACCGAAGCCGACTGGGAGCTGGCCAAACAGGAACGATTGCTCGTCGAGGAAGAAAAGCGCTCGCCCCGCACGACCAAGTGGGGGAATAGCATGGTGAGCCGGCCGAGAGCGGAATAGTTACGACTTCATCGCTTCCACCCCGCCCATGATTTCCGCCAGCTCGGTGGTGATCTGGCTCTGGCGGGCGCGGTTGTAGCGCATCGTCAGGCTCTTGACCATCTTGTCGGCGTTGTCGGTGGCGCTCTTCATGGCGATCATGCGGGCGACATGCTCGCTGGTCGTGGCGTCCAGAAACGCCTGGAAAAGCGTGCTGCGGACGGTAAGCGGAAGCAATTCATCCAGCAGCGATTTGGGATCGGGCGAAAACTCGTAGACCACCTGCTCGGGAACCTCGGGTGACGGCTGTCCCGCCGGGCCCAGATCTTTTTTGCCCGTCGGAAGCGAAGCCAGGGGAAGCAGCCGCATGACGTCCGGTTTCTGCACGCCGGCACTCTGGAAGTTCATGTACGCGACGTAAACGGCGTCGATTTTGCCTTCGGTGAACTGCTCCATGAGCTGATCGGCCAGCACCTGCACATCGGCGAATTTCGGCGTATCGGTCATGTCGAGCCGGCGGGTGATGGGCCGCTTCTGGAAATTGAAATAGCTCACACCCTTTTTGCCGCCGACGTACAGCTCGATCGTGTTGCCCTCGGACTCCATGTCGCGAATGGAATGAACGGAAGTGCGGAGCACGCTGCCGTTATAAGCGCCGGCCAGGCCGCGGTTGCTGGTGATGACCACCATCGCCACCTTGTGCGTCAGGTCCTCGCCTTCGGGCCGGCGGAGCAGCGGATGCTCGACGTCCCCGATCGACGCCGCCAGCTCAGCTACCAGCTCGCGCACCTTCCGCGTGTACGGCTTGGTTCCGATCGCCCGCTTGAGCGATTTCTGGAACTTGGCGGTCGCGATCATCTGCATCGTCTTGGTGATCTTGCGGATGTTCCGAACCGCCTTGCGGCGTTTTACGATCGCACGGGCCTTGGCCATGAAAACCTCGAAATCAGTTCAACGTTGGGCCGCGGATTATCCGCGCCCCGCGCCGCTTCGCAAGCCGTCCCAACCGCGCTTAAAGTCCCCCGAAAGCGGGCGGCGCAAAATGGCCTAAAGTGGCCTGAAATGGCACTCCGTTTAACAAATTATTGCGATGGCCATTTGTCGCAATTTTGCTCAACGTTCGTTGTTCCTGGCCACTTTGCGCCAATCCACCGTCTGGATCGCCGCGACAATGCCCGGCGGAAGCCGCAGCCCGCCCAGCTTCTCCTCGGGAACCAGGCATAGCACCGAAATCTTCCCCCACCGCTCGATCGCCCGCGGATTGGTCTCCTCGGCAATCCCCGTCACATCCGGCGGATACCGGTTGATCACCACTCCCGCCACCTTCACCTTCGCCGTCCGCAGCGCATCCACCGTCAGCAGCGTGTGATTGATCGTCCCCAGCGCCGGCCGGGCGACGACGATCGTGGGCGACCGCAGCCAGATCGCGACATCCTTGAAGGTGTGCTTCGCATCCATCGGCACCATCAGCCCGCCGACGCCTTCGACGATCATCACATCGCTCTCGCGGCTCATCGCGTCGATCGAACGCTGAATCGCTTCCCAATCCACCGGCTGCCCCGCGCGCTCCGCCGCCACCGCGGGCGCGAGCGGCTCGGCGTAGCGCTGCGGACACACCACGTCCAGCGGAAACTTCGTGTCCGCACAATGCGCCAAAAACTCCGCGTCCTCACTCACCAACCCCTCGCGCCGCCGCACGCATCCGCTCGCCACCGGCTTGAGCACGGCCACGCGATACGAACGCCGCCGAAACCAATCCGCAATCGCCCCCGCCACCAGCGTCTTCCCGACGCCGGTGTCGGTGCCCGTGACGAGCAGCGACGGGATGGAAGCAGGACGCAGCACGCGTAGTACAATACGCGGGTGTTCCGGCTACGTCGCCTGATCCTCAAGCTGACGGTCGCGTGCGGCGCCATCCCGCTGACGTTTTGGCTCATTACGTTAATGGTTCCGATGATCGGCCAAAGCCTCGGTCGCTCCGGGCACCAGATCGGCAGCCGATACGTCGTACGCTTCGCCAGCGGTTTCCAGGCGATAGATATTTACCGGGACAAGTATCCCTTCATGACAATCAGGTTTTACCCATCGGAGCCCGCCGAGTGTTTGATGCTGTACGGATTCTTATGTTTGGCCGTGGCCTCTATGGAAGGCGTGATTCGTCTGATCGAGCGCCGCAACGAACGGCGACACGGCTTCGAGGTGCTCAACCCAACGGCGCCCATGCCGAGCGAGCCCCTTCCCCCGCTCCCTCCAGCTTTCGGCTCTGAGGCTCAGGCTCGAAGGGGAGAGGGTTGGGGTGAGGGGATTTGAGAGCGGCGCTGATGAAAAGCGCGTTGGTCCATCAACTTGTCTCATGCTGTTGCCGATCTTATGATAAAGCTCAAATGACTTATCTTGCACACGTCTTCGTCGCTGTACGCTAGGGTTCCCGGCGATTGTCCGGCGAACCCCCTCCCCGTAGTATCTCCCCCTCGAATTTGCCGATTGTGCCGCGCCATTCCGGCGCGAAACCGCGTGAGGTTCCGATGTCAGCCGAGCTTCCCAAAACCTACGACCCGGCGTTTATCGAGCCGGAGGCCAACCGGGTGTGGATGGAGGAGAACCTCTTCCACGCCGAGCCGACCGATCCCGGCGAGCCGTACAGCATCGTGATCCCGCCGCCCAACGTGACCGGGGCCCTGCACCTGGGCCACGCGATCAACAGCACGCTCCAGGACATCCTCACCCGCGTTCACCGCATGCGCGGGTTCAACACGGTCTGGATTCCCGGCATCGATCACGCCGGCATCGCCACGCAGGCGGTGGTCGAAAAGCAGCTCAAGGAAAAGGAAAACAAGACGCGGCACGACGTCGGCCGCGAGGGCCTAGTCGAGCGAATCTGGGCCTGGAAGAATGAGTACGGCTGCCGCATCCTCGAGCAACTCAAACGCCTCGGCTCCTCCTGCGACTGGTCGCGCACCCGCTTCACGCTGGATGAAATGTGCGCCCGAGCCGTGCGCGAAACCTTCTTCAAGCTCTTCAAAGACGGCCTGATCTACCGCGGCAAACGCCTGGTCAACTGGGACACGTTCCTCCAGACCAGCATCAGCGACGACGAGATCTATCACGAAACAGTGAAGACTTCGCTGTGGCAGGTTCGCTATCCGATTGTTGATGGGAGCGCACGGAACGCCTCACGTGACACGGGTTTTCAACCCGTGCCGAGAACCTCTCATCCTGCTGGGGACGCTCCACCGCAAGAGCAGAGCACTCAGCACGGGTTACAAACCCGTGTCACAGGCGAGCACCCACCCTACATGGTCGTCGCGACGACGCGGCCGGAGACGATGCTTGGAGACACCGCCGTCGCGGTGCATTCGCAGGACCCGCGGTGGAACTGGGCGATCGGGAAGCACGTGCGGCTGCCGCTCACGGACCGCCTGATCCCGATCATCGCCGACGACATTTTGGTCGATCCGAAATTCGGGACCGGCGTGGTGAAGGTGACGCCGGCCCACGATCCCAACGACTACGCCGTCTGGCAGCGGCACAAGGGCCAGTCGGATGAGATCGACATCATCAACATCCTCACGCCCGAGGGGCGACTGGCGGACGATCCGCGCTGGAAGCCGTACGCCGGCATGAAGCGCGAAGCCGCCCGGCTCAAGGTCGTCGAAGACCTCAAGGCGGCGGGATTGCTCGAAAAGGAAGAGCCCTACGAAACCCAGGTCGGCCACAGCGACCGCAGCAAAACCCCCATCGAGCCGTACCTCAGCGACCAGTGGTTCGTGAAGATGGCCCCACTGGCAGAACCGGCGCTTCAGGTCGTGCGCGAGCAGATCATCAAATTCTTCCCCTCGCGCTTCGCCAGCACGTTTCTGGACTGGCTCGGAGAGAAGCGCGATTGGCCGATCTCGCGACAGCTTTGGTGGGGGCATCGGATTCCGGTGTGGAGCAAGGACGTCAGCGTCCCTGAGCTAGGTCCGCTGCTGAAGTCCTTTCCGCTTATTTGCAATTTGTTTTTTGGCGACGAATCGGAGGGCGCGGTTTTTGTCCGACAGCCGACTGGAGAGATGTACTCCGTTTCTTGGGATCATCACGGTTTGGACAATCTCGCCAGCCAGTTCGCGGAATTTGGCGAATCTGACCAAAAGCTCACATGGTTTATTTGCATCCGGGCAGACGATCCGGCCATCACAAAACAACTGAATGATGCCGGCTTCGTCCAAGACCCCGACGTCCTCGACACCTGGTTTTCCAGTGCCTTGTGGCCGCACAGCACGCTCGGCTGGCCGGAGAAGACGGCGGCGCTGGCGAAGTGGTATCCCACCAGCGTCCTGGTCACCAGCCGCGACATCATCACCCTCTGGGTCGCGCGGATGGTGATGATGGGGATGTACAACATGGGGGAGAAAGGCATTCGGGAGGGCGAGGCTCCCGCCGAGCCGCCGCTTTCCTCCCTCGGAGGCCCGGCTCGGCAGGAGCCTCGCCCTCCCGGGAGCCCTCACCCCAGCCCTCTCCCGGAGGGAGAGGGGGCAGGAGGGCCGTCGCGCGCGCAAGGCAGGATGCTTGGCATCCCGTTCTTTCATGTGCATATCCATGCGACGATCCTCGACGGCAAAGGCGAGCGGATGAGCAAGTCCAAGGGGAACGGCGTCGACCCGGTCGACATCATTGAAACCCACGGCGCCGACGCCCTGCGCTACACGCTCACGCAGATGGCCACCGAAACGCAGGATGTCCGGCTGCCGGTCCGGAAGGACAGCCGGGGGCGCAATACCTCCGACAAATTCGACGTCGGCAAACATTTCTGCAACAAGATCTGGCAGGTGAGCCTGCACTTTGCCATGGCGAACCTCGGAAAAATAGCCCCCGAGCCCGCCGACGAGCCGAAGTGGAGCCTGGCCGATCGCTGGATCGTCTCACGCTTCAACCGAACGCTCGAAGTCGCAAATAGCGCATTGGAAGCCTATCGCTTCGATCAATACGCCAAGGCGTGCTACGATTTTTTCTGGGGCGATTTCTGCGACTGGTATGTCGAGGCGATCAAACCCGCCCTCCGCGATTCGCGAAGGGCAGGCCAGACGGCGACCGTTTTAGCTGCGGTGTTGGATGGCGCGCTCAGGCTCATGCACCCCATGATCCCCTTCGTCACCGAAGTGCTCTGGTGGCAGCTCAACCATGTGCGCCCGCAGCGCGGCTTGCCCGGACGCATCGAGTGCCCGGGCGGGGAACGATTGATCAAAGCGCCCTGGCCTCAGGTCGGCTCGTTCGCGGAAGTGGTGGAATTCCTCTTCCCCAAGTTGCAGGAAATCGTCGTCACGCTCCGCAACATCCGCAACCAATACAACATCAACCCCAAGCAGACGATTACGGTCTCCATCCAGGCGCCCGGCGACGCCTCGCGCACCCTCAGCGAAAACCGCGAGCTGATCGAGCTGCTCGCGACCGCGACGGTGAAGGAGATCAAGCCGCAGTTGACGGCGCCGGCAACGGCCTTCCACACGACTGCCGCAGGTTGTGACCTCTACGTCGAAGACCTGGTCGATCCGCAAGCAGAGCAGAAGCTCACTGCCAAGCGTTGCGAGGAGCTGAAGAAGCAGATCGCCGCGCTACGTGGACGATTGTCCAACGACGCTTACACCTCCAAGGCGCCGGCGCACCTGGTGCAGCAGACCCGCGACCAACTGGCGGAAGCGGAAGCGGAAGCGAATAAGTTGGGATGCGGTGCGTGATCTCCGACAAGCCGGGTGCGGAGCGCAGCGCAGCCCCGGATCCTGTTGCGCATCGAGGATCCGGGGCTGCGCTCGCTTCGCACCCGGCTTGGTCAAACTCGCATCGTGAGATCGTCAGGTCGAAACGTCCACACCCACGCCTTCGGACCCTGCTTGTCTCGGATGTAACGATAAGCTTCCAGGAGGTGAGGACGGTCCTTGACCCAGAGATACTTCCCCCGCTCCGCCCAGACCCGACCAGGGATCGCTTTCCGAATTGCGCCGGAAGACTTCGCTTTGCAAACGCCGACGATTCGGCGGACCTTCGGCAAAAGGCCGGGAAGCTCGACCAGAAAATGCGCGTGCATTCCGGAGACGGAAGCGACGAGCACCCGGTACTTCTGATCGAGCAGGCACCCGACGATCGCATTGCCGACCGTTGCACGACAGTTTTGAGGGATGATGACGGACTTTGCACTGCGGGCTTTGTTGTATCGAAGCAGGCCATCGTGCTCGTCGCGAGGAGGAGGGTTCTTGTAATCGCCGGAAGAGTGGATTCGATGATCCCGGCTGCGCCATCCGCGCTTATCACCCGGAAGCCATGCACAATGCGTTGAGATAATCACGTGACGCCATCGCATACCCGGACGAGGCATACATGCAGTACATCCAAATCGACATAACTTCGCAAGAAATGCCACACCAAGCCGGGTGCGGAGCGCAGCGCAGCCCCGGATCTCGGAGCGCGACCAGATCCGGGGCTGCGCTGCGCTTCGCACCCGGCTTGGCGGGAACTATCCCACGGTGTCACAATGTTCAGATTGCGTGAAGTCGGCCCGTGCCCGGTTGCCGCCGGAGCGGCGGGCGGTTATTTCACCCGTCCCACATGCAGATAGTGATTATCCGTCACGGGATTGCCGCGTCGTCGGCTTCGGCCAGGTCGAGTCAGGATGACGCCGCCCGCTCGCTCACGAAGGAAGGCCGCCAGAAAATGCGCAAGGCGGCCAAGGGACTTCGCCGGCTGGTCCCTGAGCTCGACCTGATCGCCACCAGCCCGCTGGCCCGCGCCGCCGAGACCGCGGAGATCATCTCCGAAGCCTACGACGGCGCGCGAACGATTCAGATCTCCGCGCTTTCTCCGCGCAAGCCCGTCGCCACGTTGCTCGAATGGCTCAACGCCCATCCGCCTGATGCGACGGTCGCGTTGGTCGGCCATGAGCCGCACCTGAGCACCTTTCTCTGCTGGCTGCTGACCGGCCTCCAGGAATCGTTCGTCGATCTCAAAAAAGGCGGCGTCGCTTTGCTCGAAGCCAGCGCCCCCGTCGCCCCCGGCCGCGCCAAGCTCCACTGGCTCCTCAAGTCGTCGCAGCTGCGCGATTTGAAGTAGCTCGCATCCCTCAGGATTCGCAACGGGGGAATGGATTAACCACAGAGCCCACAGAGGCCACAGAGTCAAGGTCGGGAAAAGCCAAGAAGCTGGGAAGTCGAGTTCATCTCTTGCTTCGTCTCCTCTGTGCTCTCTGTAGCCTCTGTGGTTAATCCTCCATGCGGTCAGAGATTCCCGCCGTGCAGGAAGAACTCCATCAGCTCATGGCCGCGCGCGATCTGCAAATCGCTGGCCGCTGAATTCTTTTCCGAATACGGCGCTTTGATGAGGCCTTTGATCCTCGTTCCCGCCATGCAGAAGCAGGTGGGGGCGTAGCCGTGCTTGCGGGTTGCGATGTTGGTGGGGTGGTCGGGGAGGACCATGATGCGCCATTCGGGGAACCTCTGGAGCTTGCGCAGGACGGGGCCGACGATGTGGCGGTCGATCGCCTCGATGGCCTGGACCTTGGTTTTGTAATCGGCCTGGTGAGACGCCTCATCGGGCGCTTCGATGTGGGAGAAGACCAGGTCGTAGTGGTCCAGGGCGTCGGCGGTGGCGGCGCCCTGGCCGGCGTAGTTGGTGTCGTGAAAGCTGGTCATGCCTTCGACCTCGCGGACGTCCCAGCCCAGCAGGACCGCCAGCCCGCGGAGCAGGTCGACGCCGGTGATCATGCAGCCGGTCTTCACGCCGAAACGGTCGCGGAATTTGGGAATGTTGGGGGCGTGGCCCTGGCCCCAGAACCAGACCTGGGTGGCGGGATTGTGGCCGGTCTCTTTGCGGACCTGGTTGATCTCGTGATCGGCAAACAGCTCGCGCGAGCGGTCCATGATCTGGCGGAGCACCTGCGAGCCTTTGCCTTTGGGGAGCCAGTTGGCGATCGGCTCATCCGGGATCTCGTGCGGCGGCTTGGTGGTGAGGTCGAACTCTTCGTGGCCGCGATAGACCATGAGGTTGCGGTAGCTGACGCCGTAGTGGAACTCGAAGCCGGGGAGGTTGAGGGTGCGCGAGAGGTCGCCGATCAGTTTTTGCGCCTCGGCGTTGGAGATTCCGCCGGCCGAGTGGTCTTTCATGATGCCGTCGATGACGGTGACGAGGTTGCAGCGGAAGACCCAGTCGGTGGGGGAGAGGGGGATGTGCTGAGCCGCGGCTTCGAGCGGGGCACGGCCGGTGTGGTAAACCCTGGGGTCGTATCCGAGCAGGCACATGGTGGCGACGTCGGAGCCGCTCTCGAAACCTTCGGGCACGGTGCGGGCGGTGCCCTGGCGGCCTTCGGTGGCGATGCGATCCATGTTGGGAATGTCGGCGGCCTCGAACGGCGTCTTGTTCCCCAGCTCCTTGAGCGGCTCATCGGCAGCGCCGTCGGGGATGATGATGGCGTATTTCATTACGACACTTCTTTACCCTAATTGCGGGGGTGGACAAAGCAGTGCGAGGATTTGTGGGAGGGCGAGGCTCCTGCCGAGCCGTGGCGCTTCGGAGCCGAAAGATGCGGCTCGGCAGGAGCCTCGCCCTCCCGGATCACACTTTCAGTCTTTCACCTGGAATTCGAGCAGCTCGGCCGATTTTTCGGCTTGAACGGGAACCGCCACATAGATCGCCCGGCGGGAAGGCACGAACAAACCCGTCCGCGCATGCGGCGGAAGTGCCACCGAACCAATCTTCGATATTTTCTCGCGATCGCTAAGGGCAAAGACGTCAAGTGAACCGGGCTGGTCGCGCTCGACGCTCTGGCCGGCGCCGTCATTGACGCGACGGCCGCCGCCGATGAGGTAGATGCGGTTGGTCTTTGGGTCGTACCCGATGTCGTCGCAGTCCGCCGCACACGGCGCCGCGGCCAGGACGCGTCCTGTCGAATCATCCAGCGCAATGAGCTGCGGCGGCTTTCGGCTGACAACGAAGATCCGCCCATGGCTCAGATCCAGCGCCATTGGGAAATTTCGCGCCGCGCCGGCCAAAGTCCAGGTGGCCAGGATGATGCCTTTTTCGCGGTCGGCCACGACGACCGAGCCAGCGTTGTCGGCGGTCTTGGCGCCGGGAACGTTGATGAACATGCGCGGGCCGTCGGGGTCGACCTGGAACGACTCGGCGTGGGCAGGAAGCGGCAACTGGGTAATCCGGGCAAGCGTCGCGGGGTCAAACGCGAGCACTGCTCCGGCTTTTGGCGATCCTCCGCCGACCCACACGCGGCCGCTGCGCTGGTCGAACCGCATGTTGTCGGCGTCGGCGACCGCGAAAACCGAACCGCGCTGCTGAAGGGTTTTGGTATCAAAGCTGCGGATCTTGCCATCACCGCCGCTGGCCACGAAAACGCTGCCCAGCGCCGGGACGACGGCCACGCCCTGGGCCTGTGGGATGCCCTCCAAAGATTTGATGAGCGCGCCCTGGTCCAGGTCCACCACTTCGAGCGAACCCCGGGCAAACGCAGCCAGAAACAAGCGGTGCGTCGCAGGGTCATAAGCCACGTGGTCAAGTCGGCCGGCGATGCCGTTTCGCTCGACCGGGCCTCCGACCCCGGTCAACGGGATCGTTCGCGCCGGGATCAACAACGGTTCATCCGGTGCGGCCGACGCGGCGCTTTTTGTCGCTGCCGCCAGAGCGATCGAAACAGCAAATAGGATCGGTGCATATCGCATCGCCGAACTCCCATGGGATAGAATGCGTCAATCTTATGCGCTTTGATACAGGATGCGATGGTTACTTCGCGACGCGATTCCGACAGGGAGCGCGAGGCTCCTGCCGAGCCGAATCTCTCGTCGCGGAAGGTGCGGCTCGGCGGGAGCCTCGCCCTCCCATTGCCGACCCATCCATCATTCTGCGCAAAAGAGCGGCCTGCCGCAGCGAGGCCACGGCAGGCCGCGAGGAAATAGCAAGGGGGGTCACTGATTGGGCGCGCCGGAGTTATGCTGCACCTGTTTCTCAGTTGTGACCGAGCCGTCGGGATGCTGCACGGTTTTCTGCTCCGTCGTGGTCTGAGCGCCGTTGGGGCTCGTAGAGGTCTTCTCATCCGAGCTGAGGGTCTTGTCGCAGCCGATGGCGGCCAGCGACGCTGCGATAAAAGATGCAATCAAATACTTTCGCATGTTGGTCTCCTTTGCGTTCTATTGACCGAACTGAGGTTGAGCAAAGGCTGGGCCAGAGCACGGCGCCGGCGGCTTGGCTGGGCCGGCCGGCGAGCGTAAAGTGTGCTTTTCAGCCATCTTTTTGAGGAGGCCGCATGGCGGACGCGACAATTCCGACGCCCACTACCATCAACTACGACGATTTTGCCAAAATCGACCTGCGCGTGGCCACCGTGCTCGAATGCCGTGCGCATTCCAATGCCGACAAGCTCCTGGTGCTCCAGGTGGACCTCGGCACCGAGAAACGTCAGATATGTGCCGGCTTGCGGCAGCACTACCAGCCCGAGCAACTGGTTGGAAAGCAGATCATCGTCGTCGCCAACCTCGCTCCGCGCCAGATGCGCGGCGAAATCAGCAACGGCATGCTCCTGGCCGCGACCGACCCGGCCACCGGGAAGGTCATCACCATGTCTCCTGCGGAAACCGTGTCGCCGGGCAGCAAGGTGAGCTGAGGATTTGTCACTTGTCACTTGTCATTGGTCACTTGTCATTCATCATTTGTCATTGGTCATTAGTCGTTGCCCGCAAGTGGCAAGTGACAAATGACAAGTGACAAATGACCACCCCTTCCGATGCTCCGCGAACTTCACATCTCGAATCTGGCGGTGATCGCCGACGCGCGAGTCGAGCTGGGCGCGGGGTTGAACTGCTTCACCGGTGCGACCGGCGCGGGCAAGAGCCTGGTGATCGGGGCGATCGAGCTGCTGCTGGGCTTGCGCAGCGCCGCGGAGCTTCTGCGGCCGGGGGTCGAGGAAGGGCGGGTGAGCGGCGTGTTCGAGCTGGGCAAT
>DATHPP010000369.1:0-33176 GCA_035483795.1 Tepidisphaeraceae bacterium | reverse complement strand
GGTGGAGGGCGTCTGCGGGTGGTTTGGACGGAGCGGCGGGCATTTGGCGCAGGTGCTCGCCCAACCGCAGGAGTTGCCGCTTCGCCAATTTTTCGCGAGCCACGGATTCAGGGAGATCGCCGAGCTGCATTACCTCCAGGCCAGCGCCCGAAGCGTGGGGCCCCTACCGCTTCCACACGGCTTCCATTGGGCGCTGTATTCGCCGGCCACGCATGCGCTTTTTGCCCGCGCTATTACCGCCAGCTACCAGGACAGTCTTGATTGCCCGGCGATGGGCGGGCTGCGGGACGTCGAAGACGTGATCGCAGGACATCGCGCCAGTGGGGAGTTTGATCCGCGGTTCTGGTTTGTGCTGATGGACCCCGCAGAGGAGCCGTGCGGCGTGCTGCTGCTCACGCGCGTGCCGCGGAACGATCTGGCGGAGTTGGTGTACCTCGGGCTGTCGCCCAACGCTCGCGGCCGCGGCTTGGGAGACTTGCTGATGCGACAGGCATTCTGGGCGGTCGGGCAGATGCGACTGGGACGGCTGACCCTCGCGGTCGATTCGAAGAACGCGCCCGCCCTTCACCTTTACTACCGCCACGGGATGTCGCACGCGGGGAGCAAAACGGCGATGATGCGCGACCTCCGCGGCGCCGCCGCGCCGGCTTGAACAGTTCATTCACAAGTCCGATAAGTGTGTGGGTATCTGGTTGGTAAAAAAGTTTTTCTGAGCGCCCGCGCGATGCCCTGCCGATGGTTGCGCACGTGTGGGTTAGAAATCCAATAAGAGAGCCCTTGCTAGTACAGATTTGCACGCTATCTTCAGCCCCGACGGATTCAGGGAAGGTTCAGGGTCGATAAGCGCAGCGCGAAGTTTTGCGTTCTGGCAAAGTGCGCTGCGCGGTGGGAAGACGATCCGAATCACATCGTAGGACGCGATCCTTTCAGGGACGGACATTCCAGGCAGGATGCCTAAAAACCCGCCGGAAGATGCTGCGCGAACGCGGTGGAGCCGCGCCTGCGCCAGGCGGGAAGTGTCGGGCTTGGGCCCGCGCTTGTGCCTCGTCGGGCAGTCGTCGTGGAGGGCGACAGCGAGGCTCTACGGCAACCGTGCGCCGCTCCGAACGATTCGGGGCTGCAAGCGGTTTTGACATGTTGGACGGTCACACGCTTGGAAGGAGTTCAACGTGAGCTGCGTCAGCGCCAATGACTTACAACTTGCGCGACTGGCCGATGCCATCGCGCAACGAGTGGGACAGCAACGGTTTCATGTCTGGTTCGATAACTCAACGCGATTGGACCTGAGACAGGACGGCTTGGAGATTGCCGTCCCCAATGACTTCATCAGCGAGTGGATTGGGAAGAATTTCACTCGCCCGATTCAGGAAGCGGCGCACGAGGTGCTGGGAACGCCGCTGCCCGTGCGGTTTCAGGTGGTGCCGGAATTGTTCGAGGTGGGCTCGGGCAAGCGCGCGGCACAGAAGAGCAACGGGCACGGCAGGGAGGCAGAAAGCGACACGGTCGACGAGCCGATCGTTCGTGCCGCGGCCATCGTCCCCCCGGCGATCCGCCCCGCTGCCGCTATCTCCGCTTCGCCGCCGAAACCGACGACGACGACCTCCCAGCCGCGGCTGCGGCATCAGCTCGAAAACTTCGTCGTCGGGCCGGGCAATCAGCTTGCTTACAACACGGCGGTTTACGTCGCCGAGTTCCCCGGCGCCCAATACAACCCGCTGTTCATTCACGGCAACTGCGGGCTGGGCAAGACGCACCTGCTCCAGGGCCTGTGCCGCCGCTTCATCGAGCTGCATCCCACCAAGCGCTGGATGTATCTGACCGGCGAAGAGTTCACCAACGAATTCCTCACCGCGCTGCGGAACAACAAGCTCGACGCTTTCCGCCGCAAGATGCGCGACCTGGATCTGCTGGTCATCGACGACGTCCATTTCCTGGGCGGAAAGAAGGCGACACAGGAGGAATTCCTCCACACCTTCAACGCCATCGAAGCCATGGGCCGCCAGGTCGTGATGGCCAGCGACAATCATCCCAAGCTGATCGAAGAGCTGGGCGAATCGCTGATCAACCGGTTCGTCAGCGGCATGGTGGTCCGGATCGATCCGCCAAACTACGCGACGCGCTGCGAAATCCTCCGCGCGCTGTCGCTCGGCGCGCAAATGGCGCTGAGCGAGGAAGTGATCGCGTGGATCGCCCGGCGGGTGACCCAGAACGTCCGCGAGCTGGAAGGGGCGATCATCCGCGTCGGCGCCCACGTGCGGCTCAGCGGTCGCGACGCCGACGTCGCCACCGTCCAGGAGGCGCTGGGCGATCTGGACCGCCAGCTCGTCGCACCAGTGAAGCCCGAGAGCATTCTTCAGGCGGTTTGCGACTACTTCGGCCTGGAGCACAAGGACCTGATGTCCGGCCGTCGCCAGCGCACGATCAGTCTCGCCCGCAGCGTCGCCATGTTCCTGGTCCGCAAGACGGCCAAGCTGAGTTTCCCCGAGATCGGCTCGCGCATGGGGAAGCGCAACCACAGCACGGTCATCAGCGCCTGCCGGCGAATCGAACGCGCGGTCAACCGAAACGAGCCGCTGGTCTGGACCAGCTCAGTCGGCGAGCGAACCGAGGAAGCCACCGAACTGATTCAGCGGCTGGAAGAGCACAGCCGGACGATGAGCTAGTAGGGCAATCAATCGCTTCGTTTAGCCGCCCCGCTTGCGGGGCGCGACCAGACGCGCCCGCAAGCGAGGCGGCTAAACATTCGATTCCCTACTTCTCACTCAGGGAAGCACGGTACAGATAATCAGCCGTCGCCTTGGCCGGGTATCGAAATCGATCAGCACGACCTGCTGGTATTCGCCGGTCAGGAGCTTGCCGTTTGCGAACGGAACGATGAGGCTCGGGCCGATCAGGGCGGCGCGGATGTGGCTGTGGCCATTGTCGTCGTTCCACGTGGCCTCGTGCTCGTAGCGGTCGTCATCGGGAACCAGCCGCTGCAAGACGCGGGGCAGGTCGTGTTTGATCAGCCCGTTTTCATACTCGATGGTGGTCAGGGCCGCGGTGCTGCCCACGACAAACAAGCTCACGACGCCCTCCCCGCGCAGCTCGCGCAGGCGCGCGGTGAGCTGTGGATTCAGGTTGACAATGTCGTTGTTGCCGTCGGTATCGACGTCGAGGGTGAATCGCTGCATGAGTCTCCGGAAGCGTCAGGACGCGGCCGCGGTCCGCCACCGCGGTCCAACTCGATTTAGCATCGGTCAGCCTGTGTGGCAAGTGAGGCCGGTGCGGCGATCGCGAATATTCGCTTGCGCGACCGCCAGGCGGGGCTGGTTTGCCCACGCATCAAACGGGTGCTATATTCGTAATGCCAGCACACAGTTTGTTACGCCTTATCGTTTCAGAATTTAGAACACGTTTGCCCGAATTCGTCGGACGCGGCGCCCGATCGGCCTTGCAGGATATTAGGCCGTTGGGATCAAGAATTGGCAGGGATGATGATAGGGACCGGTAATGATTACCGAGGGCAGGTTCTTGCCGCGACGGACATTGTCGAATTGATTGGGCGGACCGTGGCCCTCAAACGCCGCGGGCGAAACTATATCGGGCTCTGTCCGTTTCATCAGGAAAAGACGCCCAGCTTTAACGTGAAGCCGGAGAAGCAATACTTTTATTGCTTCGGTTGCAAGGCATCGGGAACGGCGATCGATTTCGTGATGAAACGGGATCGGGTCGAGTTCCTCGACGCCCTTCGCCTGCTGGGCGAGCAGGCGGGCATCGAGATGCCGCAGTTCGGCGGCTCACCGCAGAAGTCGGGCGAGAAGCAGGTCCTGTTGGACATGCAGTCGGCCGCCTGCGCGTTCTTTGAAAAGCTGCTGTCTCACCCGGAGCAGGGACTGGCCGCGCGGCAGTACCTGGAGCAGCGCCGCATCGACGCCGAGTCGATCAAGCGCTTTCAGATCGGCTTGGCTGTCGATTCTTGGGATGCGATGCTTCGCGCCCTGGGCCGCAAATTCACTGCGGCGCAGTTGGAACAGGGCGGCCTGGCCAAACCCCGCCAGAACGGGCAGGGCTACTACGACACGTTCCGCAACCGCCTGATGTTCCCCATTCGCGACGAGAATTCCCGGATTATCGCCTTTGGCGGCCGGGTCATGCCCGGATCGCAAGACGCCGCCAAATACCTCAACAGCCCCGAAACCCCCCTCTTTTCCAAGAGCCGCAGCATTTTCGGCATCGACCTGGCGCGGCAAAAAATGGTGGAATCGCGAACCGCGGTCGTGGTTGAGGGGTATACGGACGTAATTGTCGCGCATCAATTCGGTATCAGCAACGTCGTCTCGGTTCTGGGAACGGCGATGACCGAGCAGCACGTGTCGATGCTGCGAAGGTTCGTCGACCGGATCGTGCTGCTGTTCGACGCCGACGCGGCGGGCGACAACGCGGTCGATCGCGCCCTGGCCGTATTTCTGGGCCAGCCGGTCGAAATCGCGATCGCCACCATGCCGCCGGGTCTTGATCCGGACGAGTTCGTGCTGGACCGGGGCGCTGAGGCCTTCCAAGGCGTTGCAGACAGCGCCGTTGACGCATTGTCGTATAAATGGAAGCAGTTGGCCCGCGATTTTGAGGCGTCGGATCAGAATTTGACCGGCCAACAGAAGGCCGTTGAGGCATACTTGGAGGTGTTGGGCTCCGCCAGAGGCGCCGGGCCGGTCGATGCAATTCGATGGGGCCAGGCGCTTTCGCGAGTCCATCGCCTGACCGGGATACCGGTCGAGGACCTGAATCGGAGGTTTAAGCCACGACGGCAGCCGACAGCTTCCAGCCCGATTCCCGGCCCGGCCGCCGCTCAGTTCGCTCCGGCTGAACCGGCTCGCGTCACGGCGCAGGATCGGGCCGAGCGATGGATCCTCGGAATCCTTTTGCTGGAGCCGCACCGTTGGCATGAGGCTCAGCAAGGCGTCCATCTGGAGGACTTCGCCAACGAGCGGCATCGTCGGCTGGCTGAGAAGTACTGGAACCATCAACGAGACGAGGGAGAACCTGTATTTAACCAATTCCTGGCGTCGCTGGAGGAGGCGGAGCTGGTCGAGCTGGCAGTAACCGCCGTCGAAGAGGTCGAGGCGCTGCCCGATGTTCAGCAGGTGCTTCAAGAGGCGGCGGCCTATTTCGAGCGAACCCGCCGGGTGCGCGACGAGCAGAAACTTGTCGCCTCCTCGCAACGTAAGGAACTGGACGAGGTGGAATTGCTTCGCAAGCTGTCGGAAAAACGCCGCAAGGCTGACTTGTGGCGCACTTAAGAAAATCAGGGAAGCAGTGGAGCTGGGTCGCGAGATCCATTTTTCGCGGCGGATCGGCCTACAATCAATTTGATTCGGTGCGGCGAAGGTCGCGTTGCAGGGATCGGGAATGTCCCCGGGTTCCTTGGCCCGTTCTGGTCGCACCGCCGCCATCGGCCGCCAGCCCTTGGCAACCCCGCGGGAGGTCCGCGGGCGAATGTGTGCGGACGCGTCGTATGAAGGAAACTGTCATCGAATCCCCTCTTATCGGATCCGGCTCGCAGGAAGAAGTGGACTCTCGCGTCAAGGCGCTGCTCGACTTGGGCACGTCGCGAGGTTTCATCACCTATGAAGAACTCAACGAGCGTCTGCCCGACGAAGTCGTCTCGCCCGACAAGCTCGATCCCCTTCTGATGATGATCGACGAGATGGGCATCAAGCTCATCGACGAGGCGGACATCGGCGAGTACCAGAAGGCGCCGCGGAACCGAAAGAAACTTGACCGCCCTTCCGAGGTTGACGAAGTCGTCGAAGATGATCAGGGCGAGGAGATCGATCTCAATCTCGAAGCCGAGCTGGCCGAGGCGTCGACCAAGCGCATCGACGATCCGGTCCGCATGTATCTCACGCAGATGGGCGAAATTCCCCTGCTCACTCGCGAGCAGGAAATCGCCCTGGCCAAGAAAATCGAGATCACGCGGAAGATCAGCCGCTCGAAGGTGCTCGAAAGCGATTACTGCCTTCAGGCAGCGGTGGAAATCCTCCAGCAGGTCGATGATGGCGATCTGCCCTTCGACCGCACGATGAAGATCAGCACCGCCGAGGACAACCCCGACAAGGGGACGATCGGCCAGCGCATCCCGCTGAATCTCGAATCCGTTCGCCAGATGCTCGGCCGCAACCGGACCGAGTGGGACGAACTGCGCCAGGCCAAGACGCGCAAGGAGCAGGAGGAAGTCAGCCTGGCGATCCGCCGGCGGCGCCGCCGGGCCGTGAAGCTGCTGGAAGAGCTCTCGCTCCGCACCAGCAAAGTCACGCCGCTCATGAAGAAGCTCTCCAGCATCTCCACCAAGATGCTCGAGCTGGAGCAGCGCATCGAGGAACTCAAGAAGATCAAGAACCCGGGCGAAGACCTCGAAGTCTGTCAGGAAGAGCTCAGTGGACTTGAAGACCTGGTGCTGGAAAACGCCCAGGACCTGCACAAGCGCGTCGTCGCCATCCGCAAGATCTACTACAAATACGAAGACGCCAAGCGCAAACTCTCCGGCGGCAACCTGCGCCTGGTCGTCTCCATCGCCAAGAAATATCGCAATCGCGGCCTCTCCTTCCTGGACATCATCCAGGAAGGCAACACGGGTTTGATGCGCGCGGTCGACAAATACGAATACCGCCGCGGCTTCAAGTTCAGCACTTACGCGACGTGGTGGATCCGCCAGGCGATCACCCGCGCCATCGCCGACCACGCCCGCACGATTCGCATCCCCGTCCACATGATCGAGACCATGAGCAAGCTGCGCAACATCAGCAAAATGCTCATGCAGGAACTTGGCCGCGAGCCCACCATCGAGGAGATCGCCAAGCGAGCCAAGATGTCGGTGAGCGAGACCCGGCGAGTACTGAAAATCAGCCGCCACCCCATCTCCCTCGACCGCCCCGTCGGCGAATCCGAAGATTCCTACTTCGGCGACTTCATCGAAGACGAGAAGGCCGACAACCCCGTCGAAAGCGCGACCCAGGAGATGCTCAAGGACAAGATCGAGCAGGTGCTCAAGACGCTGACCTACCGCGAGCGCGAGATCATCAAGCTCCGCTACGGCATCGGCGACGGCTACACCTACACCCTCGAAGAGGTCGGCCGCATCTTCAAGGTCACCCGCGAGCGCGTCCGCCAGGTCGAAGCCAAGGCCATCCGCAAGCTCCAGCACCCGGTCCGGGCGCGAAAGCTCGAAGGATTCTTGCCGGGCGGTGTGGCAAGATAAACCGCGCAGGGGTAGGGCATGCGTCAACAGGACATCGACGAACTCTTACGGCGGGAGCCAATTTGTGCCGTTCCGCACCTTCCTTACGAATGGGGATCAGTTCGATATTGTGCGCCCGCAGAGCGTGGCGACTGGAAGAACGCTGTTGTTCATTGTGCTTGCCGACGATCGATGGAAATATATTCCATTGCCGCACGTCGCTAACGTCGAAACCCTTCAACCTGCGTAACGGGGTCGGCCAGACGTCATGTCACAAAAAAGAAGGACCGCGGCGTGCCGCGGTCCTCGATCAAGTCAATTGTGGATGGAGATCAGTAGCGGCTGCGTCCGCCGCCACCGCCGCCGCCGTAGCCTCCGCCTCCACCACCACGGCCGCCGTGACCTCCGCGGCCTCCGCCACCGCCGCCATATCCACCACCGCCGCCGCCTCGGGGGCGCTCTTCGCGAGGCTTGGCCTCGTTGACGGTGAGCTGGCGACCGTCATGATCCTTGCCATTCAGCGCGGCGATGGCCGCCTGCGCCTCCTGATCGCTTCCCATCTGCACGAAACCGAAGCCTTTGCTGCGGCCGCTGTCGCGGTCGGCAATCACCTCGGCGGACTGCACCGTCCCGTGCTGGCTGAACAACTGCTCCAGGTCTGAGCCCGTCGTGTTGTAGCTCAGGTTCCCGACATAAAGCTTGCTTCCCATGAACTGTCTCCTCGTGGCACTTGCACCCCGACTTTGGCTTTCCGGGTGCGTTCGAAAGGGGTCCGCACTTGACCCAGGTGGTAGATTGGCGATGGAGTTAGGGAACGGGAACTGAGGGGGTCAGGACTCGTCGATATCTCGGTCGTCGAACTTACCGCAGATGATCGTAGCCGGTGGATCGGCGAAAGTCTAGATGAAATGGGAGATGTTCTCCGCTAACGGAGAACTTTCCGTGACGGGCAGTGCCACATCCTACACGATCACGACGTAGTCGGTCGGCCCATCTGCACGAGCCAGCGGAAATGGGACATAACTGCGGAAACGAAGCTCCGGTGGGCGGTGTATCGCACGCCAAACTCACGGCAGGTCTCCTCGACCACCTTCGACAGCGCCGGGTAATGGATGTGACAGATCTTATGGAACAGGTGATGCTCGATCTGGAAATTCAGCCCGCCCAGCAGCCAGCGCAGCACTCTGCTGCGGCGTGAGAAATCAACGGTGGTCTGCACCTGGTGCACCGCCCAGGCGGTTTCAACCTGCTGCCCGCCCTGCAACGCCGCCACCGGAACCGGGAAGTCAGCCTGCGGAACGCAATGCGCCAACTGGAAGACGATGCTCAGGACCAGCCCGCTGACAAACGCGGCAATGGCATAGACGATCAGTACCGCCCAGATCGGGTGCAACAGCGCCGGGATGACGAACGCCAGGGACAAGAAGATGACTTTTCCGCCGATGAAAATGCACAATTCTTTACCCTGTGGCCGGGTGATTTTGTGCTCGCCGATCCGGCCGACCGCGATTTGGTGAAAGTCGTCGTAAAGATGCCATTTAATCGCCAGAAAGCCATACAGAAGCCAAAGATAGATGCCCTGGAGGCGGTGGAAGGGCAGCCGCTTCTGCTCTGGCGATAGACGACCCAGCCAGCCGAGGTTGATATCGTCGTCGTGGCCGTTGATGTTGGTGTACGTGTGATGGATCGAGTTGTGCTTCCAGTCCCACAGATACGAGCTGCCGCCGATCAGGTCCAGCGTTAGCGCCATCATCTTGTTCACCCACCGGCGATCCGAGTAGGCCTTGTGCGCGCCGTCGTGCTGGATGTTAAAGCCCACCGCCGCCAGCGACAAGCCGAGGATGACGGCCAGGGGAATAACCAACCACCAGCTCGTCACCACAAACAGCAGCAGGACGTAAGCGCCGATCAGCCACGCAAGGATGCTGGCCGTCTTGAAGTACATCTGCGGGCAGTCACGCCGGGAATAGCCGGTCGTTTCAAAGTAGGCGTCCACCCGCTTGCGTAACTCGCGGATGAAACGATCACTCCCGGTGAATTTGACCGTCGGGTGCCGGTCCGTCCGTGAGTTGGTGGCTTCCACGCTTGAATCCGCGCGATTTGACGGTCTTGAACTCATTTTGATTTTTCTACCTGTGTGCCCGAATCGTACCAGCCCCCACGGGCTACACAGTAGACCGCGGGTTACGCGTTTACAAGCCGCCCCTTCTTGGCATCGGCTGCGCCCCCATCCCAAGCTTCTCGATTTTTCGTGTCTTCATGTTGTAAACATCACCTGCCGAGAGAACGTCGTACGGCTTCTCCCAGGGCTCATAAACCCGGGTATTGTCGTGGACCGCGACCTTCCACTTGCCCATCACCTCGAATCGATCGCCGGTCACGACAATCCCCGTACCCTCCGATAATCCGATGCCCAGCAGGTCCGAATATTTTTTAACGACGGGGATCAGGTCGTCCCATCGCATTCGCGTATTGATGTGCTGATCGATGGCGCTGCGGCGGAGAAACGCGAAGCCGTGCTGGTGATTGGCCTCGGCGGTCATCATCACGTCCGGGCCCGAGGTGTCGCCGCGAACTAGGTAGTCGCCCTGGATAGTCGCCCCCGCCGAGCTGCCACCAATCACACCCCCACGATCCAGCACCTTGCGGAATTCCGTCTCCGTTCGCGTGTTGGCGTAAGAGTCGACCAGATTCCACTGACGGCCGCCGTCAAACCAGACGGCATTGGCATCGAGCAGCGGCCGGACAAATTCCTCGGTATCGGCGACTTTGGGGTCGGCAGTGTGGAGCATCACCAGATTTTTGAGCCCGCGCCGCCGCCACCCGGCCAGCACCCGCCCTTCCTGGTACACCTTGAGAGAACCATCGGCGTTCTTGTTCCCCGCGGCGGTGGGCACGATGACGAATTTCGCCTCCGGCCCGCCGGCCAGCGCGATAAACCGCTCCATGATCCCGGTCCCCTCCGCGTTGCCCCCGCCGATGATGATCAGCGTCCCGTGCGCCGGGCCATATTCGGGAAGATCTTCGGCGCGCGTGCCGGTGGACAGAATGAGGACGAACGCCAGAAGCAGAATGATCCGAAATCCGGTCCGCGAGCGCATTATTTCTCTCCGAGGAAAGTCGCCGAGACGGATTATAAGCTTTATAAGCTGTGCAGGCCGTTGATTAATGACGTGACACGGCCATCGACATGCCTGGATCGGCCGGCTTCAAACTGTCCGCCAGCGCTTCCCACGCCACCAGTGGCCGCGGTCCGATCATCCTCCGGCGGACCATTCCCTGCGGATCGATCAGGATGCTTACGGGTAGATCGCCGCCGGCATATGGCGCCAGTGCCTCAGCGTCGTGGTCGATCAGCACGCGGTAGTTGATCTGCTTCTGTGCCGCGTAACGCTTGATCCGCGTCAGGGCATCCTCGTTACCCTTTGGCTCGTCATCATCGTCATGCGGATCGGCGTCGACCGCGACGCCCAGGATCACCAGCTCCGGCCGCCGTCGCTGCAATTCCACCAGGTCGGGGATCTCGTGAACGCACGAGCCGCACCAGGTCGCCCAGAAATTGATCAGCACGGACTTGCCGCGAAAATCGCCCAGGCGGACTTTATTTCCATTGAGGTCGGTCAGGGCAAAATCGCTCGCCGATACGCCCGGGCCCAGAACCGAGGCCGCCGAATCGGGCGGCGCTGCGGGAAACTCAGCACGGTGCCGTTCCCACCACTTTTTCCACGCCGTCACTCCTGCGACGAAGCTGGGCTGGGTTGTGGAGATGTGGTCGGCGTCGTAGCGGATGCCAAAGTCCTGGTCGGTCAGATCGGACAGCGCCGCCGAGGCAAGATCCACCACCTTGGCGTCGGTATCGTCGAGCATTTGCATGTAGATCGATGCGAAGTGCTTGTCATGGCGGCGCTGGAGGAAGAGCAACCCGAACTGCCGCGTTTCCGGATCGGTGTCCCTGAGCCACCCCGCCGCGACCTCGACCGCCTGCGGATCGTGCGTGCGATCGAGCACGGCCAGGGCGGATTCCTGCGCCTCCTGGTCGCCGCTTCGAGAAGCCGCCAGGACGATGTCGCGCGTCGCCGGCCACAGCGCCGAGTCGATGGTAGCGTGATGGCGGAGATAATTGATCGCTTCCTTGCGGGCGACGATGCGTCCCGAGTCCCAGAGCCGGCGGACCGCCGCCGTCGGATCGTTCGCATGATCCACCGCCACCTTCACCGCGTCTTCCGACGGGGCCACGTCGTGAAACGCCAGCCACGTCAGGAAGACGCGTTGCGCGTACGACCTGCCCAGCAAAATGACCGCCGCCGTCAGAAGTCCCAACGTCACTGCGATTTTCGTTCGTCGTTTCATGATCGCTTCCCTGGTTCGCTGCCCTTGCGCCCATTAGTCGTTGAACGCAGTCTGCCCTTGCAGCGACAGGTTTGAACTGAGGCGAAATCCGCGTGACGACACGGAAGAGGCGAAATTTCCGCAAGTTTGCGATACCGCTTGATCCGAGTAAGAACCTGTCACTTCCGACAAAAAAAACCGCGGCGATCGGAATTCTCTTGCATTCTCAGACCACTTGTCTTAGAACGCAGACATCTTGCCTTGAACAGGAGCCCGATGGTCGGACGAAGCAACGATGTCAGCGACGGGGAGCTGGCGGTTTTGGAAGTGCTGTGGGAGCGCGGCCCGGCCGCGATCCGCCAGGTCACCGACCAGCTTTTCCCCGGCGGCTCGACCGCCCACTACGCCACCGTCCAGAAACAACTCGAGCGGCTCGAAGCCAAGGCCTTCGTCGCGCGCGACCGGACCCTGCACGTGCACCTGTTTTCCGCCGCCGTCGGACGCGACGAGTTGATCGGCCGCCGCGTCCGCGCCGTCGTCGATAAGCTGTGCGGCGGGTCGCTGGTCCCCCTGCTCAGCCACCTCGCCCACGCCCGCGAACTCACCGACGCCGAGCGCCGCGCCCTGCGGGAACTGGTCGAGAAACGCACCACCCCGCCGAAGCGTCGAGGCAAATAACTGGAGCGACCCATGGATTCGCTTCTTCGCATTGCCTTGTCCAACGCCGCGTGCGCGGCATTGCTGGCCCTGCTGGCCGCCGCCGTATCCCGCCTTTTTCCGCGCCGACCAGCGTTGGGTCATGCCCTCTGGGTGCTGGTGCTGTTCAAGCTCCTGACGCCGCCGGTTTGGACGCTTGATCTGCCGACGTTTCACACGCCGGCGCCGATCGCGATTGCCGCCAGCCCTTCACCATCCGTCGCAGTCTCGGATCACTCGGGTAGCACACCTGTCCCGGACACAGTGCGCGCCCGACGAAGACTGAACATCTCGCCATCCTTGGCTGTCGCGACGATTTGGGCCGCCGGTTCGCTGTTTTGCGGCGTCATCATCGTCGCGAGACTGCGGCGCTTCGGGCGAATCCAGCGATACGCCAGCCCCGCGCCGCCGGAGACTCAGCGCCAGGCCCACGACGCCGCCTCACAAATGGGCCTGCAAAAATGCCCGCCCGTCTTCTTCCTCCCCGGCCCCGTCTGCCCCATGCTCTTCGTCGCCTTCGGCCATGCGCGCATCCTGTTGCCGTCAGCACTCTGGGACCGGCTCTCGCCCGCCCAGCAATCGCGCCTCCTGACCCACGAGCTGGCCCACCTTCGCCGCGGCGACCACTGGGTTCGCCTGCTGGAGTTGCTTGTCACCGTCGCGTACTGGTGGAACCCGTTTCTCTGGTGGTCGCGCCGCGAGCTGCACATCGCCGAGGAAGCCTGCTGCGACGCGTGGGTCGCCTGGGCGTTCCCGACAGATTCAGATGAATACGCAACTGCTTTGATCGAAACCATCGACTTCGCATCAGGTCCGCCACTGCCCGTCCTGGCCAGCGGCATCGGGCATTTCCGGACACTCAAAAGGAGACTGATCATGATCCAGCAAGGCCGCTCGATGAGAACAATGGGAAACCTCGGCTGGGCGCTGATCGCCACGATCGTGCTCGTTGTACCCTTCTCGCTGAAAATGACGCAAGCGCAGCAGGCAAGTCCGCCCCCCGCGCCGCCCACGCGCGGGATTATCCCATCGCCGGCAAAACCCCCAGCCACGCAGCGCACACAACAAGAGCTCAATCAACAAGCTCAAGCAAAACTGAACAGGCCGCTCCCCGCGCTGCAATTCGATGGTGTGGGCTTTGCCGATGTGATCGATTTCCTCCGCGACGTCACCGGCAGCAACATTCGCGCGGATTGGGTCGCCCTCGGCGTGGCCGGCGTCGACCAGAACACGCCCGTCAGCGTCCATCTTCGCAACGTCACGTTCGCCAAGGGGCTGGACGTGATCCTTGCTTCCGCCGGAGACGGTCGAGCCAAACTCACCTACACGATACAGGCGGGTTCGATCGTTATCAGCGCCGCGGATGTCACCAACGTGATGATGGCCACCTACGACGTGCAGGCGATCCTAACCGGCCAGCCCGATTACGGCCCCAAGATTGTCGCCCAGATCGTCGACACGATCGACCCCTCCTCCTGGCAGGAACACGGCGGCAACAAGGGTATGATCAAGCTCGAAGACGGCAAACTCTTCGTCGCCCAGACGCCCAGCAACCAGAGAGCCGTCTCCGCCCTCCTCGCCCGACTCCGCGATGAGAAGAAGTAGGACCACTGGCACGGGCTTCCAGCCCGTACGAGCGGCGCGATCGGAAAGAAGACTCGCCTACGCAGAATTCCCCGCAACCAATGATCGCCAGCACGGGCTGGAAGCGTGCCACGGGGAACCCCTCTTCGACTCAGACCTTGTCGAGGCAACGCTTCGGTCCGCCCAAGCTAACACGGGTTGCGAAGGAGGTTTGGCACATGGCCAGAATCATCTGCTCCCTGCTGGCGACTTGCGCGCTGATCGTATTCTGCCAGGAGAAGTCCTGGGCGGATTCGTCCGCCGTTGGCATCTTCCAATCCCACGGCGACGTCGGCGCCGTTCTCCATCCCGGCTCCGTCGATTTTGATCCCACGGCCAGAACTTACACCGTCTCCGGCAGCGGCGAGAACATGTGGGCCGCCCAGGACGGCTTCCAGTTCGTCTGGAAAAAGATGTCCGGGGCTCTCACGCTCACCGCCGACATCTCCTTTGTCGGCCAAAGCAAAGAAGGCCACCGCAAGGCCTGCCTCATGATCCGCCAGACGCTCGACGCCGACTCGCCCTACGTCGACGTTGCCCTCCACGGCGTCGGCCTCACCTCCCTCCAGTTCCGCGAGGCCAAAGGCGCCAATACGCACGAGGTGCAGGCCAACGTCTCCGCGCCCAAACGATTGCGGCTCGAGAAACGCGGGAAGTACGCGCGAATGTATCTGGCCGGCGACCGGGAAGAATTGAAATTCTCCGGCGCCGCGGAGCGGATCTCATTTGAAGAACCGTTCTACGTCGGCATCGCGGTCTGCTCACACCAGAAGGACGTCACGGAGAAAGCGGTTTTTTCCAATGTGGAATTGACTTCCGACGCGTCCGACCAACCCGCCGCGACGCGGCGGGCTTTGCTTTACAGCACCCTGGAAACCCAAACCATCGCATCCAGCGATCGGCGCGTCTGCTACATCACCGATACGAGAATCGAAGCCCCCAACTGGATGCACGATGGCAAGTCGCTCATCTACAATTCTCGCGGCCGCATCTTCAAAATCCCCGCCGTGGGCGGTACGCCCGAGCAAATCGAGACCGGCCTTGCCAACCGCTGCAATAACGATCACGGCATCTCCCCCGACGGCAGCATGCTCGCCATCAGCGATCAATCGCAGGGCGACCGCCAGTCGCTGATCTACGTCCTGCCCATCACCGGCGGCACGCCCAAGCCCGTGACCTCGACCGGCCCGTCCTACTTCCACGGCTTCTCCCCGGACGGCAAAACTCTCGCCTTCTGCGGCCAGCGCGACAAGGAATTCGACATCTACACGATCTCCATCGAGGGCGGCCCCGAAACCCGCCTCACCACCGCCAAGGGCCTCGACGACGGCCCCGAGTTCTCCCCCGACGGCAAATTCATCTACTTCAATTCCGAGCGCACCGGCCAAATGCAAATCTGGCGGATGAAGCCGGACGGCAGCAACCAGGAACAGGTCACCGACGACGAATTCAACAACTGGTTCCCCCACTTCTCCCCCGATGGCCGCCGGATGGTTTTCCTCTCCTACAACAAAGAGGTCACGGGTCACCCGCAGAACCAGGACGTGACGCTGCGGATGATGACCCTCAGCTCAAAACGGATCGAGGTGCTGGCCAACCTATTCGGCGGCCAGGGCACCGCCAACGTTCCCTGCTGGAGTCCCGACGGCCGCAGAATCGCCTTTGTCACCTATCAACTGAGCCCCTGACGAGGCTCGGTGCCGCCTCGGCGGGGGAATCGGCCCGTAGAGGAAACCGGCGCCGGCGCCGCCGGAAAACCCACACGGCCGGAAGGATCGTGAAAGCCAGGGCGATGGCCGGAATCCTCGCGCCGATATCGACGGCTCGAGCGCTCGGCTCGTTCATCGAGTTGATCTCCCCCAACGGCCCCATTCCTCTGAAGCGCCACGAAAACTGGTCAGGGCGCACGCGATGCCAGACGGATTCCGAAACGCCTTGCGGGGCTCGAGCCCGGTCGTAAGCAGCCGCCAATGCGGGCGACGGCGCCGACGGCAGTGGCTGCTCGTTGGACAACCGGGAGAATCCCATCTCGCCACGCTGGGACCAGAATTCTGTTCGCCACAGGAATAGCTGGTTGCCTGCGACGCGCACCCGGGACCACGTGATTTCGTCCCCCTCCCGGTAGCTTCTCGCCCAGATGATGAGGACAACCAGGCATAACACGAACGACATCGCCGCCGCGACGTCAAACCATCGCGAGGTGACTTTCGCTTTCGGAATCTGGACGAACGGCGTTGCGCCGCATTCGGGACAACGGTCGGGGGTGGCGCGCATGTCGTAACCGCACTGGACGCACTGCCCGAGCCGGAACCGCTCGTCGCGTCTTCGCGAATCGTGGCGCTTCATCAGGAAATGGATCGTTGGCGGAACGCCAAGGAGCAGCATCGCCAGGAACGGCGGAAACTTGACTTGCCAGGCGGTCACGATCGCCGTGTCGGGAGGCGGCGCCAGCGTGTCGGGATATCCCAACGCCTCAGCACGGTCGTACCCATACTCATACGCCACCTTGCCGCCCGGCGCCACTCGCGGCACCATCACCGTCCCCTCGCGGTACCAGATGCCCGCCTTCGCTGAAACCCGGTGAATCGCCCAGCTCAGGAACGGGCCGACATTTTTCCAACCCAAACCCCACCACACCCCCACGCGCGGGTGCGGCCAATGAGTCGCATAGGTCGCCTCGAAAAGTCCGCCACCGCCGGACGAAATCAGCAGCGCCCGCTCCTGCCCGACCGGAATCATCACCACTGCGGTCGCCGCACCGCTTACGGCGCGCAGCACGATCGCGGCCACCAGCAGCGCCAGCGAAATCGCTGACCCCAGCTTCAGCCCGCGCCGGACAAACCAATTCATGTACCCTCATCTTTGTAATTGCGACAAGCGAGCCATCTCCAAACTCGACGGGTCCTCATCCGCTGGCGGCGGCCCTTCGTGCCATGCCTGTCCTCTCCGACTCATTTCCCGTCCGGCAGCATACAACCGGCTCATTCGCCTGGGCTCAAACATCGGCCCAAGCGGCTCGGGGTTTGGCACTTCGTCATCCAGCGCCGCCGGAATACTTGCGTAGCGAAAGCCGAAGGCGGGGCGGTTGGCCGCGGCCAGGTGCGCGATCTCGCGGACACTGAGAAACTCCAGCGATTGCGTATAGATTCCCAGGCTCCGCGTACCGATATCGATGAGGTTGTCCCCGACGGGCTGCGGATCGATCTCCAATCGCCCGTTGACAATGGCCCACACGACCGGCGGCGCGGTCGCGTCATGGGGCCGCGTCGCATCGTAAGCCTTCGACATCCCAAGCATCGCCCGCCTGAGGAAGACCGCTTCGCGAAGTCCCGCATCGACGTGCAGATCGCCATCGATGCGAACCGGCGGAAAGACCACCGGAATCGCCGCCGCGGCCAGAAGGATCTTCCGAAACCGCTCGACCGCCTGCGGGCCCTGCTCGCAGGCGATCTTGCTGAGCGGCCAGATCACCAGGTCCCCCGCGTCCAGATCGACGGTCGCGACATAGAGCCGCCGTCCGCCGCGATGAGCGGCGGCAACCCGCGCCAGCGTCTGAGCGCTGACGTACTGTGCGATCAGCCGCTCCAGCGGTCCCGTGTCGAAAACTGAATCCGGCGCGCCCCACGTGAACGGGCCGTCGTGAACGTCGGCATCGCTCGTCTTCGTGTAGACTTCCCGCAGCGCCCGGTCGTCGGGCCGCTCGCCGAGGAACGCGAACGTCGCCATCAGGGCTCCGGTGCTGACACCGGTGACGACGTCGAACTGCGGCCGCCCACCCGGCAGGTCGCGCCAGCCCTCGAGCACGCCGCTCCCGAATGCCCCGTCCGCCCCGCCGCCCGACAGCACGAGAACGTTCCGCGGCGGCCGTGCCGCGAAGGCCGATTGCAGGTCCGCGGCCAACTCCCCTTCCCGCTGCGCCGCCATCTCCTGCGCCAGGGCCCGCGCCTGAACCTTATCCAACCCGGCAAACCGTGACGGCGCCCCGCCGCAACCGCACGCCAACAGCACAAGGCCGACGATCACGACACGATCAAGACATGCCATGGCTTCTCCGGTATCTAAAATCCATTCTAACCCGAGACGGGTAACGCGCCCTCACCGACGCTGCAAAATCCGCAGCTCTTGACAAGAAACCTTCGGGTAACGTAACTTTTCGGGCAGATGAAAACGGCAGCGCCAAACCGACCCCCGTGGCAGGATCGCGACGGCGTCTTTCGCGCTCTGGCCGACCCGACGCGGCGGCGGATGCTGGCGCTGCTGGCGGGCGGCGAGCTGCCGCTCAAGGACATCGAAGACCGTTTCCAGATGACCCGCCCCGGCGTCATCAAGCACCTGCGGGTTTTGCGCGCCTGCCGGCTCGTCCGGGTCCGCCGCCAGGGCCGGATGACCCTTCATCGCCTCAACCCGCGACCGCTCCGCGCCGTCCAGGATTGGGTGTCCCGGTTCGAGGCGCTTTGGGACCGGCGCCTGCAAAAGCTCAAACAACAGGTCGAGTCCGAACCATGAACATCGTGAAACGGGAAGTTCTCATCGACGCACCGGTGGCCAGGGTCTGGCGGCACATCACCGATCCGGCCCGCATCGCCGACTGGCTCATGCCCAATGATTTTGAGCCCGCCATCGGCAAACAGTTCATCCTCGACTGCCAGGAGCAGGGAAGAATCGCCTGCGTCGTCACGGAAATCACCCCCGAGCGGAAGCTGGTCTACAGCTTTACTTCCAAAATCATCAAGATCGACACGACGGTGACGATCACGCTCGCGCAAGAGGGAAACCGGACGCGGGTCACGCTGATCCATTCCGGCTGGGACGCGCTGCCTCCCTCCGACGCCGGCATCGCCAAGCCCTTCGAGGAGGGCTGGGTCGGACATCTGGAACGGCTGCGCGAGCAGATCGTCGGCTCGACGCGATAGTCGATTTCACTTTCAACCCACTTTTCGGAGTGCAACATGGCAAATGAGCAGACCAATACCGGCCTTGCGAATCATCCGGTCGTCTCGCGCGAGGATTGGCTCAAGGCGCGAACCGCATTCCTGGCTAAGGAAAAGCAATTCACGCAACTTCGAGACGAAATCACCCGGGAGCGCCAATCTTTACCCTGGGTGAAGATCGAGAAGTCCTATGTCTTCGACGCGCCCGGCGGCAAGCAGACGCTGACCGATCTGTTTGAAAAACGCAGCCAGCTCGTCGTCTATCACTTCATGTTCGCGCCGGAATCGGAGGAGGGTTGCAAGCATTGCTCCTTCTGGGCGGATCATTTCGATCCCATGGGCGTCCATCTGAATCACCGCGACATTTCATTCGCCGCCATTTCCCGGGCGCCGCAGGCGAAGCTGGAGTCGTTCAGGAAACGGATGGGCTGGAAATTCAACTGGGTCTCCTCCGGCGGCAACGATTTCAACTACGACTTCAACGTCTCCTTCACGCCGCAGCAGATCCAGAACGGCGCTGCGGTCTACAACTACGCCAAGGGCGAGAACGACATGTCCGATCGCGAAGGCGCAAGCGTCTTCCACAAAGACGACCGCGGCGCGATTTTCCACACCTATTCGACCTTCGCCCGCGGCATCGATCTCCTGAACGGGACCTACAATTTCATCGACCTGACGCCCAAAGGCCGCGACGAGGGCGATTCGCCGCAGCACTGGGTCCGCTATCACGACCGTTACGAGGCGTGAGATCGATGTCGAGCATCACGGATTCAACGTTCCCCGCCGGAGCATCGCGAGACGGCGTATTTCTGGCCGCCAGCGCCGTCATTTTCGTCGCCAGCGCCGTCGCGAGCATCCTGTGGTGCCACTCGATGTCCGGCGGCATGCCGATGCCGGGCGGGTGGACCATGTCCATGGCCTGGATGCGCATGCCCGGACAGACCTGGCCCCTGGCCGCGCTGATGTTCATCGCCATGTGGACGCTCATGATGCTGGCGATGATGCTCCCCTGCCTGACGCCCATGCTTTTGAACTACCGGCGCGAGCTTCATAGCCGGCAAGCCACATACCTGGCCTGGCCAACCGCCCACGCAGCGGCGGGCTACCTGGCATTCTGGGCGCTGCTCGGCGCGATCGCGTATCCGTTTGGCGTCTTGCTGGCCAGCGCGGAAATGCGCTCTACGGCGCTTTCGCGTTGGGTTCCGCTCGGCACCGGCGCCATCGTGGTTCTGGCCGGCGCGTTCCAGTTGACGGCGTGGAAGGTCAGCCGGCTCAATCGCTGCCGCGTGCAAGGGGCGTGTGGCGACCCAACCCGGGCCGGTGGCGGGTTTCGCCACGGCCTGCACCTCGGCGCAGACTGCGCCGCCTGCTGCCTGGGGTTCATGATTCTTCTCCTCGTCCTCGGCGTCATGGACCTGAGAATCATGGCGATCGTCACGTTCGGCATTGCCCTCGAACGCTTCGTGCCAAGTCCGAGGCTTGCGGCTCGCGCAACGGGGATCGTCATCGTGTTGATCGGCCTGGTCCTGGTCGTCCAGGCCGTCGGAGGGGTCTGAGAGCGAGCCGTGGCTCGGCAGGAGCGTCGCCCTCAGCGGGTCGTTGGGGAGGTGTCGATTCGGCCGGTGGCGCCTTTCCATAGGGCGTAGCGTTCCATGGCCATGTCGATGGCGGCCTGGAGGCTGCTGGGGTCCTTCACGGTCAGCGCCTGCTGGTTGAGCCGGATGTCCAGTTGGTTCTCAAGCTCGGTCATTTGCTGGCGGCGAAGGATCTCGGTGATCTCGCCCTGGACTTCTTCGTCTTCCAAGGGCTTCACGACGCCCAGTTTCTTGGCGTCGAGCAGCGCGACGTAAAACGCCGGGTCGTCGCTGCTGTGATCCTCGATGGGCGGGTCGGAGAACTCGGTCGGCCGAAGCTGCCAGACTGCGTTCTCGACACGGTCATTGACGTAATTGCCCTTCTGGACCCACGCGCCGCCCATGACCGCGCCGCCGGCGCGCATGAGGACCGGGTCGTCGGTGCCGTAGTTGCGGGCCAGCTCGCCAAAATCGGCGCCCGCGCGGAGTTTGCGGACGATGTCTTTGGCAATGCGCAGGGCTTCCTCAGAGCCGCCGCGGCGGGCAATGTCGATCTTGATCAGGTGGAACTTCACCGCCGCCACCTGGGTGAATGCCGTCACGTTCTGCTCGTAATATTGGCGCATCGCGGTGGGTGAAACATCGACGAGGGGGAGAATCCGCTCCTGGAAGTAGATCAACTCCAGAAACTCGTCACGTTTTTCACGGACCTGTTGGTCGAGAGTGCTGCCGTCGCGGAGGGCCTGCGCCTTAGCCAACTCGATGGAACCACCGGCAGCAGTGACTTGGTTGGCCAACCAGATCCCCGCGATGCGATCGGCCTGGAGCTTCTGGTCTGCGGTGAGATATTCCTCGGCGGCGGCAATGCGAAGGTAGCTGCGTCTCAGACTTTCAACGCGCTCTCCGATGGCCTGCGCCGCGACCAGGCGAAAACTGTCGTAATCCAATTCTCGCGCCCTGGCCATGAGCTGCGGTTCGACGTACTTGAGGACTTCGTCGGCATAAACGGGCTTGCCGTTGATGCTGGCCAGCACGGTGCCGACGATTTGATAGGTGGTGGAAATCCCCGGCGCGGGCTGGGAGGCGGGCTGCGTTGCAGGCTCGGTGCTGGCGGCCAGGGCGGGCTGCTGCGATGCCGCCACCGTCTCGCTCACCACCGGCGATATCTGCACCGGCGCCTTGGTTTTGGGATTGCTGTCGTACTGATCGGGCAGGAGCGGCGCGTGCAGATCGCCATAGACCAACGTGCCATTGATGTCAGTCTGTTGGGTGATCGTCCCCCCCGGAACCCCGGCATGCGAATCGGGCAAAAACGCATCAGGCCGCAAAGGCGGCGGTGCGCCGCCGCACCCCGCTATCGCGATCAGCGACAGCCCAACCAGCGCCGACCCAGCCGTGCCGGACTTCATGCCCGTGTTCTCCTAACCCTTAATCATATGCTAAGCTCAGACCAAAAGTCATACGGAGGCTCGGATGAAACGACTGTTCGCCATCGTCCTGATCGTGCTATCAACATCGGCCGCGGGGGTGTCTGCACAGGAGAAACGGACCACGCCGGAGGACCGTGCGGCGCTGGAGGCGCAGTTTGCCCGGCAACTGACCAACGCGCGGCTCAGCGGGTCGTATGTGGTCGAGGGTCGCCAGGGGCCGCCGCAGCACGACCAGTACACCCTTCGCAAAGTCGAGAAGGCCGAGGGGGACAAGTGGCTGTTCACGGCGGTGATCGAATATGGGAACCGGTCGTTTGCCGTGCCGTTAGAGATCCCGGTCTTCTGGGCCGGCGACACGCCAGTCATCTCTGTGACCAACATGGTGATCCCCGGCGCCGGCACCTTCACTGCCCGCGTCATGTTCTACGGCGACCATTACGCCGGCACGTGGAGCGGCGCCACTCACGGCGGATACCTCTGGGGAACCATCGAGCATATCGACAAACAAGCCACGACCCAATCATCGCAGCCGAGCACGAAATGATGCGTTTCGTCCAGCCGCCGGCGTCGTATAGAATCGGCCGCGACGTGGCAGTGCCGGCTGAGGATGCGGATGGGTCTTTATCAAATTGGGCGAGGAGTCGTCCTGGTGACGTCATTGTTGCTGACCAGCTCGGGGTGTGCAGACCTGTTCCTGCTGGCGCCGTCGAGGCAGCCGATCGGGGTGCCCAACGACGTATCACGGGTGACGATCCCGGCTGGCAAAGAGCGGGTCGTCGAGTTGTGGACGGCGCGCTCGGCCGCCGTCGAAGGCCACCAGCCGTTGGCATTCGTCCTGCGATTCTGCGGCAACGGGGAACGCGCCGAGGACGCGCTGCGGATCGAGCGGCGGACCTGGAGCGATCTGCCCGTCGAAATCTGGGCGATGAACTATCCCGGTTTCGGCGGCAGCACTGGCCCGGCGCAGCTTCGCGAGCTTCCGCCAACCGCGCTGTCGGCGTACGACGCGCTGGCCAAACGCGCCGCCGGCAAGCCCATTCTCGTCTCGGGGATGAGCATGGGCACCACGGTGGCGCTGTACGTCGCCGCGCATCGCCACGTCGAGGGGCTGCTGCTGCGCAGTCCCGTTCCGGTGCGCGACGTCGTGCTGTGGCGATACGGGTGGTGGAACCTGTGGCTCGTAGCCGGGCCGGTCGCGGCGGGATTTCCGGCGGAACTCAACAGCGAAGACAACGCCCACAGCGTCAACGCCCCCGCCGTCTTCATCATCACCGGCAACGACGAGTTGGTGCCGCGATCTTACCAGCGAAAGGTCACCGCCGCTTTTGCCGGTCACAAAAGGGTCCTCGTCGCGGAATATGCCTGGCACAACACGCCGCTCACCGACCGCGAAATGCAGAAGGTCCAGGACGAACTGCTGTGGCTCTGGCCCAGCCGCGCGAATAGACCGTCCCACCCTGCCACGCGAGCGACGCCTCGTCCCACGACCAGTACCTCAATGAGCACAAAGGGGCGCTCGTTATAATCCTGACTAATCATCATCATGTCGCAATCGGTCAAACAGCGCATCGAGAAGCTCCGCGAAGAGTTGAATCACCACGGCTACCTCTACTACGTCGAGGCCAAGCCCGTCATCAGCGACCAGGAATTCGATCGCTTGATGAAGGACCTGATCGACCTGGAGACGGCGCACCCGGAACTGATCACGCCGGATTCTCCGTCGCAGCGGGTGGGCGGGCAGCCGATCGAGGGCTTTCGCACGGTCGAGCATGCCGTGCCGATGATGAGCATCGACAACACCTACGACGAGAACGAAGTCCGGGCGTTCGACGAGCGCGTGCGCAAGCTTCTGGGTGACGAGACGCCGTCCTACGTGATGGAGCCGAAGGTCGACGGCGTGGCGTCGACGCTGCGTTATGAGGACGGGCTGCTGGTGCTGGCGGCGACGCGCGGCGATGGCCGCCGCGGCGACGACATCACCGCCCAGGCCCGGACCATCCGCTCGATTCCCCTGCGCCTCGAAGACGGAAAGGTTCCGCGCGTTCTCGAAGTGCGCGGCGAAATCTTCATGCCCAACGCCGAGTTCCAGCGGATCAATAAACAGCGCGAAGCGGCGGGAGAGGAAACGTTCAAAAATCCGCGCAATCTCACCACCGGGGCGCTCAAGCAGTTGGATCCCAAGATCACCGCTCAGCGGAAGCTGCGGTTCGTCTCGCACGGATTGGGCCAGGTCGAGCCGCCGCAGACGGATAGTTATTGGGAGTGGCTGAAGCTTCTGCACAAATGGCGGCTTCCGGTCAACGAGCATACCAGTTTCGCCAAAGATATCGACGAAGTGATCGCCGGCATCGAAGCGTTCAAGAGTGTCCGCGGCAAGCTCGCCTACCAGACCGACGGCATGGTCGTGAAAGTCGATTCGTTCGAGCAGCGCCGGCGCCTGGGCGCGACGAGCAAAGCGCCGCGCTGGGTCATCGCGTTCAAGTATCCCGCCGAGCAGATGCAGACGGTGCTCAAGGAAGTGGAATGGCAGGTCGGCAAGCTCGGGACGCTCACTCCCGTCGCGCGACTCGAGCCGGTGTTCATCGCCGGCACGACGGTGCAGAACGCGACGCTGCACAACATCGAGCAGATTCGCAATCTCGATCTGCACATCGGGGACACGATCGTGCTGGAAAAGGCCGGCGAGGTGATTCCATACGTCGTCCATGCGGTGCCGGAGAAACGGCCCAAGGGGGCAAAGCCTGTCGAGGCGCCCAAGCGCTGCCCTTCGTGCGGCTCAAAGGTCGAGAAGGAAGAAGACAAGGTCGCGCTCTACTGCGTCAATCCAGAATGCCCGGCCCAGTTCCGCGAGAAGCTCAAGTTCTTCGTCGGCCGCGGGCAGATGGACATCGAGCACGTCGGCGAAAAGCTGATTGACCAGCTCGTCGATCACGGGCTGGTCAAAACCTTCGCTGACCTTCACCGGATCACCAAAGAGCGGCTCATGGAACTGGAACGCATGGGCGAGAAGAGCGCGCAGAACGTCGTCGATTCCATCCAGGGCAGCCGGGACCGCGGCCTCGATCGCCTGCTGGCGGCGATCGGCATTCGCCACGTGGGCAACCGGACCGCGCTCATTCTGGCCAGCAATTTCGGCTCGCTCGATGCCCTCATGAAGGCCAGCAGTGAAGACCTGTCCGCGGTGAACGAGATCGGCCCCGCGATCGCTGATTCGGTCCACGATTTTTTTCACAACGAGGCGGGCAAGAAGGTCGTCGCCGAGCTCAAGGCGGTCGGCATCGACCCGAAGATGAAAGTCGCGCCCAAAGAACCCACCGGCCCGCTGGCCGGCCAGACGATCGTCGTTACCGGGACGCTGGAGAAATTCGGGCGTCAGGAAATCGAGGAGCTGATTGTGAAGCTGGGCGGCCGGGCGGCCGGCAGCGTCAGCAAGAAAACCAGCTTCCTCGTCGCCGGTGCCAACGCCGGGAGTAAATTGGACAAGGCAAGGGAATTGGGGGTGTCGGTATTGACCGAGCAACAGTTCATCGAACGCACTCAAGAAAGTGCTTCTTCCCCCTCTCCCTCCGGGAGAGGGTCGGGGTGAGGGGAAATCGGCGGCGCCTCTCCTTTGGCCCTCACCCCAACCCTCTCCCGGAGGGAGAGGGGGAAATACCCCCCTTTCGATGATTTTGGGAGCCATTGCCGGCTTTAGAGTTCATCACCCATACGTTATACTTGTGGATGCTGGATTGAAGGGAAACGAGCATTGCAATAGAGTCAGGGTCAGAGTCGACGTTGCCAACTGAACGCCAAAAGACAGTATCGCACGAGGCATCGCTGAGCGGGCCGGGGCTGTTTTCCGGGGAGACCGCGACGGTGACGTTCGCGCCCGCCGAGCCCGACAGCGGCATCACGTTCGTCCGGGAGCAGGATGGCAAGGTCGCGACAATTCCGGCGAACGTCTACAACGTGCAGCGGCGCCCCCGCCGGACTTGCCTGAAGAACGGCACCCTCTTCGTCGAGACGGTCGAACACTGCATGGCGGCGCTGGCCGGCCTGGGAATTGACAATGCGATCGTCAAAGTGTCCGGAGGCAACATTGGCGAGCTGCCCGGCGGTGACGGAAGCAGTCAGCCTTTCGTCCAGGCCATTCAAGAAGCCGGCGTCGTCGAGCAGGATGAGTTGGTCCGGCCGCTGATCATTCGCAAGCCGTTGCAGGTCAGCGCCGATGGCGCGACGCTTGCCGCCCTACCCGGACCGACCGACAAATTGGAAGTCATCTACGATTTCGAGGCCAAGCCGCCCATCGGCCGGCAGGTCATCAGCTTTCATCTGGGCGACGACGACTTTGTATCGCAGCTGGCGCCGGCGCGGACATTTGTGTTCGAGGAGGAAGCGCGCGAGCTTCACGCCCGCGGGCTGGGCCAGCACCTTACGCCGCGTGATCTGCTGGTGATCTCGGGGAATGGCCCGATTGACAACGAATTTCGTTTTGCCGACGAATGCGCCCGGCACAAAGTGCTGGACCTGATCGGCGATCTGTTTCTCATCGGCCGGCCGCTGAGGGGAAGAATCGTTGCCTGCAAGAGCGGCCACGCCCTCAACCACCTGCTGGCCAAACGACTGGTCGAGCAGGAGCAGGACACTCATCGTCAGATTTCGGTCCACCGGGACGCGGAGATGGACATCCGCCGCATCCAGCGCATTTTGCCGCACCGCTATCCGATGCTGCTGGTCGACCGGGTGATTGAGATCGTGGGCGATCAGAAAGCCGTTGGGATCAAAAACGTTACGTTCAACGACATCTTCTTTCAGGGCCATTATCCCGGCACGCCGATCATGCCCGGCGTGTTGATCGTCGAGGCCATGGCCCAGCTTGGCGGATTGTTGCTGAGCCAGAAGCTGGAACATACCGGTAAGCTGGCCGTACTCCTGAGCATGGATAAAGTCAAAATGCGCCAACCGGTGGTGCCGGGGGATCAGCTTATCCTGGAAGCGGTGACCGTTCGCGTGAAAAGCCGCACCGGACACGTTCGCTGCAAGGCATTTGTCGAAGAAAAGCTGGCGTGTGAGGCCGATATCAAGTTTATGCTCGTCGACGCGGAGCCCGTGTGACTTTGATGAAAACTGAGACGCCCAAGGCGACCAAGGAAGCCAAAGCCCCCGCGGGCGGAAGGCGCGCGCCCTGGTTCCTTTCGCTGTTCACCTTCCGCTTCTTCTCGGATGAGATGCCCAAGATCTCGCCGCACGCGGTGATCGATCCGCACGCCGAGATTGCCGAGGACGTGGAGGTCGGCCCCTTCTGCGTCATCGGGCCGGAAGTGAAGATCGACAGCGGCTGCCGTCTGCTCAACAACGTCACCATCCTTGGCCGCACCACCATCGGCAAGGATAACGTCTTCTTTCCCAACGCCGTCATCGGCGCCGCGCCGCAGGACAAAAAGTTCAAGGGCGAGACGACGGAGCTGATCATCGGCAACGCCAACGTGTTCCGCGAGGCCGCGACGATTCACACCGGCACGGAAAAAGGCGGGGGCGTCACCCGCATCGGCGACAACGGGCTTTTCATGGTCAACTGCCACATCGGCCACGACGCGATCATCGGGAACGGCGTCGTCGTCTCGAACAACGTGATGTTCGCGGGCCATGTCTCCTGCGAGAACTACGTCGCCGTCATGGGCGGCGTCGGCGTCCACCATTTCGTGACGCTGGGGGAAAGCTCGTACGTCGGCGCCTTCTCCCGTATTCACTACGATGTACCGCCTTTCTGCAAGGTCGACGGCGCCGACATGGTGCGCGGGCTCAACAAGGTCGGCCTCCGCCGGGCCAGCTACTCCGAGTCCGACATCGAGGCCCTGGAGCAGGCGTATCGCCGGCTCTTCAACCGCAAGCGTCCCATGGCGGTCGCCATGGCAGAGTTCGATTTGCTGAACGGCGTCAACCCCTACGTCAAGCAGATGATCGAATTCCTCCAGCGCCGCGCGATCGGTAAACACGGGCGCTATCTGGAGACACTGCGCGTCAAGTGATCTTGAGCGTCTTCCCGTCCGTCGTCCAGAGAAATGCCAGGTGCTGGCGGCCTTTGGGCGGAAGCAGGATGTGCAGCGCCGCCCGTGCCAACGGCCGGCCCAGGAACAATCCGAGGAGCACCGCGGCACATTCCCACAGCAGACCAAGGCCCAACCGGCTCAGCGCCCAGCCGCGAAAAGTTTCCACGTCCTGGTCATCGATCACGGCAATCCACCCTCCCGCGAATCCGAGCAGCGGCGGCAGCAGCGCGACCAGCCGCCTCCAACCGTGCACGTGCCAGAACGCCAGTGCGGCCAGCACGCCGGCGATGAGCCCCAACGTCGCCATCACAAACGCCATCATCGCATCCTCGAACCGTTGGCGGGAAATCTCCCGCTCGGTGACCGGCGGAGGCGCCATCACGCGATGATATCCGGGATAAGGATTGGATGGCGTCGCCGGAAGCTGCGCGAAAGTCATCCGGCTCATCATGTTGCCGTAGTTAGCCACGCCCAGAAACAGCGACAGGAACCCAAAGGCGACAAACAGGAAACCCATCCACAGCATCAGCAACCCCGTCCCAAACCGATTGAGCCAGACCTGGCGGGCGGTGGACTTGCCCGCGGCGGTCCAGCGGCCGCACTCGGGACAGCGACAAATCAAAATCTCCAGCCGCGGATCACGCCGCACCACCTGTGTATGCAGGTTGTAGCCGCAGGATTCGCAAAAAGTGTCCGTTTGAATGTGTCCGACCACGACTCCTGAATCGGCGTCCGTTGCTTCCATCTCGGGCTCCGGTTAACCCCGCCAAGCATACCCTCTGTCGATAGTCGATCGATGGCAGCTACGATTGGCCGATTCACCCCATTCACCCGCCTCAATCGAGAGGCGAATCGCCTCGCGCATAAATTCGGGATTCATAACGTTCCCAGTTTCCCGTGCGCCGATCGCGCCGGGCGGCAAGCTCTTCCTCTGGCAACTCTACCGTGACGGCGCTGCGCGCGGCAATTCCATCCGTAACTTTTGGCCATCCAGCCAGCGCCGGAAAACCGGGTCGTCAAGGAGCTCGGTGGCAAGGTAAGAGTATCCCGCCGTCAGCGGATGGCTGGCGTCGGCGTAGAGTTCAGTCGCCAGCGCCCGGGGCGAAACCAGCGCGAACTGGCTTTCATGCAGCCAGCGGGCGATCTGATCGTTCATCGCCTGAAAACTAGGTTGCTGATCGGCGGCGATCATGTGGCGGTTGAACGGACCGAGGATCACCAGGACGTCGTTGTCTCGCGATCGCAACAGCAGCAGTGTGCGGCGGAATGCCTGCCATTGCAACGACGAATTCAGCTTGACCCAGTCGAAATCGACCGGTTCGCCGCCGCCTGCATTCCAGGGTTTGTGACGGGCGCTTCGCGGGCCGCGCTGCGGGTCGATGGCGGGCTCGGTCGGGATGCCCGCCTCGATGGGCGAAAACGGATTCCGCCAGGCATTCGGATAGCTCGGCGGATCGTTCCCCTCATCCTCCAGAGTCCATTGTGGCAGGCTCCGCTGGTCGTAGTAAGCCGTCTGCAAATGATCCGACCAGGCGAAATAACCCACGTGCTGGGAAAGGAGGTTGCTCAATCGTGTGGCGGCGTCGGCGCGGTAGCTGGGGATGCGGCCAAAACTCTGCGGAACGAGGCCCGCGTGGTTGAAAGGCTGGGCGCTGGCGGCGCTCAGGTCGGCCTGCGGGCTGGTCATCCACAGGACGTTGCAGTGCACGATCACTTTTCTGTCCCGCAAGGCGGAGCCAAAGTGTTCGACCAACCCCTCCATCGCCAGCGGAAACAACCCGTTGACGCCGCAGTTGGCAAAGCTTGTTGTCCCATGGGATTGCCGGTTGAGAAAATGCGAGAGCGTGCCGTCGGGGCGGACGTATTCACCCCACACCACCGAATCGCCCAGTACCGCAACGACGTTGCGATCGGCAAGCTGCTCGAGCCGGCGCTGGTAGAGCCAATAGTCCTTGCTAAGCGAATAGGGGATGCGGTAGTCCGGTCCGGTGGGAAACGGCTCGCGGGCCTTCCACATGCGCGGGACCAGCACGAACCAGGCGAGCACGATTGCCAGCACAATCAACCACTCGCGGGGCTTGAGCCGCAGCTCGCTGGGACCGAAGGTGAAGGGGCGCGCACTCACCGGTCCCGGCGGCGCTGGGGGCGGAAGATTTTCGGCGACGGCCGTTGTCATCTCAAAACTGGAAGTAGATGAACGCACCGGAATTCCCGGAGCAGAGGCTCAGATACAGCAGCATGAGACTCGCCAGCCCCACCCGCACCGGGGAGAACCGCAGCATTTCCCGCAGCCGCGATTCGCAGAGCAACTGGTAAAGCCAGATCAGCAGCACCAGCGCAAGCATCAGCGCCGGCACGTGCGGACTGGACCAGGCGGCGGTCAGCAGCCGGCCCACGATCAGCCGCACGTCCGACATCGAGCCGGCCCGGAAGAAAATCCAGGCGAAACAGACGAACAAAAACACCCACGCCTGCTTGAGCAGCCGGGGAACTCGCTCGCGGTAGAACTGCGAGCGTTCGAGCTGGCGGGTAAGCATGATCCCGCCGGCATGCAGCAGTCCCCAGATGACAAACGTCCAGGCGGCGCCGTGCCAGATTCCCGAGATCACGAACGTCACCAGCAGGTTGCGATACGTGGCCACCGAGCCGCGCCGATTGCCGCCCAGCGGAATGTAAAGGTAGTCGCGGAACCAGGTGGACAGGCTGATGTGCCACCGCTGCCAGAACTCGCCCAATCCCGCGGCCAGATACGGGTTGTTGAAGTTGAGGACCAGGTCGAAGCCCAGCATCCGCGCCAGGCCCCGGGCCATGTCGGTGTACCCGCTGAAATCGAAGTAGATTTGCCAGGCGAACGCGAAGGTCGCCATCGCCAGCATGCTCGCGGGGAAGACACCGGGATTGTCGTAGACGCGGTCCACATAAATCGCCAAAAAATCTGCCAGTGCACGCTTCTTGAAGAGGCCGACAAGGAAGAGCGACGCACCGTCGGAAAGGTTTTCGATGCGGAACGGCGGCGCCTGCTGAAACTGCGGGAGCATCTGGCTGGCGCGCTCGATCGGCCCGGCCATGAGTTGTGGGAAAAAACAGACGAACGTCGCAAACCGTAGCAGGTTCCGCTCGCGCGGAATCTTGCCCAGGTAAAAGTCGATCGTGTAGCTCATCGACTGGAACGTGAAGAACGAAATGCCAACCGGCAGGATGTAGGAAAACCCCTCCGGCATCAGGCGCGAAGGATCGGGGAAGCGGATCGCCAGGTGCATCCAGGCGAATACCTGGTCGAGGTTTTGGATGACGAAGCGCGCGTATTTGAAGAACAGGAGCAGAGCGAGGTTATTGACGAGGCTCACCAGGAGCCAGATTCGACGGCTGGCCAGACGCGCGCCAATCGCCATGAGCAAAATCAGCGCGGCGAAGACGGCGCAGGTGGGACGCAGAGTTTGCGGTCCGGCGATGGCGCCGGCGATCAGCAGCAAACCGAGTCCGGTTGCGATGACGAAGGTGAGTCTGAGCAGGGGATCCTTGGGGCCGTGAATTGCGCGATGAAGAATCCCGCGCGCCTCGGAATCGCCCTCACCCCTGCCCTCTCCTCTTCGAGCCTGAGCCTCAGAGCCGAAGGCCGGAGGCAGAGGAGGCAAAACCTCTGAACCCCTCGAGATGCGCGGGCAGTGGTCCATGAAGGTGACCAGCAGGTAGTCGAGCAGGGTCGAGTAGACGACCAGCAGGAGGTAGTAGGGATTCCACCAGGCGTAGAAGAAGTATGACGCTGCGAGCAACCATGGGACCCAAAGCGATGTCCGCCGCAGCAGGTAATAGCCCGGCAGCACGACGAGCATGAATGGCAGGAAAGGCCAGGTGTGGAAGAGCATCGGCTATCAGGAGGCGGGCTGGGCGGACTTGCTCGACTGCATCGCGGCGATTTCCGCAGGCGCCGCCCGGCGAACGCAGCGGAACCCGCAGAAATCGGTGGCGAAGCAGGCGTCGGTGTTGCCGGTCCGCTGACCCTGCCGGTAAGTCGCCCGGCAGGCATCGGGCCCGGCGCTCCAGTTCCCGCCGCGCATCACCCGCTTCACGTCATGTCCGGGGTTCGGCGGACCGGTCGGGTCTTTCTCCGGACTTTCCTTGTAATACGTCGGGCTGTAGACGTCCTCGCACCATTCCGAGACGTTGCCGTACATGTCGCACAGGCCCCAGGCGTTGGGCTTCTTCTGGCCGACGGGGTGGGTCTGCTGGTCAGAGTTTTCCGAGAACCACGCGTACTGCCGGAGCTTGTCGGCGGAACCGAAATCGTAGGGAGTTTCCGAACCGGCGCGGGCGGCATATTCCCATTCCGCCTCGGTCGGCAGGCGGTAGCCGCTCGCGGAATAATCGCAATCCCATTCCGGCGTCTTCTCGTTGTAGCAGGGCGTCAACCCCTCCAGCCGCGATCGCTCGTTGCAATACGTCTTGGCGTCCCGCCACCGTACCCGTTCGACCGGCGTTTTGGGGTTGTCCTGCCAGTGCGAAGGATCCGGAAGCTGTACCTTGGCGAACAGCTCGTGCGTCACCTCAAACTTGTCCATGAGGAACGGGCTGAGCGTGACTTTGTGCGGCGGGCCTTCCTCGGGCGTTCCTTCGCTGGTGCCCATCGTGAATGTGCCACCGGGCAGCGAAATCATGTTGACGCCGGATTTGGTGACGACCGTTTCGGGAGTCGTGGATTCCGGTGATTCGGAGGTTGCCTTGTCACACCCCGCCAGCGCGAGCAGGCCCAGTGCCACGACCGGGAGGGCGAGGCTCCCGCCGAGCCGTCTGTTCCCGCGGGCGAAAACACGGCTCGGCAGGAGCCTCGCCCTCCCAAGCGCGCTGTACCACACGATCTCGCAAGGCTTCTTCACACCGCGCACGATTACTCCTTGCTCGATGGGTTGCTGCGGAACCAGAACGGTTCCTTGTTGCTGTCGCCGGTATGGGTGAGCTGGAGGACGGTGCCTTCGCTTGGGGCATTAAGGTCAATCACAGCCGCGTCCGCGGGCACGGCGTACAGGTCCCAGTGCGTCGCGTAGACGCCGATGATCTCGCACGCCGCCTGGAACGTTCCCGTCTTGCTCAGGTCCCCTTCGCCGTCGGGTCCGCGGCTGAAGGCCACATACTTGCCGTCCGGCGCCCAGGCGATGTGATAGATCTTGTTCTTCGCGTCGCGTACGCGAAGCTCGCGCGGCCCGACCTTCGGGTTTTCCGCATCTGTATCAATCGGCGCGGTATCCAGTTCGTGATCCTCGGATCCCCATGCAATGTGCTTGCCGTCGGGGCTGAAGCTGGGACGGCAGCCGGGGATTTTCAGGTTGATTATTCTGTCCCCGTCGGCC